>CAZZAX010000101.1:0-22107 GCA_964653075.1 uncultured Pirellulales bacterium
TGTATAGCCAACAGTTAAACAGTTAAATAGCAAGGTTTGTGGTGGAAACTAACCGCTCTGCCGCTATCAAAACTGCTGATTTAGGCACCTAACTGCGAAAGTTGGGCTAATAAAAAGTTTGATAACAAATCGCATATCGATGGCTGCCCGCCTAATCGCAGGTAAAGCGACTTCATATTTCAGCTTTGGGTTTTTATCCGGGCTTCTCACTTAATGAAGCGGATAGTCAGAGGATAGCGATATTTCTCACCATCGTTGGCTTTAACCGCCGCAATCAGCAGGAAAATCAAATCAAAAATATACACGGCAGGCAGCAAAACAAAGCCGACACAGGCAAAACAAAGAAGCCCTGATACTATCGCGTAAATTAGAATCGATATTTGGAAGTTCACCGCTTCTTTGCCCTGATCAGCCACAAAGCCAAACTCATCCTTCTTTATCTGCCAGACAATCAACGGCCCGATGACGCTGCCGATGACCGGCACTACAGGTATTAAACCGCCGAGCCCGGCCAGATGGCATATCATTCCCCACATGCGGGCGTCTTTGTTGATTTCCTTGCTCGGCGAACTGTCTTGAACAGCCTGTGGTTGTTCGAAACTGGCCTCCTGCACAGGGGGAGTTTCACTTACAGGCTGTTCAGCACTTTCAACTTTTTCTACTGGAGTCTCATCTTCAGGTTTTTCTGCGCTTGCATCCTGCTTCTCAGGAGTCTCACCTTCGGGCTTTTGGGCCGGTTCTGGGATTTCCTCTTTTTCTGCCATAATCCAGCTCCCTTCTATTTTAGTTTATTCTGATTTGATACCTGCCGAGTCACTTCGAAAACAGATACGGCAGTAACTCTTTTGTAACAAAAACCGGTCAAAAGGTCAAGACTAAAAATTCAGCGAACCCGACCCGCACGGCTGACGTCAATTGGTTTTATACCAAGCTTTCCCGCCGGCGAGCCCGGATCAAATTTAACTATACCGGTCTTGAACTCTATAACAAGGGGGTCAACAAGCAGGTTTCCGGCCTCTGCCTTAAGCTGATAAGTTCCGGATTGACTGTAATTTTTAAGCTTACGAGCCTGTACGATACCCTCTTTACTGAACAGCACGTTATTTCGCAATGTCGTAATCGCATCGGGATTTTCCAGTACGATTTTACCTTTGGCACAGACAACATTTTTCTCCACGGTATAGTCCGATGATTTCGGGAACGTTAGTCTCACATCCGCATCGCTGATAAAGACGTTGTTCCGGATAGTATTTCTTTTGGCCATGTGATTATGTGACGATCTGACTATACCAACGGACAGATTGCCCTCAACCAGGCAGTTCTCAGACCTCTCGTCGAGGTAATATGCCGATGCGCCATAACCGCCGGTGTCGATGATGTCCCGGATGAAATTGCCTCTCAGAATAAGTCCGTTGCCGGCAAAACAATAGATGCCCGCGCCATCGTGCAGCTCCTGCATCGCATGATAAATCAGATTGTGCTCGATGCGGTTGTTTTGTCCGCCGCAATTAACAGCAGTATAAGGCGTCTCGTGGATTTCGTTGTGGCTTAACCGGCAGTCCCTGCCGCCGCCCTGCAGGGCAATGGCGCTGGGATAAGTAAGGCCGACGTCATGTATATGATTGTCACTGACAATACAACCGGTGCCGCGACATCTAATCCCGCAGGCTCCGGTGTGATGTACATGACAGCGCTCGATGTGAAGATTGATGGCGGATGCTTTGATTCCCTGCCCGCCAACATTGACGATTTCCAGTTCAATCAGCCGGCAGTTCTGAGCCGATGTTATTGTGACAGCGCCCTCGAATTTACCCGCACCGAAGCCGCCTGCCTCAAGCGGCGTTGTCGTAACAGAGAGCGTTATGCCTCGAATGGTTATATTCCGGGCAGGCTTATCTTTGGTCCCTTCAATCCTAATGATAGATTCGATGGTCGGTGCAAAAGCTTCCGCCTTTGTCATATCCTCACCGGGCAAAGGCCAGTAAACTACTTTGCCCGCCGAACGGTCCAGATACCACTGTCCCGGCCTCGTCAAACCCTCACGCACATTCCGGACCACGTACTTTTTTACCCCGAATGCCCCCGGCGGATGACCGGACGGATTGGCAAAGGTAAGAGTATGAGAGACTGTGTCCATAACGAGGATGCCCACCATTGACTCGTCCCACATGTGATAGACAGTAACTTCGGCGTTGTTAATGTCCAGCCACGGGCCGAGGTCCTCCGGACGATATTTTAGTGTGGTCAATTCCTCTTTTGTCGGCTTGCGTTTCCATCCGCCGCCGGTAGTGCTCATCCAGGGCACATTGAAATTGCTGAGATGCCCGAAATATCCTTTCTCAGGCAGCCGGGCACGCGGGCAAAAACGCCCGTTGACCACCAGTGCCCGGAAGTCCCAGTTTCCTCTTTTTACGCCGGGCAGGTTAGCCGAATAGAACTTCGGGCCATCTTTCTTCCAACCAACAACTTTCCAGCCGCCATAGATACAAACTCTGGTCCCGGGCGCCGATTCTATGCACAGGCCGGAATCTTTGTTGGTAAGTACCAAAGGCTCGTCGAAGAAATACCGGCCTTCCTGAATGATTATTTTTCTATGCTGCTTTGTGTTGAGCACACGCGCATCTTTGCAAGCCGCTTCCAGTGTAGCGAACGGACCATCCGTCCGTTTTGCATTTGCCCGGGGCAGTCGGCCCGACCAAGAATCATCGCCATTAACCGCAACATAATAAACACTGTCCCGTGCGTCGCTTTCTACAACAGACGCAAACGCTAAACCAACCGCCCGCAATAAGCCCGGCTTCAGCGTTTGGCAGCATGCTAACAAGGCCGACAAAACTATAATCGTATTGCGATTTTTAAAAAATCGATTTTCCCTCATTTCCTGCTCCACTAAGAATTTAACCGAATGATTTGGAAGTCCGGTCACGAAACAATAATGTTTTTTAACAAAAACAGCTTAAATAAGGAAGACTAAAATTCGTGCCGGAACCGGGTGAATCTAAAAAACAAATTTGCCAAGAGCATCATGCGCCACTATTATGTTTGGAACGTAAACAAAGATTGTATTTAATCAGTCAATCGGGGTCAGTTATGGACGTATCTGAAAATGTCATTCCAGCTCTGCTGCTTACCGCCGTCGCGGGGCTTTCGACAGGGATAGGAAGTGCTATCGCCTATTTTATCAGGAAACCAAAGGTTATTTATCTTTCATTCTCATTGGGCTTCTCGGCCGGTGTGATGATTTACATATCTTTTATGGAGCTTTTGTCATCGGCCATGGAAACCTTAGGTCAGTTTTGGAGCATCATTGCCTTCTTCGTTGGGATAGCCGTTATCGGCCTTATAGACATACTGATACCCGAAGCCGAGAATCCGCACGAATTCAAGGGGCTTGACGATACTTCGAGACAACGGACAAACGAGTCCCTTATGAGAACCGGTCTTTTAACCGCCCTGGCTATCGGGATTCATAACTTCCCTGAGGGTCTGGCCACGTTCGGGACCGCTCTGAGCGATGTCAAGCTTGGTTTGTTTATAGCTATTGCGATTGCTATTCACAATATCCCGGAAGGCATCTCGGTTTCTATGCCTATTCTTTACGCAACAGGCAGTAAAAGAAAGGCGTTTTTCTATTCTTTCCTTTCCGGTGTGGCCGAGCCCGTGGGGGCCATGGTAGGCTATCTTATATTGATGCCGTTCATATCCGAGAATCTTATCGCTTGTCTTCTGGCATTCGTCGCAGGAATTATGATATATATCTCGGTGGACGAGCTGCTTCCTATGGCCCACCACTATGGCCATGGGCATACCGTGATTGCAGGGATAGTTTCAGGGATGTTCGTTATGGCATTCGGTCTTTTGCTGCTCTAATTACTTTCGCAATTTTCAAAAACAAGAACACAGAAGAACAGCTACGACACTCCTGGAATTACGTCGCGGATTTTCTGTTCTCTCGACAGAATTTCCCCATTAACTCCATCGCCTTATTCAATCTTTCGGCGGAGCCGTCCATCTTGACGTAGGCATCGACCAGCTCCATCAGCTCTGCATCCGGCTCAACCATACCATAGTGGTGGCCAACGTTGACAATCGCGGCATCTAGGCCGTATTCGACCGCCTTTGCAACGTAGGCCCTGCAGATGCCAATCTTCCGGCCCGGCAGGTCGCGTGCGCAGTTGCTAATACCAAGCAAGCAATGCACATCTTTCATCTTCGGGTCGCTTTTGATTTTCTTTATTGTCTCGAATGCCCTGTACGTATAGCCCGGCACATTAGGCTCCATCGGCATATCTATCGCCAATGGAAATACGGTCGAGTCGAAAAATATTTCATCGGGAGTAAAGCCATATTCACCAGCCGCTTCATCGAAAATCTGCTTAGCTATGGAATACAGATCATCAACCGAGTTTGAGCCACCCGGGCCGGTTGGTGTCTCTTCGCTTACCAAAAGACCGATGAAAGCGAAATCAAAATCTTTCTTCAAAGGCAAAATACTGTCGGCAGTATAGACTTTGACGGAATTGATAAGCGGCTTTTTGACTTTCTCGCCTGTATTATACCACTCTCTCAGGCCGGCTGTCAGGACATTGTTGTCACTGCTGTCGATACAAACCGCTGTGCCCCTGCCCCACTTTCGTACAAGCCTGACGTATTCGACCATCATATCGACACAAAGCTGCGGCTCGTCCTCGCCAAAAGCATCGAGATTAACAGCTATATAACTCGCACCGTCTTCGGTCTGCGTTTCAACTAAAGACTTAATAAAATCCAACTGCTCAGTTTGTTTGGAATATGCCCCGGAGCCAAGCTGCGCCAACTGCTTCATTACAACAGCAGTTTTTGGGATCGAAGCGTGGATCGATTCACCAATAGTAATCAACGGCTTCTTCATCGTACTTCCTTAATACAAAAATTTCCATCCGTTCGCTATTCTACTTATAACCTGTATATATAAACACTTATACAGTTCCGCTGCCTCTCTCGTGTTGTTTTTTGGCGTTCTTAAATCATACAAAACCTAACCTGTGGGCGTTTTTGCGTTGTGGATAACCTGTTGATAACCTCAAAAACACCCCTTAAGCCTCTGTCAGTCATCACAAAAAATGTCGGAACAAAAAAGTGGTTTTTGTGAATCGCCTTTTCTGAAGCCAGCTTATATGTCGATGTTTTTCACATAACATATTATTAATAAAGACGTTACATCCTCTGATAAAGCGGTGTTTTAAAATCTTTTCCATTAGCCATTCAGCAAAATGCCAGTATGCCCAAAATCCCCCGGTTTTTCAACGGATACGTCAAAAATTGTGCTCTTAGTGGATAAATCACGGAAAGATTTCCCACAATCCCTGTTTCAGGCGCAGAAAAAGACACCTCAAAAAGCAATATATTCCGATAAAATCCTTAGTTGTTTCTCTTTATCAACTATTTTTATTGTCTTCGCCGCATGACTGCAAAATCAAACACATCTTTTAACAAAGCCCGGCGCCTCAATATTCTACAACCACTAAAGTCCGTGGTGTTATTTTCGACAGATTCAACCTGCCGCCGCGGCCTGTCGAAATATTTACGTCACCTTCGTTCGGCAGAACCAGCGTCTTTCGCGTCCGGACAGGCCTCGTGAATGTAACGTTCACATCTATCGGCTCATCGTTAAAATTCTCGACAATCAGGCAATCCTCACCAATCAGGTACAAGGCTACTTTATTCGGGGCATCGAATTTTATTCCCAACGGCCTCAATAATTTGTTCCTGATGGGATTTATTTGTTCGCGAGTCAGCTCGAGCAAGCTGCGAGGACTTCCTTTCACTTTCAGGATTATTAAATTTCCATCAGCAAGATTTACGCCATCCAACCTCTCGGCCAGCCCATCCGTTATAAGCACCGGCTTTCCTGCAGCAAGCATTTTTTTTAGTTTAGCGGCGAATTCAGAGTCTTTGAGCGCATGGACAGAGAAAAACGCAGCCTTCGCGTCAGGGCGAATTTCAGCCGCGGGCACAAGGGGCAAACCTAACATCCCAACAAAATCAAATACGTACTGCTCATTATACGCATCGCTGTTCGGCGGCTTCGGAGCATGAATACCTCTTATAGGCTTGTTGCGCACCAGCCCGGCAAGCTTGAACAATTCCGGTATCTCCTCTCGCAATTTTTCAACATTAGCCGGCCCCGTATCCCTCAGCAGCGAGCCGTAGCAAAACAACAGCATCTCCCTGGCACCGGCCAATACCGTCTGGCGCGCCTGCTCTACGTAAGTATTTTCCGTCGTCCCATAAGGGTCGAACCAGCCGCCGCCCGTTTTTAATCCGCCTATCGTACCCAGCCACCTCATAATATAATAAGCTTCGTACTGCACTTTACCGCCCCAGCGCTCGTTTTCATAATCGCGAGTCTCCGTACCAACCCATATTTTCTCGTAGTCGGCCGTTTGGCGTAAAACTTCATATCCCCGGTTATGGAAATTATCGTACCATTGCGGATACTTGATTATGATTCGAACATCGGGATTGATCGCCCTGGCCGGGGCCAAAATTCTCTCACGGCTCATCCTGACCATAAGCTCGCAGCGGTAGTCGGCCCACGTCCTGTTGCCGCGCGCCGTCTTGCACTCATTGCATTGGCAGTCGGTAAAAAGAAAATCATCAATCATAATCTCATCGAACATCGAGGCGGTATATTCGAAGATTTCCTGAAGCTGCTCTTGTGTGCCTTCATTGGTGTAACAGGAAATCAGTTTCCACCCGGTTGAAATCTTGCCAACCTGTGTAGTGGTAACACAGCCGGAAACATCAAAGCCCTCTTCGGTAAATCTTCTTTTCGCGTGCCCCAGGGTTTTTCTATCGGCGGTGTATCTGCTCCTGAACGTTTCTAAAAAAACATGCGTCACGCCGGTCTTTTTGCACCAGTCAACGGCTTTATTTATACCCTCATCATTACTTAGATGATCGCGTACGTTCTGTGCCGTAAACAGTGTAGAAATCCTCAACAGCCCCTTATTTTCATTTGCCAAATCCCATAAAGTCTGAGATTGACAGTTCATAACTTTTAATAAAACCAATAATGTAACAGCAAATTTCAAACGTCCTGATTTAATCATTCTTCATGTCCTCCAGAGGCAATATAAAAAGATGTCTGTCCTGTTTAATTCTCTTTAGTCTTTTTCATTCTGACGAGTTCCACCCTGCTTACCGCAAGGGACAAATCACCACCAATAATAACAATGCGAAAGTCGGTCCCGTTGCATCTATTCATAAAACGGCATTGCGGCAGTGTAAATTCTCTTGTTTTCCACTTACCGGTTCTGCCTACTGAAATGCCCTTAACCGCACGGAAAGCCCCTTCAAACAAACCCTTTGCCGGATTCGCATTGTCGTACTCCAGACGAAAAGATGAGCATCCCGCGTCCCGGTAGGTAACGGACACCGATACCGTCTCGCCGAACAGCTCGTAAGCGAACGCATCGTCCACATTAAAATAAAGGTAACGGCTCTTGCTCAAGTGCGGATTCGGCTCGGAAACAACCGACTCGACTTCAGCGAATTTTTTCACCTGCCAGACACCGTCGCCGCTGCTTTGCCGAAGATTCAATCCCTTCGGCCTACCAAGTGCCCAGACTACACTGCCGGCATCCGCATATCCAGCACTCAAACTAAGTCTTGTTTTAGTCCGCCATATATCTGCAAAAAGACGCGTGAGCACAATATAGCTTCGTCCGTACTCGCGGCTATGCGCCACGTCCGTGCCCTCGTGCCATTCGTTCCAGGTCTCAATGTGCATCATCCAGGGTCGTTGATCCGGATTCAACTGCAGAACCTTCAACCAGCACTCAATATATGTCTGGCCGTCGCGCCTCTCGACTACAAGCGGTGTTCTGCCCGGGACAGCAGTATGGTCGTATCCCGGGCCAAGAGAAACAACCTCCCTGTAAATCAGCGGCCCACTTACCGCACCGCCCCAGGAATATGTAGCATCGGCTTGTCCTTCCCACTGGGACGATTTCACAATGAACGGCTCCATATCGAAATCGTTCCCAAATCTGCGCCTTACGTAATCAAACTGTTTCGGATCCTGTTTTTTTGCAAACGCCGCCGCATACAGAAAAACAATCGGCCTGCCGTCAACGCGCGCCCATTTCGAAGGCGGAATAATGCTGAAAAAATCCCGTATCGGCGTATAGAACCAGTCCTTTCCGAATTCCGTCTTTAAATCAACGTGATAGCTCGTCCCGTCCTCATTGAAACTGTTCCACCTGAGTATCGACGTATCATAAAACAAGGCAATCGCCGGTGGTTGAAGGCCTTCCTTCTGTAAGGCACTATGCGCCTCCACCAAAGGCGGTAATCCTTCAAAGCTCCAGCCGTCATACTTTCCCGGCACTCCCCAGAAGACCGGCATCAAAAAATCAATACCGGCGGCAATCATATCTTTTAATTGTTCGCTATGCCAGGAAGCCCGCTTGTAGCTGATATTATTTATATCAGCCGGGTGATTCGTCAGTGCGTCCGTGCCGTCGCGGTTAATAATATGACTCTTTGAATCGATATCATACCAATAGAAATATGTCGTACCAACAACGGGCCGGCCGTGTTCGAACGAATCGGCTCCTTTATGCTCCTCGGATCGAAAAGGGAAATTTTTTCGGGGTGGCTCCGGAGGCAGTTTGCCTTTGGCCGAAAGAGGTGAACTAAATACAAATAACAAAAATATTGACAGGCAAATAGCTCTATACATTAAAGCCACACCCGATTTTATTTCGGATAGATAAATAATAATTACATCAATATCACAAGAAGACTGCATAAAGATTCAGTCACTTTTGAAAGTGGTTATCTTTTCTTTAAGTGCACGGCAGGCCTTCGCCGGGTCGGCGGCTTTCGTTACAGAAGCGCAGACTGCAATTGCGTCGGCGCCAGCTTCCAAAACCTCTTCCACATTGTCCATTGTTATACCGCCGATAGCCACATTGCCAATTCCGGTACCGTCAAGTATCTCTTTCGCCTGCCTGACATAATCCAGACCGACTGCCGGTGCGGTTGGTTTGGTCGCAGTTGCAAAGACAGGTCCTAAAGCCGCATACGTAGGCCGCTCCTGGCAGACGGCATGCAATTGCCTGGGCGAGTGTGTGCTTTTGCCTGTTATCAACGGAGATAATTGGAGTTTCCTTGCCTGCTCAAGAGGCAAATCATTCTGTCCAAGATGAACGCCGTCCGCGCCCGAAGCGGCCGCCACATCAATCCGGTCATTTATTATGCTAAGGATTCCGGCGTCCTTACATATCCGCACGAATTCAACTGCAAGAGCGAAAAGTATGTCGTCCTCGACTGCCTTGGCGCGCAGTTGTATGCAATCGGCTCCACCATCCACGCAGTTGTAAGCTAAAGAAATAACCTCTGTCGGCAGATTGCTGGTAATAATGATGTATAAATTGACTCGTTTGAATCTCTCAATATTATCGCCGTAGATGACAATGTCTTTCTCGAGTGTGTAAGCAGTATATCGCAGTTTTTCAAGCGTCTCGGCCACTGATCGATCCAGCGTGTGCGTTGTCTCGGCAAGAGCACGAAGGGCCTCGGTTAGACGCTTACAGCCGGCAGTGAAACAATCTGTTAAATCGCCCCGTACAAGCTGATTTTCGACGGTCCTTCCTATACCAACGTCGCCTAAGGTATCTCTGCTCGATATAAGCCGACCGTCATCAAGCTTGCCGATTGCCGCTGAAAGCTCGTGGCGAACCTGCCTGGCTCGTTCTGTAAGCTGCATCGAGTTCAGAGCGAACCTGCAAAACTCCTCTATCACTCGAATCGCTTCACGGGCGCGATTGAAATTAGCATCGATAATTCTATAAACGGCGCGCTCCATAACAATGTTGATTATACGGTCAGTAAAGGTTGTTGTGTAGCTAAAAACTACGCACAACAATCGCAAGTGGTCACAAAGTCTTAAAAATTGCTCTAATTATTAATCATATAAGGATAAAAAAATGGCCTTTGCGCATAATAAAAGCGGAGCCGACCCTCCTCCGGAGCGACCCCGCTAAAACGAAATTATAAACAACATCGGCTCTGCCGATCTTGGAATTTCCGAAATCGGGCGGACGCATCCTCCTCTTGAATATGTTTAGGCCGTCCGCCCAATATAGCTATAAAATCAGGTTAAATAATATAAATGAGCAAAAAATATGCCCAAAAAAATTTGATTATATTATAATTATGACTCATCCTTAGATAATACCTTATATATCAAGTAGTTATGAGCGAAAAATCCTTTTCCGTTCGGAAAAATATTGTTTTATATTTTAACAGCATGTTGTTTTATTTCAACATTTATTGTTCCCACATTGCCTATATTCACCTTTAATTGCTTCCAAGAGCAAGGTTCTGATAATATCAATACTGTGTTGATTAATTGCAACGCGATGTTATTAAAATAAACGGATGATCAATAAAAGTAAACTTTTTTTTATCCGGCTTACTGTTGCTGATACTATCGTTTCTTAATGCCGTTTTGATACTTTGCAGAATCGGTTCGTCCAACGGCAAAGCCAGTGGTCGTATAATACCTTCCCCTTCCTGCCGTTTTTTTGCTGGTTGATTTGCAAAATCGTGCTTTTTCGCCAGACGATAATGTCGTCAGAAATACTTTGGGCTTGTTGCTCAGACAACTCTATCCTGTTCATTTCAAGCGGATCATTATGAATATCATATACACAGGCAGTCCTGTCGGCCGGATTATAAATGAATTTACGCCCGCCTTGAACAAAACCTGAAGGGCCTTCCTGCATCCATCCGGAAAAATAAACCTTACGGTCACCCGGGATAAAACCGAGCGCATCAATTCCGTCAAAACCGACCTTCTCCGTTTCGAAACCTAATAGCCCCAATAATGTCGGTGTCAAATCGACTGAACTAACCGGCCGAGTAACCTTTGTTCCCGGCTCAATCAGAAAAGGGGCACGTATACAAAATGGTATGCGCAGTACCTCATCGAAAGCTATCAGCGCATGCCCAAGCGGCCCGTGCTCTCCGAATGCCTCACCATGGTCACCAATAACACAAAAAATCATATCATTTGTCAGTCTCAACCTGACAAGTTCAACATCCAAGGCTGCGAGAAAACTGTCAACATATAAAATTGACTGTCGATAACGCTCAATTGGCTCCTTTGCCGGCGTGTCGAACCACTGCGGAACCTCATAAGGGTCATGAGTAACTGAGCAAAGGACAGTAATAAAGAATGGCCTATCATCAGATTTTATCCACTCAGTTATGGGCTTCAACATTGTAAATTCGTCACTTGCCAGATAGCCGAGAAAACTGTTCGGGTCATTCAAGTCCTCTCTGGCCCAGAACTTATCAAAACCAAGATTAAACACCAGCCCGGGCCGGGATTCAAAGTTACCTAAAGCCGACTGAAAAAACGCGGTTCTATAGCCTCCTTTGCTGCTAAGAGTAGTAACTATGCCGGGGTAAGGCTTCATTACAGGAACTGTCTCAGCGATATCCTGAGAGGCGGATGAGAACCATCCGGTCAAAAGGGCAAACAGTGCTTTTGTCGTATGAGTCAGAGATGATCGGGCGTTAGAAAACTCGATGCCCTGTTTAGCAAAATCAGCAAGATACGGCGTCAGGTTAGTTTGGCTGTCTGTGAGCGATGTGTACTGGTACTGGACTCCTTCGAGTATAACCACAACAACGTTACGATTCAGTTGTTGCGCCTTTCGTGTAATTGTTAATTGTTCGGGGTCAGGCATTTTCCTCACGGGCATGAACGACTGGCGATTATCAGAAACAATCACACTCAACAGGGCACGTATATGACAATTATAGTGCAATCCAAGGGATGCCACCTGTTGAGTACTCGACTTGGAGACCGCACCACGAATCAGCAAACTGCTTACAATAACTACCAAAGTAACAACAACTCTTATATAAAAACGTTTGTGGTTGTAATTCGGCGGTAAAGGATTCGCCAAGACCAAGAAGAAAAACATAAGAGCAACTGCACTGGGACCTAGCAAAATAAAAGCTGTTTTCGGCATTTCTATGAGATTAACACCTATGATACATAACGTATGCAGTGGAGACCTGAATAAAGGCAACAGAACTCTTGGTAGAATTTGTGTTCCCGTTCTAATGAGCCAACCGGCATTCATCACCGCCCAAGTACATATAATAGCAGCAATAACAGTCATTATACGCAGAACCCATTTTTTTGGCCACCGAAAACAAACCAGCGACAGTATAACCTCAACTACCAGCAAAAAGGTAAGGTCAAGAAGAACCCAGCCGAGGTACTCACTAAGCAGGCTGTTACGCCACGAATGAAAAAGCTTGACGGCAAGTGTGCAAAACAGCGCTCCGAACATAATGACACTGTAGGCTCGGGGTGCCAAACGGTTGTATGTGCGGACAAGCAACGAAACCTGCTCTTTCTTACCTTTGGATCGCGAATACTCAGAAGCCATAGCATGCCAAAATACTAAAAATCATAAAAAATAGCAAGCTGTTGATTAGCCTTGTTGGTTCTTAGAGTAATCAGTTTTATCCTTAGATAACAACATACGCGGGTTTGGAAGCGGTTTTGACATAGTCAAGAATAATAATTATTAGAGAATATAAAGTAGTATTATTAGTCATATGGCCGGTGAAATTGTTACATTAGCCGTTAAAATGGTTCATAAGCTTTTACAAGGGCAGCAGTTGAACGGCAAAAGGTCTTTTTTATCTTTGTGGAAAACCTGTCAGGATTTACATGGAAAGCCGTAGTCAAGCTAACGAGGGTGCTTGTTGGCTATTGACAGACGGGGAGCTGTCGTTTTTTCTAACAATCTTGCTAACATATCATATATAGTTAGCATTTCCGTTGCGTTGGTGGATTTTTCGAATTTTTCATCAGAATTGTTTTGACATTATAATTAACTAAGAAACAATATATATATAAACAATATACAAAGAAAGATGAGGTTATACAAAATGTCTCTCGAATTTGAGTTATGTTTGAAAAGACCGTTTACATTGTTGGCTCACGAGGCCCTGTTGAATATTTATTATTCTGCCTCATGTTTAAAAAAGAAGGCGGGAGAATTTCTCAGGCCTTTCGGGCTTACTGATGTACAGTTTAATCTTATGATGCTCTTGAAATATCAGAGTAATCATAATGAAGGCCTGAGTCAGGCCCGGCTAAGCAACATGATGCTCGTAAGCCGTGCTAACATAACTTCTCTTATAGACAGAATGGAAAAGGTTGACTTGGTTATCCGCACGCCTGCACCAGCCGACAGGCGCTCCAATATAGTCAAGCTGACCGGTCGGGGCAAAGAGCTGCTTGCTAAAATCGAGCCGCTTTATACAAAGGAGGTAAAGCGGATAATGGCCGTCTTAAAGCAAGGAGAGCAAAAGAACGTTATTGAGATGCTCGAAAGAATACGGGGAAACATTTCCGAGCAAACCGAGTACAGAACGCAGGATGGCAGTCTTATAAGGGTGTAAGGAGTGTTTTATGGACAAGAAAGCTAAAACGAAATACAACAAGACGGAGTCTTCTCTGTTCGCGGGCCTTGATGTCGGCAGCAGCTTTGTACATTATGTGGTCCTTAACAAAGATAAGGAAATAATATACTCGCCAAAGCCGATAATGCACTTTGCCGACCCGATCGGGGCGATCAAGCAGGCATGGCTGGATATAAGTGAGAAGTTCGGCAGCGATAACATAAAAAACACGGCATTTACAGGCAGCGGCGCAGTGTCATTCCCAAAAGTTATGGAAGGCATAACTTATGTGTATGACAGCGTAGCGATTCCGAAGGGAGTTGAGGCGGCACAACCGCAGGCGGAGTATATCTTTCATGTAGGGGCGAAAGACTCATACTTTTTCAATTTAAAGCAGATAAACGGCAAGAAGATTATTCAGGAGTGGAAAACAGGAACCAAATGCGGCGGCGGCTCCGGGACTTTGATAGAAAAGCAATGCAGAAGGCTTTTCGAAGGCCAAGTTGCCGCCCCTGTGCTTGAGGATGTTTCCGCGGCGAAGGATGAAAATCAGAAGGAAATAATCAGAATAAAGAACAGGCAGAAGCAACAGGCTCGGCTGGAGGAGATGTTCGGAAGAGCCCGAAAAGAGGCGGTTTTGTCAAAGCAGCCGAGCGAGTTTCTGGCAAGATGCGGCGTTGTTATTCAGTCTGACTTGATTCACAAACAAAATGAAGGCGCAAGAAGAGAGGACAACTTGGCGGGGCTCTTCAGAACGGTCGCAAGAAACTATAAAATCGATGTTCTTGGTGCAAGGGAATTCGACGGTTGTGAAGATGCCGACGTTGCTATCGCAACAGGCGGAGTTCTTACCAACGATCTTATAAGAAAGAACCTCGAAGAGTTCCTCGGTCTGCCTATAACAAGACCGCAACACTATCACAATATAGCTGCTATAGGCACGGCGGTTAGAGGAATAGAACAAAATAACGGTGTGGTTTTCAGTCTCAACCAGCTCGATAAAGTGGCCGAATATAGCAGGGAGAAAAGACAATTTACACCGGCCCTTTTCGGTTATCTTGATAAGGTGAACGAGAACAGCGTCACATTAAAGGGAGAAATATCCGCCAATACCGAAGTTGTCCTGGGAATTGACGGAGGAAGCACAACTACAAAAGGAGCGTTGGTTGAGTTAAGAACCGGCAAACTCCTCGATAAGCTGTACATCAAAACTCACGGCAATCCGGAGGAATCGTTAAAACGTGTTCTAAAGTACCTCAGCAGACACAGAGACAGGGTGATTGTAAAGGGAGTCGGAGCAACGGGATCGGCGAGAAAGCTGTATGAGAAAATCCTAGTAAGTAAGAAGAAATCAGAAGAAATGGCAAAGCAGGGGATAGAGATAGCAGACAGAGTAACCGACGAAATCACCTGTCATGCCCTTGGCGTCAAGCACTGCAATTCCGAGGTTGATACAATATTTGAAGTTGGCGGCCAGGATATGAAGTTCACCAGCTTCTCTCCGGACGGGACGGTTAAAGAAGCAAAAATGAATTATAGCTGCCAGGCCGGCTCAGGTCAGACCCTTGAGAATATGGCCGACATTATAGATCTTAATGTTGAAAATTCTCTTCAGCAGGCCGCACTCGAAGCGGACAAGGTCCCGGTGATTGACTCGACGTGCGGTGTCTTTATGGAGATGGACGAGAACAGGCTTATTGCAGAAGGTTTCAGTAAAGAGGAAATCGCCGCGGCGATAGTCAGGGGGACTGCCGCCAGTTATTACTACAAGTTCGTAGGAGGCTCGCAGCACGCCGGTGATAAATGTTCTGCTCAGGGCGGACCTCCTTTGGGAATGGCTTTCCTTGCCGCACTTGCCCAGGTAACGGAAAAGCAAATAGAGGCATATCCGCACAGAGAAATGTTCGGAGCATGGGGGCAGGCCCTGGACATAATCGAGAACATAAAACAGTTGGAAGCTCAGGGCAAGAGTTGTGGAACAGCATTCAGGGGCTGGGGCCTGGTCGATATGCCTTTCGAGAAGGAAAGAGTGTCCTGTAAGGAGTTGTTTGAAGGAAAAACCTGCGGCTTGAGAGATTGTCAGCTCGAAGTATTTTCCATCGAGGATGATGAGATAATTACAGGAGGTTTTTGTCCAAGGGGAAATTCAGAGTCGGCTAAAAAACCGAAAACGAACTATGTTGACAAATACCATAAGATATATGAAAAACACTTCAAAGAGCAGGGCGGCCTGCTGCAGGAGATGTCTGGTTCGAAAACAGGTAAGCAGCAGGCAGTGACCATCGGAATCAAGAGAAGTACTGCTACACTTGGCGAAAAGGGAATCTGGAGCGCAGCTTTATTCAGGAAGCTCGGTTTTTATCCGGTCGTATCGCCAAAGACAGATAAAGAAATCGCCAAGATAGGCGTTGACAATTCGAGAACGGAATTCTGTATTGCAAGAAAGCTGACAACAGGGCACGCGGCCGTGCTGAACAGAAACCCGGACATAGAATACCTTTTTAATCCGAGTTTCATCGAGCTGAGGACCGGTACGCCTCCGGACCTGAAATATTGCATTTACACCGAATCCGAGGGCTATATCTTGAACGATGTTCTCTCGCTCGATAAAGAAAAGCAGATAAATCCTATCCTGCATTTCGGAGATACCGAACTGCTCGTGCGGGAAATCAATAAGGAATTCGACAGGTTAAAGTTTGGTTTCACCGACAGGCAGATAAAGGCTGCTATCGAATATGCCGAAGCCGCTGAAAACAAATTCAAGGCCGAACTCTACAACGAAGGAGACAAGTTCCTCGAAAAGGTGCAGCGCAACAACGAAAAGGCTTATGTTGGTATCGGGCGAGATTATGTGCTGCTTGACCCGGAGGCAAGCTCGAATTCAGGGGCTATGTTGTCACAAATAAGGGGATTAAATTACATACCACAGCTCTTCCTGGAGCATAAATTCCTGGATATTCCTCTTGATGAGGTGGTTGAAAACGAATTCTGGGTGCAAAGTGTTAAGATATTGAAGGCCAATATCTTCGTAGCGAGCCATCCTAATTTATTTGCCATAAGGATGATGAATTTTGCCTGCGGCCCGGACAGCTTAAAAATTTATCAGGAAGAAAAAATACACCAGGCGGCGAGCAAGCCCTTCCTTGTCCTGCTTACGGATGCTCAAACCAATAACGCTCCGTTTGTAACCAGGATCGAAGCACACGAAAGAGTAGTAAACCAAAGCAGGCCGGGCAAACTGAAAATGGAGCAAATAAAAAAGCGCAAAAATGACACCTCCGGAAAAAGAACCTGGCTGATTCCGTATATGGGGAATGCAAGTTATGTCGGAGCCGCCGGCCTGAGGTATTTCGGAGTAAACAGTAAAGTATTGCCTACGAATACGCAGAGGGGCTATGAAGTGGCGAGAAAGCACATCTACACCGAAGTTTGCCACCCGCTAAAAGGCGTTGTCGGCGACGCGATAGGTTTCCTGCAGGAAGAGATAGAACGAAAAGGCAAAGAATACGTCGAGAAGCAATATCTTGTAATGCTTCCGACAACAAGCGGGCCATGCAGGTTTGGTAAATACACGGAATTAGTCAGAGAATTTCTGGACCGCGAAGGTCTGCAGAAGGTCCCTGTGGCGGGTCCGTCTTCGGAAACCGATTATCAGGACATTCCTTTTCCCGGGAAGCTTAGCTCGTCGGAAAAAACCAGAATGCAGCAGATGTTGTTTAAGGGAATAAAAGGGTCGGATTTGCTGGAAGATATAACCTTGAGATTTCGTCCGTACGCAGAGGATAGAAGGCAGGTCGAAGAACTCAAGGCGGAAAGGTTAAGCGCACTTGAAAGAGTAGTTGAAAAAGGCGCTGAGACGGCAGAGCTGGTAGTCTGGGGCGAGGAAACGGTTTCTCGATTCAGGGAAATAAAACTGCGAGACAATAAAAGATTTCCCCTTGTTCTCTACATAGGGGAAATCTATATGAGGCAGCACGATCCGTGTACTAATTTTGTAGTACACAAGCTGGAGCGGCAGGGTCTTGAAATAGTAAGGGACCCTGTAACGGACTGGCTGGATTATGTGAATAAGATGAATATAAGAAACAACAGAAGAGATATTGGGCTGGCATTAAAAAGTTTCAATCTAAGCAGGGCATTGAAGGTAACAAGAAAATTTATTAAGTCCTTTATTAAGGGAAGATATATGTCTTCGGTCGAAGATAAAATCGCCGGGCCGTTTCACGAAGTCCTTAAGGGAAGGCATGTCCTGCCAAAGCCGATTGATATGATAGAGACTCTGGAACGCAACCATGAATGTCACGGCAATATCGAGGGTGAGTCGCCGTTAAGCACAGGTATCGCGTATCATCTTATGAACGATTTAATCAGGCCGGTTGGCGATGCCTGTATCTCGGGGATATATCATGTAGGCCCGTTTACCTGTATGCAGGAAGGGGTCGCGACCGCGAAAATAGAGGCGATGGCAAAAGAATTGAGGAAGAGAAAGCCCGATTTGGTATTTCCGATTATACACGCATTTTTCGGCGATTCCCCGAGTGCAAATCTTGACTCGGAGATTGCGGTTTTCATGGAGCAGTGCTACCAGAAACGGGAAATGCTCATAGAAAAATACGGCCTGAAGACACTGTGGCACGGGCTTCCAGCCCGTGAATTCACGGCCGGGATGGCCGTGCCACGAGTGGATATCAAGGCTGTTTCTGCTTCTAAACCCAGAGATGAGTCTCGTAGTAGTGTGAAGGAATCCTGATTTAATTGATTGCACAAACGAATAGACTATTGGATAGTTAAAATAATCCGTAAGGTGTAGTTTTTTACAGCGGCAGGTCACGTCGCGACCAGATGACGGCGCCCGATAGTGTCGAGATTATAAGTATCGATAACAATACACATATGTCTCTTATAGGCCATGCGGATTCGGTAAAAGTCTTCCCTCCATCGATATAGTAGAAAATTGTTGCTGGATATAGCCATTTCATTCGAGGCCACCACTCAGCGATAATCGATACGAAATAGTTCACCACCAAATAAGCAACCGTCACCCAGACAGCGGTGTTGCGCTGAAAACATGCTGCCGCCAGAAGTGCAATACCACCAACAGCGCTTGCGAGTATTCCACCGTTAATTGCCGTTTTGAAAAATGAATAAAGGGGGACATCCTGGCTGAGCTCATACACATTGGTGGCAAAAACAGTACCGCCGAACATCACCAGAACCAGAGCGAACATGCCTGTTACGGTGATAAGGCCGGCACATATATAGACATGGTTTTTTGTGACCTGACGGCTCAAAATCAACTCCATAGTGCCTCTTTGAACCTCACCTGCGAGAAGGCCGGTCGGCACGCCTACGGCAAAGAGCATATACAGGGTAAGAACAAGAGGATGATGATAGCCGATAGCGATGAGCCCTGATACGTTTCCGACATTCAGCGCCTCACCACCTAAGGCGGTTTTGATAAATGAAGGGAGCATGTCAAGAAATTGGATAAATGTCTTAACGCTTTCGTTGTCGTGCACTATGCCGCAGATGGCTATCTGAAAAAGAAAAATCACCGATGCAATGAGAGCCCATATTGGCAGGATACGCAGCGTCCAGAACCGTAGCAGAGGAAATGGAAAGGGAGGATTGGCCTTACTGCTCATTAGCAGCCTCCTTTGCTTTGGAATCCCGATGCTTTGTTACGCCCAAAGGCTGATTTTTATTGTAGTATTGGATGAACGCTTCTTCGAGCGAGGTCTGTGGTGTTGAGATACGGTCCACAGGGTATTGCGCGAGCCACTTTAGTACTGGACCGATGGTTCCCTGGTAGGCAAGGTGAAGTGATTCTGTCTCCTGTTGAATCAAACGCACGCCCGGCAGCTCGTCAACAGGTAAGCTCGGTATCTGCGTTCCTTTTGCAAACCAGACCCTTAGGTGTCTCCGGCCTTGCTGTACGATTCTGGAAATAGGGGCCAGTTCGTTCAGACGGCCCTGCCGCAATATGGCTGCTCGGCCGCACACCGCGGCCACTTCACTAAGGTCGTGAGAGGACAGCAATACGGTCGCGCCAGTCTGGGCGGCTTCACGAATCAAATCCAGTACGACCTGTCGCACGAGTGGATCAAGTCCGATTGTGGGCTCATCCAGAATGAGCACTTTGGGATGATGTTGAAATGCATAAAGGACACCTACTTTCTGACGATTGCCTTTTGAGAGAGTACGCACGCGTCTATCCAGATTCAGGTCAAGCCTTTCAGCCAGCTCCTCTTGCCGCTTGCTTATGTTTTTGACATTACCTAATGCGGCCGATATCCCAAGAGACCGTCGCGCCGTAAGGCCCGGCCAGATGCGAAATTCGCCGGGTAGATAGCCGATATTGGCATGTTGAGTCGCTCGGCCTGGCACGATGCGCTCGCCTGATACAAGGCAATCTCCGCTTGTCGGCCTGAGCAGACCCATCAGGCAACGTATAGTAGTCGTTTTGCCTGAGCCGTTCGGCCCGAGATAACCGAAAATCTCACCCTTTTCAATGCTGAAAGACAAGTCCTCAACGCCTCTGGCTGAGCCATACCATTTTGTCAGTGTCTTGACCTCAATTGCCTTCATAACAGCTTTTCACTTTGCTTTTTCACGCATTGTCCCTTCCTGAGTGTCGTCTGTCCAGCAGAAATCGTATTTCCCCGGTGAACAGAATGACAGTATCGTATTCCCAGTACTGCTGTTCGGGGTGCGGGTTTGGCGTGAGTAATTTTTACCGCCGTTAGTTGATTGTTATCTTCGGTTTTCGTTGCACACGTATGTTAGCTCATTTCCTTTAACAGTTCTTTACGGGCTTTGACTCGAAGCTGGGCGTTCTCGTAGCGCTTCTTTTCCTGTTCTGTTTCGGGTAATATCGGCGGGACGGCAGTTGGCTTTTTGTTTTCATCCAGTGCAACAAAAGTCAAATGCGCCGTCGTAGTTATTACACTTTTGCCGCCGTATGGGTCTTCTCTGCTGACCTGGACGCCCACCTCCATCGACGTACGGCCCACATAATTTATAGACGCCTTCAGGACTACCTGGTCGCCGATACGAACCGGCTCCTTAAAGATCAGTGAGTCGATACCTGCGGTAACAACTTCTTTGCCGCTGTGCCTCTGTGCAACCATTGCAGCAACCATGTCAATCCAGGCTGCAATAGCTCCGCCGAATGCCGTCCCTTGGGGATTGGCCTGGTGGGGCATCAGTAAGTATCTTGTCTCCACCGCACTTTCTTTGGGGCTTTTGCCCTTTGACTTTTCCATTATCTTAAGGCCCTTTGAATTATGAAAGAAAACAGTGTGGCACCCTCAAACTTGTTTGGGGGTGTTACCATCCAGTGTATTCAGAATTCCACTTTCGGCACTTCGGTCTTTGCCTGTTCGCTTGCCTCAAAATATTCGACTTTTTCTACACCTGCACGCTTGCAGAAGAACGACCCGAAAAATTGCCGGTAATAAGCGTTCAGTTGCTCAGCCGCTTGGTTATATCTTGTGCGGGCTACGTTAATGCGGTTCTCGGTACCTTCGAGCGCAACCTGGAGGTCCCGGAAGTTCTCGTTGGCCTTCAGTTGCGGGTAGTTTTCCTGCAGCATTAAAAGCCTCGACAAGAAACCGCTCAGCTCATTGGTTGCCTCGATCTTGCCCGCCCTGTTGCCGGCCTGAAAATATTTCTCCCTCGATTTGGCAATGTTTTCGAAGAGCTCTTTTTCGTGCCCAGCATATCCTTTTACTGTTTCGACAAGGTTTGGCACCAGGTCGAGCCTTCGCTGCAAAGCAGCATCAATATCCGCCCAGGCCTTTTCCGCACCTTGTTCGAGGTTGACAGCTTTGTTGTAACCGCCAATGTACCAGGAGAATATCCCAAGACCTAATAATAACAAAACGACCAGCACTGTAACTAAAACGACCCATATTTTTCCGAAGTTTCTCATTTTCTCAATCCTTTTTACTTTTATCTTTTTACCAGCTTACAGTTGATCCGCCACCGCCGAATCCACCGCCCATTCCGCCACCGAAGCCGCCGAATCCACCGCCGAAGCTGCCGCCACCGAACGAACCGCTCCTGCCGTAGCCTCCGTGGCCGCCGAAACCACCTAACATAAACGGCAGAAAGAACAACATCCCCATTCCTCTGCCCCTTCCACCGAATATCAGGAATATGAAAATCAAAAGCGGCAGAACACTACAGCAGGGCAAGCCTCTTCTTATGTTGCTGCGTTCAGCACCGAGGGGCGCCACCTTGGGCATGCCGGTCAAAGCAACGCGGTATTCACTGGCTATTCTCTGAACGATTTGCAGATTTGCTTCGTATATTCCTTGACTTGTCTTTCCCTGTTTGATATACGGAACCAATATATTTCTGCCAACCCGATTGGTGTATTGGTCTGTAATAAAACCTTCTAAGCCATAACCGACTTCAAAGCGAGCTTGTCGTTTTTTTACCGCAAAGACGAAAAGCAATCCATTGTCTTTGCCTTTCTGGCCGAGCTTCCATCTCTCAATGTGCTCGATTGCAAACTGCTCAATCGGCAGTCCTCCGGTTGTGTCCACGGTCAGGATGATATACTGCGCGCCGGTTTTTTGTTCCAGCTCCTGCAGTATCCCGTTTAGCGAACGTTCA
>CAZZAX010000102.1:0-21975 GCA_964653075.1 uncultured Pirellulales bacterium
GCAGTAATAATGACGGCATCTACTCCAATCTCTTCGGTAAACTCACCTATCTTTTCAGCTAATCCAGGTTTTTCTCTTATAAAAGCCAGATTCGCACAGTGTTTTGAGGCAATTTCTACCATGCCGGGATTTATGTCTATCCCGACAACCTTAATACCGCTTGCCCTGAGAATTAGACAAGTTAACTGGCCAATAAGTCCGAGTCCTACTACAGCACAAGTCTCTCCAATCTTCAAATCGGCCTGTCTTACACCCTGTAATGCAATTGCACCTACTGTATTGTAGGCCGCTCTTTTCAAATCGGCATCCTCAGGAAGCTTTACGCATAGATTGCTTGGAACTGCTATTATCTCCGCATGGTTTGCATAACCGGCACCTCCACAGGCAACAAGATCGCCCACAGCAAAACTCTGCACGTCAGATGCTACCTTTATTACTTCTCCGGCTGAGCTGTACCCGAGAGGTGAATAGGAATCAAGTTTCTTCATCACAGCACGATATGTTTGCACAGGCCCCTGCTTTTTGAGGGTATTGAGTACCTGCTTGGCCTGCTGTGGTCGTTCCTTTGCTTTTCCTATCAGGCTCTTTCTTGCCGCAGTTACAGAACTGCCTTCCGTCCCGGAACTGATCAGGGAATAGTAATTTCTCACCAGCACCTTCCCCGGCCCAGGCACCGGAAGCGGCACTTCAATGACCTGTATTCTGCCGTTTTTAAGTTTTTGGGCAAGCTGTTTCAAGAATTTTCACCTTTAATATTATCTATTTGGGCGCTTGGAATCTTAGAAATTACAAATCGCAGTTTTCCCCGTGTTGTCCGCTCAAGCGCTTCAACGTAATCAATGTCTATTTCTATCTGGTTTCCGAGCCTCATGCGGGCTTCATGCAAAAGCATCTCTTCGTCTTTCTCGGTATATTCTTTGTTGCGAACTACTCTGAAAACGACTCGCTCGACATGCTCCTGGAATATCTGGCATTCCTTGATATTAACCATATCCTTGAAGATGTGATCGAGACGGCCAATGCGCCGGCCATCGGGTGTTAGAACATAGTCTTCTTTCCTGCCATCGATAGACCTGACTAACCTGCCCGGGATCCCACATGGACATTTTTTTTCTTCAGATTCTAACTCAGCTACATCCCCGGTATCATAGCGTATCAGCGGGAAGGCATAGTTGGTATAGTTCGTTCCAATAATACGATATGAGTTGCTATCCACGGGAAGGAATTCAATATGGGCGTAATCCTCGTCCACATGAAGATTACCTTCCGGGCATTCAGAGATATTGGCCACGCCTTCGGCCATGCCATAATGCTGCCTACAAGGCGCGTTAAACACTTTCTCGATGATCAGCTTTTGTTGTGGCAATAGATTTTCAGCACCGACCGTTATCACCCTGGGCTTGTAGTTCAACTCAAATCCATTCTCCAACATAAAAGAGCCGAGTAACGCCAGGAGCGAAGGATACCCCTGGATCCATGGAGGTTGTCGGCGATTTAGCTCATCCACATAATAAGGTAGATTATGCTCACTCATGTGGTAGGCACTAAAAAGGATTTGCCTGCCCGGCCGGTTAACACGCCAGAAAGGTGGCTTCGATCTCTCGAATGGTACTACGGACTTTCCGTAGAAATGCGCGTGCCACGTACTGCGGTCCAATCCAAAACGGGCGCGGTATCGCCACCATACAGCCCACTGTTCCTGTTCGGCCTCCAACGTCATCGGGAAAATAAGCCCGGCCCCGGTCGTGCCACTGGTATGCATTGAGCTGTGTCGCATCTGGCTCTTTAGCTCGCTGTAAAAATCAGCCAGGTTCTGTTGGACAGTCTGCTTATCCAGAATCGGAAGAGCCTTCAGGTCGTCAGGCCCACGGATATCCTGAGGGTCAATGCGCATCTCTGCAAATAACCGGCGGTAATATGGAACAGTGCTGGCCGCATGTTTCACGATGGCCTGACATCGCTTACGAGCTAAGGTTTTGATCTGCTGCTCTGTCCACCGATCTCGTTCAAATACATCTCGTTCCAGCGCTTCATAGGCATTATCATATCGCCTCCGAATGAGACATGCTCCATACAGACTGCACAGAAAATCCTGACAAAAGTCTGGGAGATGTAAATAAAGATGCTTAAAGTCCATATTTCACCTCCAGCTTTCGCTCGGCCTTTCCATGTTCGATATGACCCACCCAACCAAAATGTGGGCGAAATCCCAGCCGCTGCCCTGCTTCCAAACAAGTAAATGGAGTATTACATTGCTGTACGTTGGATTTGCAGACAATATCACCGGGACAATGGTCAACCAACGGATAATCCTTTATTTTCCATGCCTGACTAAGCATACGTAATTTCCTGTAGTCAAATCCCATCAATTCAGCACAAACCGTGTCTACCGATACCGGATTGAATCCTGCTATAACGATCCCACACGGCTTCGCATCGACAGCTACGGGTCCATCTCCTTCGCCGGCAATGATACCATCGATCAACGACATATAGCGTAAAGGCTTAGTCCGAGGTCTGCCATCTCCTGCAAAATGAAACAGGCATTTGTTAAGATCCAGAACCATGCGCCAGGCCGTATCGTTTCCATACCAATTGCCCGACCGTACTACCTGACTCGTATCTCCAAACACTACTTTGCCGGCCTTAAACAGAACTCGTGTAAGAGCACCTCCACAACCACCCAGGGTTGTCAGATATTTCTTGATACCGACTATCCCCCGGCTCTGGACCTTGTTCTTTAAGTTGCTGTTAGAAAATTCATCACCCCTTTCTGCAGGTGTACCAATGGTGTAGTGTGGCAGGCAATTTCTATAACCATTAGCGCCAACCATATTCTTTAAGCTAAGCGTAACACCCGTCTTTTTGTGTGTTTTCATTTTCGGCAGGTTTATTAGCACATCGGCGTCCATCACACTGCGGCAAAGAACATAGATATGACGTCCTTTTCCATGGTACTTGACGGTTTCCTCCATGTCATAATCGGCACCATAGAACTGCCCGGAAAGTGCATAGTCCTTGAATTCACTGTTCTGGCCCAGGTCGATTGTTGTATAGCCCCTCGGATCTCCCGGGAGAGCCTCGCGTTTATACGTGACGCCATTTCTATTCAACCAGCGATGACGGCGTAAATCTAACAGTGAAATCTCCAGCCCCTTATCCCGAAAATAATCAACGATTTTATCCAGCCCGGTCCGTCGCACGATTTCATCGAAATCCGAATCTGTCTGCGGGCCATCGGCGATTGTCACACGGCCTTTGCCCTTCAATGCGATAAACACATAGTCCAGAACCGTGCGAATAATGGAAGGGTGTGTTATGACTTGTTCCCATTCATCATAGCGCAAGCTGTGAGATTCCCGAATCAAATTGGGTTTCAGCAACACTATATCGCCCGGTTCAATCAATTCTCCCAATGGATTCCAGGCCTTTTGTCCAAAATTGGACTTGTCCAACGCCAAAAGGAGAAGGGCATTCCTTACTATAGAATAAGCCGCATTATCTGGTTCTGACCAAACATCTTGGAAGGGATACTCAGGATACCTTTCAGAGGGATGGAAAGGTGCCTCTTTCGGATAGGTGCTGTCGCCCCTCCAAATTGAAATGTAGTGTGATTCCATATTAGTCAGAGCTACGTTACTTACCGTATAAGGTAAGATTAACAGCGCCAATCATCCGCTGGACGAAATGTTCCTTTGTGAAATTGGCTTCATACAATTCTCGGCTCTTCAATCCCATTTTTTTCCTAAGTATTGGATTTTCGACGAGCTGAACAGTCCGTTCTGCAATAGCCTTTGGACTCCTGTGGGGTATTATGTAGCCGTTTTCCCCATGAATAACAGACTCCCTGATACATCCCTGGTTGGTAGTTATAATTGGAAGTCCTGATGCCAATGCTTCTACAATCACCCACGGATGCCCTTCCATAGGATAGTAGGTAGGAAATACAAAAATATCTGTATCATGAAATAATTGTACCTTCTGTATACCCGTGACTGTTCCGACAAATTCAACGTAGTCATGAATGTTTTCTCTCTTTATATAATCTTCACATTCGAGTTTATCTTCATTTCTACGCCAGTCTCCGGCGAACTTATATCGCACGTTATCATGTTTATGAATTACGTTTCTAACTGAGTATAGGACATCCTTGAATCCTTTGCTTTCGATCAGATTCGAAAGAAACAGAATAGTAATATACTCCTTTCGGGGAGTATTATGCCCTCCGACATCAAAAGACAAGTCGGCGCCGTTGGGCACAACAGATAACTTCTCTTCAGGAATCAGGCCGTCGAACAGTGCTTTCAAACATTCTCCGAGCACAATCATCCTATCGATTTTTAACAGGGTCTTTTCGATAATATATTTCATGACCCTGCCGGACGAATTGTAGAATTCTCTGAAGTATCCTCCACGCAGATGAAGTATCACCTTTTTCTTGAACAGTTTCGAGAGAACGATGAATGGAATATCTCTGAGGAATCCGACAGCCGTCTGGGAAATGGGTATATAAACAAGATCAACTTTGCTAAACAGTACCTTATGAAGAAGAACACAATAGTGCTTCAATGCCAGATAAACATTGGTGATATCAATCTTTCCTATATTGCTTAACGGCCGCCTGTCGGCAGTATCAATATGTATTACATGAAACTCATCAATAAACCTTGAATTAAGGATTGTCTGAGTTGCAATACTCGGCCCCATATACGGTGGAGGTGTAGGGGCCATATAAACTATATTTTTTTTATTGTTCTTGATATTCACTGAACAGTAAGAACTCTATTGTGACAATTTCGCTTATTCCATACACATGTTTACTATGGCAAATAATGTAAGGCTTTGGCGATTCGCTTCGTGAGATTTTCAATTGTGTTATACAGATAATAAACAGATAGCGGCATGAGTGTTATAAATAATGTGTCCAGTGGGATTTTATGCCTGCTGCCGAAAAGAGAAATGACATGAATCAAAATGAATCCTACAGTGACTGCTGCAAAAAAGAAAGCGGTCTCCTTCTTTCTTAAAAATAATATAGCTAAGCCCATCCATCCAAATATTGTAATTGGAGCTTCTGTAAAACGGTAGACAGAGATGCGCAGATCATGTGAGGGAAGGTCTGCTTCTTGAAACACAAATTCCCAACTCAAAAATCGCTTCAACTTCAAAAAAGAATATTCCAAAACTTGCCATTTGTTGCTAGTAACCCAACGCCTAACAATATTAGAGCATTGATTTCCCAGTTTAACCTGTTCTGTCGGGCTAATGTTAAAGAAATCAGAGACCTTTATAACTGGTTCCATGGGGTATCTATGGTCACGTCCAATAATATCTGTAGATTCCCTTCTTTGATATACTTTATAAACATGCTCATTATGAGCATGCCACATAAAATGTTGACCACCTACTGCCAACACCGGAAATTGATGTGTTAGTCTGTAATTCCTCAAAATCCACAAGGAGGGGATTGAGGAAGTCACGATGAAGGAGATAAGTGTGTAGTACACGGTTTTTCTCCAACTATATCGTCGTAGGATCATATGACAGATGAAAGCTATAGGTATTACAGCAATAGAAGGTCTGTTTAGAATTCCAAGACTGGTGAGAAGAGAAGCTAAAATCAAATCAAGGATCTTATGCTTATCCATGAACCGAAGATAATAATAAATTGCCATCACGAAAAGCATGACAAAAAGCGAGGTGTCAACAATAGAACGAGCATGCATGGCAGCATACGGATAGAATGCATAAACCATACCTGCTAACCAGCCTCGTTTGGAGAACCTGCTGCCGATCTTTGCAATAAATACTCCGGAAATTCCCTCCAATATGCTTTGGAATAATGCGATTGACCACCAGTGATTACCAAGGGTAGCGAATATAACAGCAAGAAAGAATGGATACACAGGTGTTTGGTATAGATTGGGAATTCCGTTATAAGAAAAGCCC
This sequence comes from uncultured Pirellulales bacterium, assembly GCA_964653075.1. GTDB lineage: Bacteria > Planctomycetota > Phycisphaerae > Sedimentisphaerales > Anaerobacaceae > NIOZ-UU13. Next base: position 5,950 of record CAZZAX010000102.1, read on the forward strand.
TCTCCCGACAAGAGCCCCTCCGCCAGAGCCATTCTGTATGTCGTGGAACTACCTGTAGGCCATTCTGGGAAAATATTGATGAACAGAACGGCCAGTATCACTCGAACTAGGACAGTGACAGCAAATATGACAAAATACTTATTCTTTATCATCAAAACCTAATGCCTCTCTGACTATATATTTAGGCCTCCTCTTGACTTCCCTGAAAATCTTGCCCAAGTACTCTCCAAGTATACCCATGAATATCATCGACAGCCCCCCAATAAAAAATACTCCGACCATCACCGAAGTCCAACCAGGAACTGCTTGATCAGTAGTAAGGCGTGCGTAAATCGCGTCGATCCCAACATAAAAACTCATGAGAGAAATAATGAAACCTGCTAAAGTTGCGAACTTCAAGGGTATAGTTGAAAGTGAGGTGATCCCGGTGAGCGCAAGTTTAACCATTTTGAAAAACGAATATTTGCTCTTTCCGGCAATACGGCGCTCGGATTCAAATTCTAGGTAAGAAGTCTTAAAACTCAACCAGGGAATGAGTCCCCTCAAGAATACGTCGGTCTCCTTAAACTTCAGCAGTTCTTTAACTACCACGCTGTCTATCAACCGAAAATCAGCCGCCGCGGGACTCAGCTTAACGTCTGAAAACACATTAATAAATAGATAGAACAATTTCGACGAGATATTCTTAAAAATAGGAATTTTGGTGTCCTTTCGGATGGTTTGTACTACCAGCGACCCTGCGTGCCATTTTTCGATCAACTTCGGAATTATTGATGGCGGATGCTGCAAATCAGAGTCCATCATAATAACTGCTGATCCTGTAGCCCGTTCAATTCCTGCCCAAAGAGCATGTTGATGTCCGAAGTTACGGGTGAATGCCAATAGCTTTATTATGTGATATTTGGTTTGCAGTTCCTTTATTTTCTGGATGGTATGATCAAAACTACCATCATCAACGAAAATCACTTCAAAAGAAGATTCGATGCTGGACAATTCTTCAAAAAGTCTATTACTAAACTTTTCTATAACCTGTTCTTCGTTGTAAACCGGAATAACGATACTTATTTTGTTGTCTTTTCTTGTCATTCTGTGGTTCCCGGACGAATACGCAAAGTATTGAATTTCGTTATTTAGTAGCGTACTGATCTGATCCCGGATTATGTACCAACCTCGATTAGAGAGTTATCTACGTTATTTATCCCACAATCCGGCAGGCGGAGCGTAGCGGAGCCTGCCGGATTGCGGCTCGCCTCGAAAGCAGCAGGGGTCATATAATCAAAGCTGCTGTGAATGCAACGAATAAACGAAATCTTAGAAAATAGCAAAACATACATCGAATACACCGGTGTTATAACATTCATTTCTTCTGGACTAAGTATGTGCTTGCCATATCCACGTCTGGATTCGAGCAATCATAAAACCGGTAAAATGCCAACTTCCTATTTAATCCCATAACACTACATCTAACGGTTGCAAAAAAGTGCCCAAGGACGTGCTCGATTTCGTCCGCCGTATTGACATGTTCAAACTCCATCAAGGTTTTATAGTCCAAACCATATCTTCTCTTGAATTCGTAGCCGGTAATCTTTGTTCCCAACCTCCAAAGGATTGTCCCTTCATTAGGAATAGAGACTCTTAGATGGCCGTTTTGGGTCAATAGAAGTGATGTTTTTGCCACTACTTTAGGCAAGTCTAAGATATGCTCAAAGGTAGCTATCGAAATTATTCTGTCGTACTTCGTGTCTTCACCAATCTCTTCTATGTTGTTATATATATTCCTCACTCGGCTCAAGCATTTGGAATTTCTATAAAGCTCTTCGAAGGGTTCAACGATGTCATAGGTTTTTATTCCCTTTTCATAATCAAGTTGATTCAGTGTCCCCGCGCCGATTTCAAGTGTCGAATAATCACATTTAGAATCTGCTACATCCGATGCGACTTTCTTATGCAGCCAAACCTCCATTCTCTTGGATAGAAAGGTCGCTTTTGTACTTCCTTCTCTGTTTTTCCTATAATATTCAACATAGATCTTCCGATACTCTGCCGGGAGTTCCCTTCTCCTTTTGGGAAATCCGATCAAAATTGTTCTGTTTGTTTTCAGAATGACCTGCTTTCTCGCAAGACCATTCATTCCGAATAGGCCTTAGGCGAACTGTTCTATATTGTGTTTTCCATAGGATCTGGCAGACTTAATCGTCGATCCCTGGATAATCTACCTAATTTAGTTAATCTGTCTATTTATTTCATTAATCCTAAGTTCTGTTACTTCACATTGCGTGTGACTGCGGAACTACAACATTAGCGAACTCTATACCCTCTTTACTATGGCGTACTGACTCAGAGAAGTCAACATTAACGACGCTCAACAAAATCATCAGATACCATAGAAGCGTAGTATAATAGAATGGATGCCCGGCCAGCCCAACTATAGCAAATTGCGTAAGTAGCACTATAGCCATGTAAGTATCCGGTTGTCCGTATTTCCTAAATAAGAAAATTAGCCGCCTATAGAATCTAAGTAATATTATCAAAAAAAATGTGAGACCCATGAGACCTACTTCCATCAAGTAGGCAATATATTGGTTGTGGGCTCCGAAGCTCCGCTTACTGCCAAAAAGTTTCTGAAACAGATCGTAGTCTTGACTGTAGTAAATCAACAAGCGTTCCCACACAGCTATTCTTCCCTCGCCAATGTGACGCGCTTGGTCCATTGAAAGCTCTTCTGCAGTTAGAAACTCTAACTCAGGAGCTACACGCAATTGTATAGTTTCGCTTTTTATGTAGATGTAGAATGAACCAAGAATAATTAAGGGGAATACTATATAGACTTTTCGTTTATATAACCCGAACCACATAGCCAAGAACACAATGAGCATCAGTAAAGCGCTTTTTGTAACTGTAATTTTCAAGGTAGTCGCAGCAACGAATATTGTCAGAATTAAGGCGATACGAACTATTAGAGTAACCATTCGTTTTTGTTTTCTGAGCATCTCAACATAGAGCGTTCCAAAAACCAAAGATATAATCGCATTATAGGAGGGGGTTCCAGGATCGTTGTAAAACCCGCTAAATCGCTCTACGCCTTGACTAATATCTATATTATAAGTCCCCTGGGAGTATTGTATAACTGACAAAACGCTAATCAGCATCGTTGTAATCCAGATTATGCCTATTATTCGCAGTCTATCTCTGTCATTCCCCATGAATCGATGGCCGATAAAATAAATGAAGTACGCGGCAAAAAGCTTTACAAGGCCGTCTACGATATCCGTAATGGGACGATTATAGAATAAAATAGCAATACATGAGGCGAACAGATTTAGTCCCAGAAAGAGCCAAATGATGCGTTTGTTGAATATTCTCTTGTTGTCATTCTGAAAGAAGTAAAAATACCCTGTAATTATGAATACACAGAGACCTACGATAACAAGAAAGTTTATAGCCACGCCTCCGACAACGAACAAACGAAAGTTCCAGGTTAAGTCCACAAACGGTTTTGTGGCAAGGAGAACAATAAAGAAAACCCATATGAAAAGCCTTGACCTGTCCACATCTTCACATCCGGTGTTTATGAGAGTATCCTGCATGTCGTAAGAACATAGTCTCATTTCGTTAAGTCCGCTCGGTTAAGAAATCAATCTCTCGGGTATTGCCTTGACAGATCATTAAGTTGACTTATGTAAACCAACATCATCAGCCATAAAATAGCTAGTTACCTGCGTTTTCAACTATATCTGTTACACCTGTAAAGCATTCCTCATGCTTATGACCCAATTTTCAAGGGTTAGTTTCTTAGCCATTTCATATGCGGCTGCTGACATTCTGTTGTAGTAAGCATCGTCAGTAAGTAATCTGACTATTTTACTGATATTGTTCTCTTTATCATCAAAAGGCAGGATAAGTCCATTTTTGCCATCTACAAGATAGTCAATTTCCGGGCCATGACGCTCCAAGTTCAAAGTAACATAAGGTTTCTTGTATGCAAAACTGTGGACTATTGAAAGTCCCGAAGCTCCCGGCACGAATACTATCTTCGAAATGTTCATATATTTGGCAATAGTCTCTTCTTCAACAATCCCACCCAACCAGCAGACATCTTCAATTCCTTCAGATATGTTTTTGTATTGTTCCGCCCCATGGCCACCACCAATTATGAATAACCTGGAATCTTTCGAACGTTTTTTTATTTCCTGGAAATATTCGAGCAAGATGTCTACCCTTTTGCTCGGGATAATTCTGGCAATAAACAGAATATTATTCTCAGGCATAATGTCGTTTCCATTCACTATCCTGAAAATGCTTTCCACATCTATGGTATTACTTACAAAGAATGCCCTTCTTGCATCGACCATCTTTTCTGAGATCGAACGATGCATTCCATTCTCGGTATAATACACAACAATGTCGTATAGTCTTATCAGCAAATAGACAGTTTTCCTGTCAAAGAAAGAATGCAATCTATATGTCTGTGAGTTCCTTTGTCTGTAATGATGATTGTAACTGGCTAATCGAAATTTGAATAAATGCTTCATTACATAAAGGAAGAGTATCGTCAACAGATGTTTCTTTTCCATCGGCATTAAGACGATTTTGAAATCGTTGTGTCTCAGTTCACGCAAAATCTCCCTGTAAACGGCAATGTTCCAGCCAAAATTCTTCTTTGTGCAGTTGACCTGAATATGATTAAAATGAAAATCTATTCTTTGAGGCATTTTATGCCCCTCTGATTCCCTTGTTGATCCGTGTAACACTTTCATTCCGTGCACTTGGGATGAGAATTCGTTTAATTGTCGTACCTTGTAATGATTTAGGCGCGGAGCGACCCAAAGAATTTTATGTGCCATATCTTCTAATTCCCTTCGGGAAGAATTAAACTTGATTCCACCGAATGAAAGCAATTTGTTTTGCATTCCAAAATACAAAAGGATTTCGCTCTCAATTCATAAGCACATACTTCCTGGTGGATAATGGCTAATGTCATGTTCTTATGAGCCGTCGTGCAGAAGCGTTCTGTTTTCTCCACACGATAATACCAACAAGCCGGTCGAGTTCAACTTGTCCGGCCGGAATAATACTAGAAAGTACGGAGTACTCATACGAGTCACATATCTCCTTTCGCATCTGATCACGCCACGCCTCTCCTTCTTTCGATTGAATAGAGAATCTATAAGAATCCTGCAAGCCAATTTTTGGCAGCATCCAATAAGTCGGATCAAAGCGATGGCCAGCTGCTAGACGCAGGATATATTTTGTGGTGGTTCTACGCAACTTCCATTCCGTAGGGATACTTAGGGCTAACGATACAAGAGCTTTGGTCCAATAACCTGCTGCTCGGAAGATGCCTAGATTAGATTCTAATTCGTTCGGATCACAGAAAAACATTTCTGGACACATCTTAATGCCCTGAAACGTTAAGAACAGTTCAGAACATCTGATGCTGTCCGGGAATTCTCTGCAAAATTCATCCCAAATAGGTCGAATTGCCATTTGGAATATTTTGCGCTCGTAATCAAGATTATATGGTTCACTCAGATTCAGTTTTCGCTCGATGTAAGGCGGAATTGAGGCATTCCAGTTCAAGAAGTGCCTTGATAGTTTCTGGGTATCTGGCCAAGGAAGCCATTGTGCAATAAGCCCAAATATGCGAGCCATTCCTAAGCAGTTAAGTTGTTTGTGAATTTGAATAGCTCTTCGCAGAGTGGTAAACCTAGTCATGCCCAAGAACAGACGATCTACTCCGTCTCCGTCAAAAAGACATGCTACTCCGTCCATACTAGCTTCTGCAGTAGCCAAGCGAATCGTTGCGTTGTTAAAGCCGACAGGTTCACTGCAGATGGAATTTGAGTAGAGAAAATTTTCAATAATCTGATTGGGTAGAAGTTTAATCTTGCGGACTGAGATCCCAAGGTGGCTAGCCAAACAATCCACCCGGTCATATTCATTATATGCATTCCCGTACGCTATGTTGTATGCATGTACTTCCGCACCAATGTCTCGCAGAATACACGCAAGATAACCACTGTCTACTCCACCGCTTAAGAGACAGCCAACAGTCTCGTTATGATCGCAATGTGCCTGCACTGCCCGGCAGGTAATGTCGTCCAACATCAGGGAGACATCCTCAATGCTCCGAGAAGCATATTCCTCCGGCCTAAACAACTCTCCAAGTCCTGTATAAGAATTCACAGACATTCCGTTGTGTGAGAATTCAAGGCACGAGCCAGGGGCTACTTTGTTTATGCCAGCGATAAGTGTTTCATCATTGGGTGTGAAGCCAAAATTGTAATAATGGAGCAGCGCTCTCTGAGACACACAAAAGGAACCTTCCGGCAGGAGTCTGCTAAGACCACTAAGATGAGTAGAAAAATATAGCTTTTCGTTTCTGACGGTGTACAACATTCGGCGACTGCCAAATCGATCAGTGGCGATGAAAAACCTTACATTTTCATCCTTCGAAGAATATTGAATGAAGTTGAAGCTCCCTTCCAAGTCTTTAAGTATTACTGGTATGGAAGCAGCATCATCAATCGTCTCACTGGCTAAGGCCTTCATCGAAAAACCACGTGTGTAAATACGGCCTACAAGCAAAGCAAACGCATCATGCGTGGGATGACTCTTGATCCCAGAAATCTCCCCTTGGGCCAGAATGATACAATATTCGGTCTGGAACAGTACTTTGTTCGCCGGAGTAATAGCCTCACTAAAATGTTGTTCTTTCAGGCTTACGATTCCGCTTACTATTGCTTGAACGTGAGAAATATGGACACTATAGGTCATTATTGCTCCAACTTGTCTACTTATATTGCGTATATACAGTCCGCAAGATTACAAAGCAACTTCATTCTGACACCATGGTGCTGTTTACTATTATGTGGCTATCCTGGACCAATATCACACTAATGATGTGTAAATTCTATGGAAATGATCTGCCGTATGTTCTATGTCAAAAAGCTTTGATCGCTTCTTGACTCGGCGCGCGACGGACTCTCTGAGGACCGCATCGGCTTTGAGTCTCAATATCACATCGCATAGCTCGCTCGTATCCTTGACAATGAAACTACTATCGCCAATAATCTCGACGGCACCTCCGCCGTCTGCGAACACTATCGATGGGACGCCCAAAGACATAGCTTCTAACAATGCGATGCCAAAGGCCTCGCCAGGAGCACCGGTCGGGAGAGCAAACACATCCAAGGCCCCAATAACATCTATTGCATCTCCCCGATACCCAAGAAACAACACTTGGTCATTGAGATTATGGAGATGGACCTGCTCGCGTAACGTAGCCTCGTAGGCATCATCACCGGCCCCCATGATAACAAGCTTCAATGCGTTTTCCCTCGGCAATACTGAAAAAGCATCTATTAGCCTTTCGATCCTTTTAATGGGGCATATCCGAGCAGCTGTTCCCACAACAAAGCAATCAGCAAGACCCAGCTCTCGTCGTATCGACTCTCTACCCTTTGCAGACGCGAGTCCATGTATGGATATGCCATACGGAAATACCTCCATTCTCGCATGCTCACCTTTGCGGCCAACTGCATTCTCAAACTTTGAGAGGGAACTCGCAGAAGCAAATGTTATCTTGTCGCAGTGTCGGGCAAGTATATTACGCAGATAGATCCTCCGCATGAGACTTAGACGCCCTCTTCTAATCCCGAGTGTACCGTGAAAGGTGAGTACCACCTTCTTACCCGCGGACTTAGCTGCCAAGAATGCCCAAGGTGAATACGAATGCAGATTCACAATGTCGTAGTCCCGAAAGATCCTCAGCAATCGGGTAAAGACACGTGGATCACGAGCAGACGATAGCTCCAGGCAGTGTACCGGGAGTCCTATGCCCTGGTACGTAGCCATTAGAGGACCATGAGCATGAAATGCGATAGCAACAATGAGATCTGGAAATCTGTTTTTTTGGCACTGCAATAAGTTAATGAGAAACGTCCCTATCCCATAGGGCATCGGCTGATGACTGATGTGGATTACTCGCAACATTTCATAAGTTCCCTTGATGCCTCAGAATATCAGCAGACTGCAAGATACCCAGGAATTTATCCGTCATAGCTTCGACGGTGTGATGCTGCTCAGCATAAGTCTTGGCATTACGAGATAGTTCAATGTATTCTTCTGGCGAATTAATCAGTCGGAGCATCTCTCTCTCTAAGTCGCCGAGATAGGTCGCTACATAGCCCAGTCTGTTCTTTGTCACTACTTGATTCGGATCTACTCCAATGGAAAGAATAGGCACACCCCTTAGCCAAGCCTGTATGAAAGTATTCGGAAAACCTTCACTTATGGATGTGTTCACTAAGAAAGTCGCCATATCAAAGTATTGTATAGTTTCCTTAAAAGGCAATCGACCCTTCCATTCGAGATTGGACGGTATGCTTTTGAAAAGCTCCTGAACACGTTCGTCTGATAGTCCTCCACCTATCATAACAAATCGCAAGTTAGTATGAAGGCAATCATGTGCAAGTTCAATGAACGTCTTCGGGCTCTTATTGTATCCAAGATTTCCCGCCCAAAGCACAATAGCTTGGTCTATTTTTTTACGAGGAGGCAATGTATAATTTGGTATGGGATGCCCGGAGATCATACGTTTCGGTTTGATCCCACAGCGCCTCAGCAGTTCTTTCCCTTGGAAGTCATTGAGAACAAAAGCTTGCGTGACACACCGCAGGCCTCTTTGTCGCATCAGGTCACAAATAATGGCATTAGCCAGGAAAACGAGATGCTTAGCCCAAGAGATCGACGCATTGCGACACATTGCCCGTAGTTTTGAGCAGGATAGCCACGGATTAGGCGACATATCGTCCGTACAGATCCATATGAACGGTTTTTTGTATCTTCGACAGAACCTACCAATGGTCCCTGTGACACAGTAAGACAGACGCTGAATCACAATGTCAGGCATTATGTTTATCAGTACTCGGAAGTACTTGCCCACGTCAAGCCAAAGGAATCGTCCTGATGGTCGAAGCCAATGTATGTTCACACATTGCAATCGTTCTGTCTGCCCAACCTTTGTGGGCACAACACTCTGGCAGATGTAGTGGACGTCATAACCGCGGCGCGCGAGTTCAGTAGCTAGAAACCACGCTTGCACCTCTGCCCCACCTCCTCGATTCTGGGAGATGTGAAACAGCATGACTATTGCGATCTTCACTTTGGACATGGGGCTCATGTTCAGTTTAGCGGATACGGCCAGCTTTCAATAAATCTGTTTGATATGGTGACGAAAAAAGCTGATTCCGAGGCCATATTCACAATGGTATAACTAATCGTAAGACAGAGAATTATGGAATTACAGGCAGGCATGATTATCACCAGAGGACGTTTGATTTCGTAATTTGAGTACCTTGGCTGGCACGCCACCGACGATGGCATAGTCTGGCACGTCTCTCGTTACGACCGCCCCTGCGCCAATGATTACACCATTTCCCACTTGAACGCCTGGCAGCAGAATCACACGGTGGCCTATCCATACATCATTGCCAATTATAATGGGTGGCTCATTGCGTTGTCCTTGGAGGTACATCGGAATATCGGTTCGCGCAAACTCGTGATTCCCGCCGACGAACAATACGTCATAGCCCATCATCACATCGTTGCCGATTTGAGCCTTAGTCACAACGCAATTAACGCCAATGCCAGAATTGTCGCCGATGGAAATCTGCTTGCCAGCTCCAATGATCGCCCCATGTTCCACGTTGACGTTCTTCCCGCAACGGGCAAACATCCCCTTGCAACAGAATCGTCGAATCTTCTTGGCGATCTTACCGCCGAAAGGGCTTGTCGAACGCGGCAGGTATCGAGCGAACAGATAATACAGACAAAAATAGAAACCACGCATAAATATCATAATCATGATCTCAACGTAATGTCCAGTTAAGGTAGTGGCAGGATGTATAATACGACGCGATTGACCATATCGTCCGGAATATCAACGCACAGTCTCCAAAGCCTCGGTGGCAGCATTGCCGCACCTAATGTATCGCTGTCACACGTACGAAGTCCAACTTATCATCTTGGTTCACGAACAAATCCTGCCATTACGGAACTGGTAACCAGTCTAATTATCAACCACTTTTGGATCACCCCTAAGAGTAGGGCAAAGTCTCTCATGAAGAAGTTTTCTTGCCACCATCAGACTGCGGATTATTAGCCAGTTTAGCCTATTTCTGGAACCGAAATAGCGGCAGTAGTTCATAGCTCTCTCCTTTTTATTGCATTCAACGGTTTGAAGAAATCCAAATGAGTTCCTTGCATTTTTTTTATCCATTAATAAGAACGAGTAGCGTAATATCATCTTGTGGTATTTTCTTAGTACGATGTTTCTTGTTTTTTCTGAACAACCGTACTTCTCAATAAAATGAAATCTGATATTGTAGCTGGATTTTAGGAAATCGAGCCTTTTTCTTCTATTTGAACTGTTACTCGCAGATTCCTCTAGTGTCCTGTATACTGCGAGTGACTCGTCAATATAACCGATTTTAGAATGCCTTGAAATTTCCATCCATAGAGGCCGATCACCTATCAACCTACCTTCTTGACTTCCACTATTACCAATGTCCACTTGTTTTATAAGTTTGGTTCTTGCACACACTGTAAGTGTCCCAATGAAGTTGTTGATCAGCAATTCTTCACAAAGGTTGTCGGTGGGAATTCTTATGTTATAATATTGGTGTACGGATTTTATTATTTGGCCCGTTTTATTAATCAAATTATCATAGTCGCTATGTACCATACCATAGTCGGGATTGGCTTCCAGAAAATCTACCTGCTTTTGGAGCTTCAGCGGGTGATGCCAGTAATCATCGCCTTCGCAGAAAGCGATGTATTTCCAGCGACAGGCTCTTGTTGTTCTCAGGCCGTTTTTGCGCATGCCAACATTCTGGTCTGATGTAATGATGCGGATGATGTCAGGATACTTCTTTTGATAGTCAAAAACGATTTCACGTGTTCCGTCCGTTGAGCAGTCTTCCCCAATCACCAGTTCGAAAGGAAAGCTGGTTTCCTGCTGGAGCACCCCCTCAATCGCCTGGGCAATGTACGATTCATGATTGTATGTAATCATATTCACACTGACTACAGGCTCTTTTATGAGCGCACGTGGATCGCTGATTTCCCGGCATGGAATTTTATCAGGATCAAAAATGTTATGTTCAGGTCTTTCATTCATCTCAAGATAAGATTTCCACGAATATCTCAGGGTCCTTTATGGAAATGCACCCCCCATGCCTCAGCGATCTTTGGGAACCGCAAATAGAACTGTTTCCTCGCTGTGAATTGTATAATGGTCGAGATAGAACTTGAATTTCGTGTCAAGGGACTCTATGTATTCAGGAATATTTACAAAATCATTTAAGCTATGATAAACGCTTATTGCTAGCTTTGGTTTATATTTATTGATTGTTCTCCTGGCACCCTTAAGAGCCGGCAATTCTGCCCCTTCAATGTCCATCTTTATAAAATCGACTCTTGGGATATCATAGCTTTCAACAAAATCGTCAATTGATAGTGTTGTAACTTTAAGGCCCGATTCTTTGGCCTTCTCACTGGCTATTATACGGCTTCCAGGTCCTTTTTCTGAACAGAATATGGTCAAATTAGAACCGCTCCACAACGCCTTATGGATAATCTCAATTCGTTCCTTCAACTCAGGATTCAGTTGAATATTTTTCTTCATTATTTCCAGATTTTCTGGAACGAATTCAAATGTGTAAACTTTGCCGTTCGCTCCAACTTGATATGCAAAGCATAGTGCTGTGTCTCCCCAACAACCACCCGCATCAATTACGTAGTCACCTTCATGTACTTCAATAGAAGGTAGTTTAGAGTAAGTATACTGACACTGCATAAACATACTTGTCACGCCGGAAGGTCGAGAGTATAGCTTGAGCGGATATCCAATATCATCGAGTTCAAAATATTTCAAGGACCAGTTCTTGAAGCCAATGTTATGTCTCTTGTTACTTCTGATTAGCGAAAATGCTTTTTTCCTTTTTTCCCAGTAACCTCGTGTGTTCAGAGGTAGCTTCACCTTGTGACGACCTAGTATTCTGTATGCAATTACTTTTATTAATATGTCTTTAGAATAATCATCCTCTAATAGATCATACAGAAATGAAAGACCATAAGCAAAATCGTGCATCAACTTTCCGATTTGAACGCTGTTTTGCCTCCGATATAGGAGATAAATTCCCACTTTTTTCAAAAGCGTATGTATGATCACAAACATTGATGTTGCAAGCCTGTTGTTGTACCTGCCAAAGCGTTCGTAATCCCAATTATCACTACCATATAAATTGTATATGTTCTTCACTAGTTCCTGCATTAATGCAGCTGAAAAACCTAAAGTGTGATGTTTTCTTTGTTCCTTCGCCATTTGGCACATATGCCTCTTCCTTAAAACAAAGTTTTAGAATCTAATCCTAACTGCTTAACAGGAGAGTGCCTACCTCATGTGCAATACCGCTCCTTCCCAAGCTTTTGCCACAATATTTGCTGGACCTCATTAAATGCCCGTAACCGAAAAACGAAGCAAAATGATATAAATAAGAAAACGCCAGTTAACACTTGGACAACCAACAAAAGAATATAATTGGTGGTTATAATATTTCCAATAGCACGAATACCAATCCCCATAAGCAAAGCCGTTCCAAGGTATGGTAGAACGTCACCAATCTGTTCCTTGAAGGAATATTGGATTAGTTTACCAGTAAAATAAGTGTTGATATACAAGCTCATGATAGATAGTACAATTTGGCCATAGAGCAATGCTTTGATCCCAAAATGACACATAAATACAATATTGACAATAACAAGGCTTTCCTTTATTAGGGTAAGTCGAAGAAACAAGTCAGATCGTCCTTGTGCCTTCAACACATTAAGATTAATCGCATGTAGTGGATATAACATGCCGACAACACAAAGCAATTGCAAATATGGAACACACGGCAACCATTTATCAGTTAATAGGACCAACACCAGGGGCTTGGCTATAACCGTAAGACCGATCATCATGGGGAAGTTCACCATTGCTACGGTCATGAGAGCCTTACGGACACCTTGTTTCAGGCGAGACTTATCCTCTTGAATGGAAGAGAATATAGGAAATGTGACGCGACTAACAGAACTCTGAATATTTTGTGCGGTAAGCGCTTGAAGTTTTTGACCCCGTGAATAAAAACCTAGTGCGGCCGGGCTAAATATTTTACCTATCACAAGCAAATAGATATTTTGGAAGAATCTATCGAGAAACCCCGAAAGAAGTAGCTTGGAGCCAAAGGCGAACATGGTTCGCAAGGACGTGAGACTGAATTGAAGTGACGGGCGCCATCTATGAAATATCCATAAGAGGATTGTACGAAACAGATTGATACTGAGGGATTGAGCCACCAGGCTCCATACGCCGAAACCTCTATAAGCCATAGTAACACCAATAATTCCCGAAAGGAGCGCAGCTATCATGCTGACCTTCATCTGTGTCTTGAAATCAATGTCCCGGATTAGCAGAGTAGTCTGTATCAAACCAAAGGAATTAATAATCAGGTTAAAAGATAATACGCGTGTCAGCGGTGTCAGAAGCGGCTGGTTGTAGAAAGCAGCTATCCACGGCGCGGCAAGACGCAGCAAACCAGCCGCAAGACAGCCCACAAGAATATTAAAATAGAATATTGAGCATTCATCAATGTGAGTGGCGTCTTTTTTTTGGATCAGCGCCTGGCCGAAGCCGCTATCAATAAACAACTGGGCGATTGTCATAAAGATGGTGAGCATGGCAATCAGGCCGAACTGCTCGGGTAAGAGTAGCCGCGCCAGAATAATCGAGATGATAAACTGGATACCTTGCTGACCAGACCGCTCGAAAAAGCTCCAGAACAAGCCATGCAAGGTTTTATTTTTCAATCCGTCTGACATATTTAAAAAACTCTTGTCCCCAAAGGTGTTTGGAAACACTATTCAGAATTCGTCACTATCATTGACGTCATTTCTAGATCATTGCTTCCACAAAACCGCTGTTGGTAAACGAATGAGCGGAAGCCATAAAAATCGCCAGCATGCCAATAAGTCCGAACTGTTCCGGCAAGAGTAACTCCGCCAGAACAATCTGAATGACAAAACGTATCCCATGCTGACCAAAGATCTCTATCCCATGCCAAACTATAGTATCATCTGTTTTTTACTTGAGGCTTCTCATTCGATTCTAATGTAAAAGCTACGACGCCTGAGCAATTGCTACAAGAACGCCAGCATCCCAATCAGACCAAATTGCGCCGGTATCTTACTTTGTTTGACGGGACTGCAATCTAAACTCCTCCTGTCGTGGTGTTATATATTTGTTCCTAGGAGTCTGTCCGAGTAATTGATATAGGCAGTACTCTTATGTTTTCTTTTGGCTTCAAATCCTGGTTTTACATTGTGAGAATTTATTTGCCCCTGTAGTTACGCTTTTGTTTCTCAAAATGGTTGTGACCTTTGCCATAAAACAGCAGTATCCAACATATTACTAAGCCGCGATGGCTTATTGAGCCCTGAATAATTTCAATAAGTTGTGAGTCAGGCAGACAATCGCCCACTCGCCACGCATCTTGTAAAGGCCACGCAGCGAAAACTGAACAAATCCTCTCGCTCGTTTGATCTGGCCAAACACCGGCTCGACGATGCTCTTGCGCTTGGAATAAGTTTCGCGTCCCTTCTTGGTGCGGAGCTTTCTGGCCATCTTCTCCTGAACAGTTAAATCCCTGGGTGGCCGACCACGAGGTACTTTCGGCACAGGATCATTGTGCTTGGTTTTTTTGGTAGCAATATACGCATCTATCTCTTTATCTTCGGCGAATTTAACATTCGTTTCACTGTAATAGCCGCTGTCGGCTGAAGCAGCTTTGATCTTCTTATCCTGGCCAACATTGTCCTGTGCCTGCTCTAACATCGGCTCAAACTGTTGCTTGTCATTGCTCTGGCCAGTTACATCACAGGCGACGATTATCTGCTTCTCGCTGTCTACCGCTGCCTGGGCATTACCGCACTGGTCCCAGCCTTTATTGTTCGCTTTCATTATACTCGATTCGGGATCCGTGAAATTGTACTGCTTATTATCTGCGGGAATACCTGAAACAACCTTGCGTTTTCTACCACGTTTAGGTTTATCATCGCTTTTAGAATCTTCTTGTTCACGTTGCTTCTGTGCCTGCCGGCCAGCAGCCCTGGCTTTAGCTTCTAATGCCTTTTTCGCATCCTGAATGCGTTTTAGACGACTTTCGCGGCGAGCTAATTCTTCCGGCAGTTCATCTCCACAACTCTCAGGGCCGTATTCATTATCCTCCTGTCGGTCAATTGATTCTGCCTTTTCAAATAACTGTTTAATCTCTTCGGTCAAACGCTTTTCTTCTTTGAGCATCCTGCCGTAACTCATTGCTTTGTGCCGAGAAGCATTGGCTTTGATCTTGGTTCCATCGAGAGCAACATGGCCAAGTTTGACAAGGCCGGCCTGCTGGCAAAGCTGCAAAACCTGGACAAAAAGCTGTTGCAGTTGTTTAAGATGAAGCTTGCGAAAATCACTGATCGTGCGAAAGTTCGGGATATCGTCACCAACAATAACTTTGAAGCTGATACGCTCCCGGCAAGCCTGCATTATCTTGCGAGAGCTGAAAATACCGCGACAATAGGAGTACAACAACAGGCTCACCATCATACGTGGATGATACGGTGGAAAGCCGCGTTTCTCCTGTTTATACTTTTGGGTAATAGCTGAAATGTCGAATCCACTGACTACATCAAGCAGAACGTAAACCAGATCCTTTTCAGGCAGCCAGTCTTGAACAGATGGTGCAAAAAGGTATTGCTGTCTGGGATTCCATGGCCGATATGTTTTACCCATCCGTGAGCCTCCATAAGTCGAATTTCCACAATAAATATCGGCTGTTATTCTAACATCACATTAACGATCATTCAATTATTACTCGGACAGTGTGCGACTATATTTTCTGGCGGCTATGCGGTCTGTTTTTGTTGAGTTTTCCA
>CAZZAX010000103.1:0-21573 GCA_964653075.1 uncultured Pirellulales bacterium
AAGATTGTGCAATCGAGGTCGGGCTCGTGCTCCTTGGCAATAATCGCCTCCTTGGTCGCGTACATACAGCAGACCGAGGAGCAATAGTTGCATTCTACTTCCCTCGAGCCGACACACTGTATCCATGCAATCTTTCCTGGGGATTTTTCATCGGAGATACGCAGCACCTTTCCGAGGTATGGCCCACTGGCCGAAAGCAGCCGTTCGAACTGGAGACTGGACAGCACATTGGGATACCTCGAGTAGCCGAGTTCCTTCTTAAGGTCGGGATCAAATTGCTCGAATCCGGGTGACAGAACAACCGCACCGACATCCAACTCCTCGATTTCATCCTGCTGTTCATAGTCAATAGCCCCGGCTTCACAGAAATTCTCACAGGATTTGCACGTATCCTTCAGGAAGTGCATGCAGGTATTTCTGTCAATCACCGCTACTTTGGGTATCGCCTGAGCAAAGGGTATGTAAATGGAAGACCTTTGGACAAGACCCATATCATAATCGGCCATAATAGGTCTGGGTTTATTGAGTGTAACTTTGGAGAGATCCACAGCATTGGTCGGGCAAACGACTGTACAGGCCCCGCATGTGATACAGATAGGAGAATGCTTGTCGTAAGGAACAGCGACTTTTCGTTCCGAACCTCTGTTGTTAAAACTGACTGCGCCGACGCCCATCCTTTCCTCACATATCCTGGTGCAAAGCCCACAGAGGATGCAGTCATCGTTCTTTTTGGGAAAGCGAGGTTCTTCGATGCCCATCTCTTTGGCCATTTCCACTATCCGCGGCGAATCCGGGCAACGGGCCAACAGCAGCTCGAGCATAATCCGGCGGTTCTTCAAGACCCTCTCAGAATCAGTTTGTACAACCAATCCCTCCTGAGCAGGATAGACACAGGAAGCCTTAATGATCGAGCCCCGAGGTCCGGTTAATTCAACCAAACATACACGGCAAGCACCATAGGGCTCCAAAGACCTGTGGTGGCAAAGAGTAGGAATTTTGATGCCAAGCTTCTCGGCTGCCTGGAGAACGGTTGCACCTTCTTCAACCTCAACCTTCTTGTTGTCAATAGTTAGAGTAATCATTTTCTGCATGTTTCTCTCGTGTCAAAACGATATATTGAATTGTCTTTATGATGTTCGTAAACAAAATCAATCTCAGGGTGAGATATAATCAACGTACGTATAGTCTCATTAATGTCACCCATAGGCTTGCAGTCCGGATGGCTCAGGCGAAATGTCGCCTTAGTCGTTGTTCCCTCATCAGGTATAGATTTCAGCTCAATTTTCCCGCCGCTCTCTTCGGCCGCCTGTGCAAGAAAGGACAGCCCTAAACCGACTCTGCGGGTCTTGCGTGTTGTAAAAAAGGGATCAAGAGCTTTTTTCAGGGCCTTCCGGTCCATGCCCTTACCGTCATCTTTAATTTCGATAGTTAATAAGTCCTTATCTTTGTCTTCATTAATTATAATTTCAATTCTCCTTGCCGCAGCGGCAATCGAGTTCTCTGCAATATCCAGGATGTGAAGTGACAAATCTTCCATTCAATTGTAAACGACCATCCTTCCCATCTCGCTCCGCAAAGCTTTTCCAATCTCCCGGACCGATATATCCTCTATCATAAAGCAGGTAGAGCTCCTTCCAATGTCTTCCAGAAAATGAGCATCAGAAGAAGTTACCACTGGATAGCCGTACTCCTGTTTGATTGAGGACATGGCCGAGACTTCCACTGCATCCAGCTTCAAACCACTTGGAATGAAACCCAACTGGCCAATAAGACTGAATCGCTGGCGGTCGATGTGAGAGGCAATAGCCAGTCCTGAAAATTGGTGAATCGCATCTAAAACCTGCTCTAACGTCAGCGTGGTTGCCCCAATCAATAGCCTTGGATTCTGGCCCACTACATTACCATACTCGTCAAGGATCAACTGAGGGCCGAAGGCCTCCTCATCGTTTTGTCCGGGCAGGTTTTCATAGATAATATCCTGCAGGCACATTAGGTCATGCTCGGTGTTGAACAGCCCAAGGATATGCACTTCCTCCCGAGAGGTTACCTCAACACCCGGAATAACTGCAAGCCCCTGCCGCTCACCGGCTTTCATCATTGCGCTCACATTCTCAGCAGAATTATGGTCACATATCCCAATCATATCCAAACCTACTTTTTTAGCCTGCTCGATTATAGCTGCTGTCTGCATCTGATTGTCGGCACAAGGAGAAAGGCAAGTATGCAGATGCAGGTCGGCTCTTACTTTCCTCATTATTTCATTCCGGCAATTCCCAGGCTATAGAGCCTGCCGACGAGTTCAAAGGTCGGCATCTCGGTTACCATAATCGGCAATTTTTCCGTCTCTGCTTTCTCCAGGGTTTCCGGCTCAGGTTCCCTGTTATTTACCAATATAATTCCGGCCAGATCTTTCAGACTGGCCACGCCAACTATATTTTGATGAATCTGTAAAGTAATCCAAAGGTCTCCCTCCTTGCCATGCGCGAGGACGTCACTAAGCAGGTCGCTCGCATAACCTCCCGTGACCTCACGATCCAGATGAGCTTTTGCCGACCTGACGTTCAGGTTTAACTTCTGTATCAATTCAGTTAGTTTCACTCATCACTCCATTCTTGGTAAAGATGTGAAAATTCAATTGTGTTCCCTTGCCCACAGTAGATCTCAAATTCATCTTGCTGGCGCACTTGAGTATATTGTTCAAGCCCATACCGGCTCCAAAACCCAGGTTTCTAACCCACTCCGGGGCGGTTGAATAACCCGGTTGCAAAACCTTCTGGACATCGGGGATTCCCGGCCCGGAATCCGCCACTTTTACAGATATCCCCTGCGGTTCAACACGCGCCCGAATCTTGCCGCCTTTGGTGTAGATGACCAGGTTCATCTCTGCTTCATAAGTAGCAATGGCAACCCGGCGAACTACCTGAGGATCCAGGCCCAGACGTCGCAAGGAAGCTTTTAGCCGGCTGGCGCCTTCTCCTGCCCGCTTGAAATCGTGTCCAACTACATCATATTGAAAGAGAAGCACCACTTTGTCCGCGAGAATATCCTCGAAAAAATGCTCGACTCGTCGGCGGTGAACCTCCTCTTCTTCTTTATAGTGGTCGATCTCCAGCTTCTTAAGCAGGCCCTCAACAATATTACCTTTGGTGATAATGCCAAGCAGCAGCCCAGTCTGGCGGTCAACTACCACAAAACGGCCATATCCAAACCGCTCGAACTTGTTGACGGCCTGCGTCAACGGCTCATCCGCATAAAGCGTTTGAACATCTTTGCTCATCTTCTCACTAATGGGGCAATCGTTTTCCCTGTCGGCCAGCCACTTAATGAAATCCTCGATACTGATAATACCAACCATTTCATCCCCCTCCATTACAGGCGCTCCGGAGATACGTTTCTCCCGCAAAATCCCCCTTAACTCACTCATATTGGTTTGCGGACTAATCGTAATAACATCCTTCTGCATTACTTCGCCTACCCTAATTTCATAGACTAATTCCTGAATCCTGCTGATTTTGTTGTCCGGAGTCACTTGAAAAAACCCTATTTAACTTTTTTCCTGTATTCAGAGCAGCCGGAAAGTCCTTCCTTGTGTAATCGACCGCAAGACTCAAACAGCAGCAGAGGCGTCATCAATAACGGAATACCCTTGGATTCAGCCATTTCAATCGTCTCCTGAGCAGGTCTTTTTCCCCGGACAAAGCATATTGCCTGAAGGTCCGCCATTTCTGCGGTACGAACCACCTGCGGATTAATCAAACCCGTCAACAGAAGTGCTCCCGGTTTCACAAAAGATAAAACATCACTCATCAGGTCGCACCCGCAAGCTATTGTGACATCTTCACCCATTTGATCATCGCCAACGATGACTTCCGCTTCCAGAATCCTTTTTATATCCTTCAACTTCATGAGACCGCAACCTCTTCTTTTAACTCTAAGTCACATCGCAAACAACGCTTTGCCTCTTTGATTGCCATCTCCTCGGTAAATCCTAATTCCACTTCACCAAAACTACCTGACCGTTCCTCAACTGCAAGCAGAGGCATTTCAGGTTTTTGCAGCTCTTCAATTTCTTTATCAGTTAATTCTATTGCTTCAACACGCATGGCTGAGCGGGTCACCTTATATTCCCGCTCGATTGGCTGTTCCTGGATATACTTGTGTATCATTTGGGCAGCAATCTTTCCGTGAGCCATTGCTGCGGTAACTGTATTCGGTCCGCTGACTACGTCACCTCCCGCAAAAACTCCATCTATCCCGGTGTAAAATGTCTCCGGACGAACTTCTATCGTGTTATACTTGGTGAGTTTAAGACGGTCGGAGCTCGATATTGCACTTAGATCCGGTTGTTGGCCAATCGCTGGGATTAAAGTATCGATCTCCATCGTGAACTCTGACCCTTCAATCGGAATGGGCCTTCTTCTTCCGCTCCTGTCGAGACTTCCCAGCTCCATCTTAATGCACTCAATCCCTTTCAATTGGCCATTCTCAGACAAGACCCGCACAGGAGTAACCAGGAATTGAATCTCAATTCCCTCTTTGATTGCCTCTTCGACCTCTTCTTTTATTGCTGGCATCTCTCGTCTCGTTCTCCGGTACAATATCTTCACATCCTTGCCTAAACGCTTGGCCACTCTGGCCGCATCTATAGCTGCATCTCCCCCGCCAACCACAGCTACCTTCTGCCCAACCTTAAGGTCGCGACCAAGATGAAGGTCTCGCAGAAAATCCACAGCATCGATAACCTGAGGTAATCCTTCGCCCTTAATGTTCATCTTCAGTCCCTTGTGAGTTCCGGTTGCGATGAACACGGCATCGTATTTTGACCAGAGATCTTCAAGCCGTATATCCGTACCAACAGCAGTACTCGTCTTGATATCCACTCCCAGTTTCTTGATATTTTCGATCTCCCAATTTAAAATGTCCTTGGGTAAGCGGTATTCCGGGATGCCAACAGCGAGCATACCACCGGCAACAGGAAGCGACTCGTAAATTGTAACTTGATATCCATCAAGAGCAAGATAGTACGCACATGTTAGTCCTGCAGGTCCCGAGCCTGCAATAGCCACTTGTTGGGATCTTGTCTGTTTCGGCTTGGGTATGAGGTCAAGGCCTTTTTCCCGTTCATAGTCGGCCAGGAATCTCTTAAGCATCCGGATGGAGATAGCCTCTCCATCCCCTTCGCCGGCTCGGCACTTGGCTTCACAAGTTGCAGTGCAAACCCTGCCACAAATAGACGGAAGTGGATTTTCTCTCCTGACAATCTCTATCGCCTGCTCGAACTGCCCTTGAGCAATAAGACCAACGTAACAGGAAACATCCTGCTCCAGGGGACAAATATGCTGACAGGCCGAAGAGATGATCTCTCTGCAAACCCCGGCTGGACAACTCTTATACTTAATGTGTGCCTCGTATTCGTCACGGAAATAGCGGATAGTACTGAGAACCGGATTCGGCGCCGTCCCTCCCAGAGCGCACAAAGCCGAATCCTTTACTGCCTCTGATAACTCTTCGAGCAGCTCAATATCCTCTTCCTTGCCTTTGCCGGCGCAAATATTGGTCAGAATCTGATACATCACATCTACGCCTTCGCGACACGCGGTGCACTTACCGCAGGATTCGTCTTTCAAAAACTCGAGGAAATACCTGGCCACATCGACCATGCAGGTGTCCTCATCCATCACGATCAGCCCCCCGGAACCCATGATGGAGCCTACCTCGGCAAGTTTCTCATAATCGATAGGCTGATTTAAAAGAGATGTGGGAATGCATCCGCCCGAAGGACCGCCGGTCTGAACAGCCTTGAATTTCTTGTCATTGGGTATCCCGCCTCCTATGTCATATACAATCTCTCGCAAGGTAATACCCATCGGAACTTCGACAAGCCCTGTATTTCTGACTTTTCCAACTACAGAGAAGACTTTCGTACCTTTGCTGGTCTCGGTCCCGATACTGGAGAACCATTTCGCCCCCCTGTTGATTATCTCCGGCACATTGGCCCACGTTTCAACATTGTTGATGTTAGTGGGTTCATTCCACACTCCCGATTGTACGGGAAACGGCGGTCTCACTTTCGGCTCGGGAGATCTGCCCTCTAAAGAAGCTATAAGCGACGTCTCCTCGCCGCAGACAAAAGCTCCTGCCCCTCTGTGGATGGATATATCAAAACCAAAACCGGTGCCGAAAATGTCCTCGCCCAACAAACCATAATCCTTGGCTTGTTGGATAGCTTTGACCAGCCTTTCCCGGGCCAAAGGATATTCGTTTCTGATATAGATATGTCCCTGAGAAGCTCCAATCGCCTTTGCGCCAATTATCATTCCTTCTAAAACAGAATGCGGATCGGACTCGATTATGCTGCGATCCATAAATGCACCAGGATCGCCTTCGTCTGCATTGCACACTATATGCTTCGTATCGCCCTTGGCGGCCCAAGCCAATTCCCATTTCCTGCCCGTTGGGAATCCGGCCCCGCCCCTGCCTCGCAATCCCGAGGCTTTTATCTCCTCTATTATTTGTTTCGGTTTCATCTGGGTAAGCGCCTTAGCCAGCGCCGTATACCCATCTCGAGCAATGTATTCGTCAATCTGCTCGGGATCAATCATCCCCCTGTTACGTAACGCAACCAGCCTCTGTTTGCTGAAGAAGCCGATGTCGCTCATCGTAGGTACCGGGAACTCTTCAGCAGGCGGTGTATATAGAAGCCTCTCCACCGGCCTTCCCTTGAGAAAATGCTCCTCCACTAAGTAGGCAATATCATCTTCCTTCAGCAACTGATAAAAGATGTCATCCGGCCTGACAACAGCTACCGGCCCCTGGGCACAAAAACCGTTGCAGCCGGTCAGTACAACAGAAACCTCATCCTGAAGGTCGTGCTTTTTAAGCTCTCGTTCGAGAGATTCCTTTATCTTGAAAGACCCGTTTGAAACACAACCGGTCCCGGCACAGAGCATAATGTGTGTTCGAGAGGATTTCATTCACTATTCTCCCTTGTCTTTAAGTTCCTATCCGACGCGTTCGCTCCCAATGGCCAAAGCATACTCTTCGACCACCACACCTGACAAGACATGTTCTGAGAAGATCTTCCTGGTTTTTTCCTCATCCAGATCAACGTATTTGATGGGAGCCTCTCCTTTGAGTTCTACTGTCAACATCGGTTCGCGACTGCAAAGTCCTGCGCAGCCTGAAGTAGTGAGTACAACATCATTTACCTTTTTTTCCTCAAGCAGACCAAGCAATGAACTCATAATCTTTCTTGCGCCGGCGGCTATGCCGCAAGTTCCCATATGAACAGTGACCTTCGCCCGGGCATCACCTTCACGCAAATTCATTGTTCTGACCATTCGCTCCCTGATTTTTTCAAGGTCTTCCGGTTTAATCTTGGACATGGCTATCCTCTTTCAATCCTGATATTTGTTAATAAGGGCTGCTGCCTTTGCTGGATTCATTTGGCCGTGCAATTCTTCACCGATGGTAACCACCGGAGCCAAACCACAACATCCCAGGCAGCGAACCGCTTCCAATGTGAACTGCATATCGGGTGTTGTTTCTCCGGTTTTTACACCTAGTTTACGCTCAAGCCTGTCAAGAATTCTCTGTGCCCCTTTCACGTGACATGCTGTGCCTGTACAAACGGTGATTATATGTTTACCACGGGGTTTAAGACTGAAGGCTTTGTAGAAAGTAGCGATTCGCAGGATGTGCTCAATAGGTATTTGCTTGACCTCAGCAACCCTCATTAAAAGTTCCGGCGGAAGCCAGTTAAATCCATTAGTAATGTCTTGAAGAATCGGTACGAGAGTTTCCCGGCCACCTTCATATCTGCTAATGATTTCATCCACTTTAACCCGGCTTTCCTCCTCGATTTCTATCCTGGGCACTTCAGGTGGTTCAAGATAGACAATGTTTTTAACAAGACAGTTTTCAACACATTCACCGCAGCCGGTGCACTTGTCCGGATCCACCGAGCGAGCTTTTCTCCTGATGCGGACCTTGAAGTTGCCGGCAGAGCCTTCGATTGATTCTATTTCAGAGTAGGTCAGTTTCTCGATGTTAAGGTGCCCTCCACAATCGACCATGCGCGGCGCAAGGGTGCACATCGCGCAGTCATTCGTCGGGAAGGTCTTGTCAAGCTGTGCCATCACCCCGCCGATAGACGGCCCCCTTTCGACTAAATAGACCTTATAACCCCCCTCAGCCAGATCGAGCGAGGCCTGCATACCCCCGACGCCGCCTCCAACTACAAGAACGGCACCAACTTTTTTATCTGTTGCCTTAGCCACTTACTTGTCCTCCCGTTTCTTTTTTCAAGAAGAGCCATCCTTCTTAAACACCGGACAATAAGCCGTCCGCGCTGACAAAATGTTTCTGCAAACCCAATTTGTCCGGGGCCACTCCCATTGCCAACCCCATCAGTTGCGTGAAGTAAAATATCGGCAGGCCGTAATGGACACCGTATTCCTTCTCAACCTCAACCTGTCTCGTGTCCAAATTGACATGACATAAAGGGCATCCAACAGCGATAGCGTTTGCACCTACCGCTTTGGCTTCCTCAAGTATATCGTGTGTCAACTTAAGAACTACATCTGTACGGGTCATAGCAAGAGCGCCCCCGCAGCATTCGGTCTTATAAGACCACTCGAGAGTTTCAATTCCCAACGAGCGCAGCACCTCGTCCATGGCCATCGGATACTCGCACTCGTCAAACTGCATCACCTTCGAAGGCCTGGTAAGAAGACAGCCGTAATAGCACACGACCTTCAATTCAGGTAACTGCCTCGTGACCGCTTCGGCCAAAACTTGCCGATTACAGAATATTTCAAGGGGACTTAATACGTTCACCGATTTTGGCAGCGGCTTTTCAAGGGCTTCACTAATCTGGCCGGCTATCTCCGCATCCTCGTTTGCTTCGTATATCGCAGTCTTTAATCGCGAAAAACAGGCCGCACATGGGGCGATAACGTCCGTCAAACCCATTTTCTCCGCCAGACAGAGATTCTCGAAAGGAAGTGCGAGTGACAAAAGTCTGGACGTGCAATGCGCAGGAGAGGTGCCGCAGCATATCCATCCCTCGATCTCTCGAATATCTATACCAA
The DNA here is from genome assembly GCA_964653075.1 of uncultured Pirellulales bacterium. GTDB lineage: Bacteria > Planctomycetota > Phycisphaerae > Sedimentisphaerales > Anaerobacaceae > NIOZ-UU13. The sequence goes on from CAZZAX010000103.1 coordinate 9,093, forward strand.
GCTTTTCACAAACGGCCCGAAAAGATATATCGTACTCAGAGCCGGTCGAGTGAAGCGAGCAGCCCGGATAATAAGCGTACTTTGCAGTCATCGTATGCTGACCTCCATGGACATATCAATTAGAGAATACGGATTTCTCATACATATCTTAATTTGGTTACTAAACAACCGGGTTACGTTATGTTTTGCGATTCCTGTTTTCGATACTCTTTACCCGGTTAAAAATCTTCCTGGTTCTTAATGCGCCGGTAAAACTGGGAATCATCTTGAGCTTACCTTTTGTGAACATTTTCATTCCCAGCCCCGCATCTTTGAAGAACTCAAAAGTCCTCATCTTAAGACCCACTATCATCCCCATCTCGTACATCCGCCCGCACATTTTGATATTGGAAAGCGCGGCCCTGTAAAAAGAAGCCACTTGCGGGATAGTGGGTTTGATACCCTGCTTCACTGCTGTTATCTTCACGGCGTCCATCACTTTCGCCACATCGACCTCTTGCGGACACCTCGTTGTGCACGTTTCACACGATGCACACAACCACATAGTCTTGCTCTTGTACACGAGATCGTCCAAACCAAGCCGGATTGCATGGATAAGCTGGGCGGGTTTATAGTCCATCGCATATGATATCGGACAGCCTGCGGCACACTTCCTGCATTGATAACACAGGTTCACATTCTGGCCGCTTTCATTGAAAACCGCTTTGGCTAATTGTGACTGTGACGTAATCGTAAGATTAGATTCCATAATCTCTTAGCTTCTTTCTCCTGCGACAGGTATAGTGTCTCTAAGCTATTAAGCCAGTTTGTAAGAATAGAGTCGGTTAAGACAGACAGCCCAAGAACAGGAAATCCGAGATTGAAAACTCGGCGATGATATCTTTTTCAGGTTTTACCATCTTCGCTGGTTTACCTTTGCATTACTTCTATCATATAAAACATATCTACGGGTGATTCATAATACCCCAATTCTCTCGTGTTCAAGAAAATATGCAAGGAAAATTTCTCATTTTTTAATAAAAAAGGGGCATTTGGTCGCAATTTTCTAAGTCACTACCAGTAGAGAGCTTATTTTTTATCTTTTGAGGGTAAATAGCACCCGAAACATCTATGGCTAAAATTGCTCAGTTCCTTCACAGAGAAAACTGTTGCCAGGCTCTTATATCTACACCGTGTTCCATCATGAGGAATTTTATTGCTGCCAAAGACCACCCAATAAAAATATGAATTGATTTGTCGAGAAAAGACAGGTAATTTAAGGTTATCCAAATAGCCTTTTGTTAAAAGATAGGACAGTAACCTGCTGGAACTGAGAATTTCCGATAAAAGGGCCGATTTTACTAAAAAAAAGTGAGGTTAGCATGAAAATCGAAGATGAGATTACCAAGGAATTCTTAGATAATATCCTGGCAAGCATGCAGGGAGGACTCTTTACTATAGACAAAAACGCCAGAATCACCTCTTTTAATCGCGCCGCTGAAATGATAACCGGTTTCAAGAAAGAGGAGGTATTGAACAAAAAGTGTTATACCGTCATCAGGAGCAATCTATGCAAAAGTAAATGTCTTCTAAAAAAAACATTAGAAACTGGAGAGTCGATGTTCAACTACGATGCAATTATCCGGAACAAAGAAGGAAAGGAAATTCCTGTAAACGTGACAACTTCAGCATTGCGGGCTAACAATAATGTGATAATCGGTGCTTTAGAAATCTTCAGAGATTTAACCGAACGCAAGCAGCTATGGGACAAGCTTCGAGAGGAAAGAGACAAAGCACGACAGTATCTCAGTGTAGCACGGGTTATGATCGTGGCTCTCAATCGGCAGGGAAGAGTAACCCTCATTAATAAAATGGGCTGCGAAGTCCTGGGCTACAAGGAAAGAGCAATTATTGGTAAAAACTGGTTTGATTTCTGCATCCCGGCTAAGACCAGGCATAAAGTGAGAGAAGTCTTCCTGAAATTGATGGCTGGAGAAACCAAAATCGCTGAATATTATGAAAATCCCATATCAACCAAAAGTGGGGAGGAAAGGATTATCGCCTGGCATAATACTACAGTCAGAGACAACAAGGGGCAGATCATTGGCACTCTTAGTTCAGGAGAAGATATCACCGAACGCAAACAAACAGAAGAAGAGTTAATCAGATCAGAGAAACTGGCCTCCGTAGGCCAGTTGGCCGCAGGAGTTGCTCATGAGGTAAACAATCCCTTGGCCGGTATTCTGGTATACATCAAGCTTCTTCTAAAGAGGTACGGACAAAACCAGCTGCAGAATGAAAAGACAAAAGAACAGCTCGAGAAGATTGAAAGAGAAACAGAAAGGTGTTCCCGTATCATAAAGAACCTTCTTGACTTCTCACGCCAGACAGAGGCGACCTTCAGACCGGTCGATATAAACAAAGTGATAGAAGCAACGTTTTCAATAGTAGGCCATCAAATCAGTCTTGAGAACATTAAGCTTAAGAAGGAATTGGGCAGATATCTTCCTCCCATAATGGGCGACTTTGACCAAATCCAGCAGGCGCTGATGAATATAGTGCTCAACGCCGCTCAGGCAATGCCCAGTGGAGGCGACTTGACCGTAACCACCTCAGTTGCCATAGGGGTCAAAATCAGCAGGTCAATAAAAGACGCCCTCAGAATTGACATCAGCGATACTGGTGTTGGTATTTCCAAAGAGAATTTGAATAGGCTTTTTACTCCATTCTTCACTACCAAGGAAAAGGGCAAAGGAGTAGGGCTTGGATTGTCCGTTGTTCATGGGATCATCGAGAGACACCACGGCAAAATAGAGATAGAAAGTAACCCTGGCACCGGCACAACATTTTCGATATATCTGGGGATTACAGATGACGAAAAAGACTAAATTACTCGTTGTGGACGATGAGGATATAGTAAGGGAATCTCTTTTCGACTGGCTGGATTCTATTGGTTACCACGTGCTGACCGCCAAATGTGCAGAAGACGCACTACGGATAATCAAGCAAAAAAAGGTCAATATTATGATAACCGACCTGATCATGCCCGGCATGAACGGTATTGAGTTGATGAAAAGGGCAAGAACCATAGTCCCTGCGATATCAACCGTTATTATCACAGCACACGGCACAATTCAAACAGCAATTGCCGCCATAAGAGAAGGTGCCTATGACTACATTGAAAAACCTTTTTGCCCGGAAAAGGTCGAGCTGCTCATAAGAAACATGGTGGAACATCACAAGCTCCTTGAGGAAAACATTACGCTTCGACGGAAGATTGAGGACATACACAGTTTCGAGGGCATTATTGCTAAAAGCCCCAGGATGATAAAGATATTTGAACTTATCAAAACAGTAGCCCCAACCAGCGCTACAGTCCTTATCACCGGAGACAGCGGCACAGGGAAGGAAGTTGTTGCCCGGGCTATTCACCGCCAAAGTCATCGCCGTGATAAACCATTCATCGTCACAAGCTGCGCTGCCCTTCCGGAGACTTTGCTGGAAAGTGAGCTCTTCGGCTATGAGAAAGGTTCCTTCACAGGTGCTGTGGAAAGAAGAATGGGTAAGTTTGAAGCTGCAGATCAAGGTACTCTATTCCTCGATGAAATTGGTGAAATAGACTCCAATACACAAGTCCACCTGCTGAGGGCCCTCGAAGAAAAGAAGATTACCAGGGTCGGCGGCAATGAAGAAACACCGGTCGATGTGCGTATTATAGCCGCTACAAATAAAAACCTCAGAACTATAACCGAACAGGGAAAATTCAGAGAAGATCTGTATTATCGATTAAACGTAGTAACTATCGACTTGCCGGGACTTAGATATCGGCGGGAGGACATCTTGCCGCTGGCTGAGCATTTCCTTAAAAAGTATGCTAAAGAGAACAATAAATCCGTTAGAAGCTTCTCTCCCGAAGCAGTGGAATTCATGCTTAATTATCACTGGCGCGGCAACGTGAGAGAGCTCGAAAACGTAGTCGAGCGCGGCGCCATTCTATCAAAAAATAAGGTTATAACTATGGCTGATTTTCCACCGGAGTTGAATGCCCCGAATCTGACGGAAGGAAAAACCCTCGAAGCGCTGGAGAGAAATCATATCCTGAAGGTGCTTGAGGAAACCGGGGGAAACATCGCCAGGACCGCAAAGATACTTGGTATTCACCGCATGACTCTCTATAATAAACTTAAGAAGTATAATATTAGTGTCAATATATTAGACACCTAAAGTCGCATTTATTAGCACTCATCTCATTTTCCATGATTCTGCCACAACCTCAACATCCGTCGTAAACTATCTATATAACAGCATTTAGCATCATATATTGAATAAGATTCATACCCCTTTGCTTCTTGGCACAGCTATTGCAATATATAAAGTCAGGTAAGTTAGAGATTATCACAGGATTGCTTATTGTCGTGTGAGTCGATTTCGTAAACCGAATATAAAGAAAAAATCTGGAGGCCTTAAAACATGAAAAAAGAATCAATTTTGGTAGTGGAAGACGAAGATATCATGCGGGAATCGTTAGTTGATTGGTTTTCAAACGAAGACCATAAGATTGACGCCGCAAGTGATGGTGAGAAGGAGCTGCAAAAATTCGATCTGACAGACTACGACGTTATGATAGTTGACCTAAAGCTGCCAGGCCGTGATGGACTTTCAATACTCAGCGAAGTGAGGGTGAAGAATCCCAAAGCAAAAGTTATAATAGTTACCGCGTATCCCTCTGTTGACACCGCTGTTGAGGCAATGCGTAGAGGCGCTATCGACTACCTGGCAAAGCCATTTGAGCTGGACCGGCTTGAGACTTCGATCAGAATGACGCGCGACATTCAGTTGGTCACGGCTCCTGTTGAAGTGCCTGTACCTGTTGAAGTACCTCCGGTTGAAGAAAAGGAAGTCTCTCCATGTATCTGGTATCAGGCGGAAGTAATCAAGAAACGTATGTGTCCCATTGGATACCGCTGTAATTCCGAATGCACCTTTCACGCAGGTATGATGAAGAAGGAGAAATATCGCAATGACCCAAGGATCAAACCTTTTCTCGACAAAGTCAATGCTCTCGTAGGTAAGAACCAGTGCCGATACACAATGAGCGGTGATATCTCTTTTCGTATCTGTCCGAACCTCTATCACTGCGAGGAGTGTGAGTTTCACCAGATATCCCAGGATGAAGTAGACCGTCAGCTTGAATTGAGCAGGTTAAAAAAAGTGAGCAAATGAGGTAATCGAAAAGCCAGAGACTAAATTAGAAAATCCATAAGTTTACCTCAACAGGATAAATCAAAACAGGTCTTTGAATTCGCCGAGAGAAACCGGCCTGCCGGATTCTGCGGACTTGTCAGCCGCAAAGCATACCGCCTGTGTCTGTGCCGCATCATCGAGGTCGGGAAACGGCTTTTGGTCGTTGATAATGCAGTCGAGAAAATGTGACACTTCACCTTGAAAGGGATGATGCCTAACATCGCCACTGTCCGGAAGGATACAGGGAATCTGCATAAAATCGTTTTGGCCCGGGAAAAGTTTCGGGGCAAAAAGTTCATTGTTGCGGAGTGTACCTTCTGTGCCATAGATTCCGATATTGAATCTGTAAGGCATCTTTGCGTCGAAGGTTGTGTAACTGCGTCCGATCTTTCCATCTTCGAACTTTAAGTTAATTGATATTGTACCTGGGTATTCCGCGGGATTTTCGGTCTTTACCTGGTAGGCGGACACTTCCTCGACCCGGCTGCGCGCAAACCACCGCAGGGCGTCAACTGCATGGCAGCCCGCCGTCAGAAGTGCCGTGCCGCTCTTTTCAAGGCTGCCGTACCATTTTAAATCCCATATCCGATGCATATAATCGACCTCCACCATAAAAATTTTGCCGAATACACCCTGCTCGATTAAACTGTCAATAGTCATCAACAAGGGATTCCAGTGCAACACGAAACTTACTATTGTCTTGACTTTGTTTTTTCTGACCGCTTCGCGCTGTTTGCACACGTCCTCCGGAGTCAACGCTACCGGCTTTTCTATTATAATATGCTTGCGTGCCTCTGCGGCGGCAACAACGTATTGCGTATGTACGTTATGCGGTGTGCATACCGCCACGATATCCACATCTTTTTGCTCAAGCATTTTGGAAGCGTCGGTTTCGATAGTGCACTTTAAGCCATAGCGGTCGCGATACCTTTCTGCATTCGCAGGATTCCGGCTGACCAGCGTCCGAACCTCGGAACGTTCGTCTTTCTCAAAGGCCTTCACGTACTCTTCTGCAACCCAACCACAACCAATTATCGCGGCGCCATGCTTTTCCATATTCTGTTTCCTTTCATATTGCCGTGATTATAATAAGCTAAATCATTAAGAATAGAAAGCAGCATATCGCTCCATTGCATCCATAACTGCCTTTATATTTTCAAGCGGAACACCCGGATATAGCCCGTATATCATCATAAGCCCTCCTTCCGGGCTTCCAAGTTTTTCAACTTCCCCGTGAATTAACTCGTCAATTTTCTCAGGATTGCCAAATCTCGTGATTTGCTGGCGGTCTATATCAAGGTCGATACAGATACGCCCTTTGAGCTTCGCGGCTATCCAGTCGATGCCGTTTACAAGGTCCTGAAGATTAAGCGCATCTACTCCGCTAACGACAAGGTCATCCACAAGGTCACGAATATCACCATCTGAATGCATATGCACCAGACAGCCCGCCTTACGAGCCGGTGTCATCAGGTTCTCGTAAATTGGTTTTATATATGTCCTGAACTGTTCCGGCGAAAGCATCGGGCCAAGCTGCATCCCCAAATCTTCAGGATACCGCATCATTGCTGCCCCGAGGTCAACATAACGCTGTACTATCCCCATACTGAATTTTTCAACCATCTCGATTAACTTCCCTAATCTGGCATCTCCATCCGCCATATCCAAAAGAAGTTTTTCGTATCCACGAAGGTAACTAAGCCGCATAAAAGCGTGGCCATGCTCCAGACTGCCGACACCGTACTTTCCTTCCACCGCCAATGGCACGGCCATCTCGGCCGTGTTTTCACGGGTTGCAAGCCCGTGCCACAATTTGTCTTTAATTTTTGACCAGTCAATGGCGGCCATACCGTTCGTCTGCGCAGGATCGGGTGGCGTAAAACCTTCCAAAGCACCCCAATCCTCTAATGGGTGCTTTGTCACCGAGCCTGTAATGCCGTCATCGGTTGTCTCCCAGACACAACCCCAGGAATCGGTATAAGGCTCCCCGGCTTGCTCCCACGGAGCCAATTCAGGCAGTACCGCATCTTCCGAAGCGAAACCGGGAAACAAAAGACTATGTTCAGACATAAGCTCAAACAAAAGTTCCTGTTGATAGTGATGCCAGCAAGCAGGATTTATCCAGAATATAATCGGAATATGCTCCGGCCTTTCAAAACGAATGGCACGCAACGTATTTTCAGTTATAGCATCGGTAAAATCCATAGAAGGGTCTCTCAGGAATTTAGCCTATCTCGACCACCATTCCCGACCTGCAGGATTCATAACAGGCGGTCAGTACCTTCTGACTTCGCAGGCCAAGCTCACCACTTATAAGCGGCTCACGCTCATCTATGATGGCCTGGCTGAACTCCTCAATCTCAGCCTGATAAGTATTTACCGGCTCAGGTGCAATAACCATATCATGAGCTTCATTGCGTGCCTGCTGTGCATCGTAATCTTTACTATCCTGTTCCAGAAACGCCTTCATCTGTCCGGCCGGTCCCTGGCCGATAGTTCCATTAGCTAATATTGAGCCTTTCGAGCCGTAAAGTTCGAGCACGTTCTTACTGCTGTTGTCGGGAATGCAGAAAAAGGTATCAACAGTGCCCAGCGCCCCGTTTTCAAAAAATAACATTACCGTTGCACTGTCTTCGGATTTATATCCGTGGACGGTGTTGTTTATAAAGCAGCTAACCTTAACGACCCTTCCGAAAAACATCTCCAGCAAATCTATGCAGTGTCCTCCCATATCAATCAAAGCCCCGCCTCCGCCCGTGGCCGGGTCCTGACGCCATGCACCTTCGATGGGCGGATACCAGCAGGAAAGCTGTGCCCTGGCATAGGTCGGCTTGCCGAGCCTGCCTTCCCGGATGAGCCTGAGAGCCTCGCGGTGCTGGGCCACAAAACGCATCATAAAGGCACAGCCAAGCTTAACACCCACCCGTTTGCAAAGTTCAATCATTTCTTCGGCTTCGGCTGTTGTCATACCGAGCGGCTTCTCGCATAAAACGTGCTTTCCGGCTTTTGCACAGGCTCGGACCTGTTCGGTATGAAGACAGGCGGGCGTAGCAACATATACCGCATCGATGGCCGAATCCAGTAAGTCCTCAATACTCTGCACCGGCTCAGCGCCAAACTTTTCGGCTGCCTCAGAGTTCACCTGTTCATCGATATCGAAGACTATGGTTAATTCGGCATTACTGGCTTTTGAAATGCCCTCCGGAATTGTTCTTCTTTTGGCAATCCCGCCCGAGCCAATCACACCCCATTTAATCTTACCGGCCATAAAAATTCCCTTTCTTCTTATTTAAAGGCTTCTGAAAAATTGAAGTTAGACATACTTTTGGAAAGAAAAAATCTCTTCTTTTATTTTTTCTTTCCAAAAACAATCTGTGTAAAGTTTTACTTGATATTATGTTACAAAACGGTACCCATTATTTTTAGAAAATCGTGAAAGAAGATTTTCTAAAATAATATATGCCTAACTTCAATTTTGCAGAAATCATTATTATTTACTTTGAATAGGCCTTAATTACCTTCACCAGTGCGTCACCTATCTGCCGGCAATCCTCTTCTGTATAAGTCGGAAACGCAAAACAGGTAAACGTATGGCTCTGGTGCCAGACCGCATTGGGCACTTCTACTTTGCTATAGTCCACGCTCTCCGGATTAGTGTATTCTTTGCTCTTGAAAGGAAAGCCGCTCCTGCCGAAAGAATTATGCTGCTTAAATGCACGCTCCGTATGACACTGGGGCCAGAACACCTTCCAGCATGGGGCCCCCTCGGCGCCACACGCGGCCACAAACTGAGCAATATCACAGGTCATATCTTCGATGTCCAGAGAAAACGCCATTACATACCAGCCGTTCTGACGCTCATCAGTATCAACAGGAACGTATTTGACCTGTGGCAAATCTTTTATAGCATCTATTATAATACGACAGTTGCGCCTGCGATTAGCCAGATTCCAGGTATCGATACGCTCCAGCTCCGCAATACCGATGGCCGACTGCATTTCGGTCATGCGATAGTTCCACCCGACCATATTATGAATATAGGGCAGTTTCTGCTCAAGCTCCAGCAGGCTCAAACGCTGCTTGACATCATAACCATGGTCGCGAAAGCTTCTCGCCTGCCAGGCTAATTCTTCGTCGTCGGTGGTCACCATCCCACCCTCACCGCCTGTGGTAAATGTCTTGTTCTGACAGAAGCTGCACGCGGCCATATCACCGATAGTACCCGTTTTTCTGCCTTTATAAACACCGCCAAAGGCCTCGGCATTGTCCTCGATAACAAAAAGCTTATGCTTTTTTGCAAAGGCCATAACCTCATCCATATCACAGACGTTGCCATAAAGATGCACGGGTATAATCGCCTTTGTCCGCTCATTGACGAGCTTCTCCGCGGACTCGACGCTGATGCAATGGTCGTCAATATTAACATCCGCAAAACGCGGAATAGCCCCCGCCTGCACGATTGAAAAACTGCTGGCAATAAAGGTGTAGCTGGGCACGATAACCTCATCGCCCGGCCCTATCCCCAAAGCAACAAGCGCGATATGCAGGGCCGAGGTCCCGCTTGATGCACTGATAGCGTATTTGCTCCCCTGCCACTCGGCATATTTACCCTCGAACTCCATACCCTTCGGCCCCGTCCAGTAATTGACCTTCCCCGACCTCAGCACCTCCTCCACCGCCTTGATCGCCTTTTCATCGAACTCCGGCCACCCCGCTAACTTGCTCGCCACCGCCTTGGCCCCCCCGTCAATCGCCAGTTTATCCGCCATTTTTATGCCCCTTCCAATTACTCATTCACCAAATGCACTTTTATATAAAAATCCAAACATGTCTTTTGCGAAGCTAAATCTTAAATAATCAATCATCATTAATCAATTATCATTTAAAAGGCTTGTCCCACTTTTTGTTTCCCGCTCGTCTGTGTCAGTTAAAAGCTGATGCCCCCACCGTACCGTCAGGTCGTTCCGGACAAGTGCCGAACTCGTTAGAAATAGACAAAATACCACCAAAATAATTCTTCCGTCATTCGTCGTCATGCCCTGTTCTCCTGGAATTACAAACCGTCAGGTCTTCCCCCATATACACTTCTTAAAAAACTCCTGCAAACTTCACATCCCACCATAACAGAATGCCATCTCAATTACAAAATAATCCCAGCAGATACAAAAGACTGAAGGCCATTCGGGAATCATTTGAAAAGGTAGGGTGCGATATATCGCACCACTTCTACTAATATATATTCAAGGGATTTTCCTTGACAAAGGGTAGATAATTTGGTTAAGATAATATTAGTTGATATTTGCGTATTCACAGTCGAGCATCTGTGGCTTTGAGTTCATACCGCAGGTGTAATTCTTTTTTGTTTATCGATAGAGGAGGAATTATTATGCACGGCACGGAGTTGGTATTAAAACTTTGTGCTTCGCGACAAATATATTTTTTGCATTTCAATGAGCAATTCTTATATTGAAAATAATATATAGTATGTATTCTGGTACGTAGCCGCAATGCGGTTATTTTTAATTCTTTTTGAAGGAGGATTATTATGTATAAGAAATTGATTTGTTTAATTTCTTTTGTTTTTATGCTGAGTTTAGCAGGCAATGCCTCGGCTGATCTGGTGGCGCACTGGAAGCTTGATGAGGGCTCTGGCAATACCGTATATGACTCAAGCTCCTATGGGAACGACGGCGCCTTTAAAGGCGACCCGCAGTGGGCGGCAGGATATTACGGTGCTGCCCTGGAATTTGATGGTACTGGTGATAATATTGATTGCGGCAATGATGACAGTCTAAACATAGCGGATGAAATCACACTGTCAGCCTGGATTAATATGACACAGCGTCCAGTCGTGGATAGTTGGTACACCATTCAGTGGAAGGAAAACGCATATTCTATGTACTTGTATGGCGCAGACGATACGATAACAACTTTAGCTGCGGATTTCTGGCTTGACACCGGAAGAGCCGATATCTGGGATGGACCGGACATAGACATTCCTCCAAATGTTTGGACACATATAGCAGTAACATTCAATGGTACAGATTTCGAATTCTATGTGAATGGTGAGCATGATTATACACAAAATGAACCAGCCACCATAGAGATTAGTGCAATTAACCTTTTGTTTACTGAAGATGGTTCGAATTTTAATGGCCTCATCGACGATGTCCGGATCTACAACCGCGCACTGACGCAGGCCGAGATTGTGGCTGCTATGGAAGGTGGTGAAGAATATCCGTATGCCTTGGGCCCAGAGCCGGTTGACGGTGCCCTCATTGAAGATACATGGGCGAACCTTAGCTGGCGGGCAGGAGATTGTGCAGTATCGCATGATGTCTATATCGGCGACAATTTTGAAGATGTGAACAATGGAGCTGAAGGTACTTTTCTGGGTAATCAGGCCGCGACCGAGCTTACTGTTGGCTTCCCCGGATTTGCTTTTCCGGATGGCCTTGTCCCCGGCACAACTTACTACTGGCGAATCGATGAGATCAACGATGCTGAGCCGAACAGCCCATGGAAAGGCGATATCTGGAGTTTCAGTATTCCGCCAAAAACTGCATACTTCCCCGACCCGGTTGACCAGGCCGAGGGCGTTAGTGTCGATGTACAGCTTAGCTGGACGGGTGGTTTCGGTTCTAAATTGCATACTGTATACTTCGGTGAAGCTTTCGACGAAGTGGACAACGCAACAGGTGGTTCAGCTCAGGGAACTACGGATTATACTCCCGGCACTCTTAAAATGGCCAAGACTTATTACTGGCGTGTCGATGAGTTTGATGTAGTTGAAACGCACAAAGGCGATGTCTGGAGCTTTACAACCGAAGGTGCTGTCTCGGCACTTGACCCGGCTAATGGTGCTGTGGACGTAACACAAACGCCTGTTCTAACATGGACACCGGGCTTAGGTGCTACACATGAAATTTATTTCGGAACCGATGAAAGTTCACTTGAGCTTAAAGGCAGCGGAAACCTCGGTTCCGAGAGCTATCAGCCAGGGCAGCTTGAGTGGAATACTACCTACTACTGGCGTGTAAATGAGGCCAATAACGCCAACGCCGACAGTCCGTGGACAGGCCCTCTCTGGAGCTTTACTACGGCCAACTTCCTTATCATTGACGATATGGAGGGCTACAATGATATTGAAGAAGGCCAGCCCGGTAGCAACAGGATATATTTGGCCTGGGTGGACGGTTACGACGATCCGACAAACGGTTCTCAGGTTGGTCATTTAGATCCTCCATTTTACGAAGAG
>CAZZAX010000104.1:0-21220 GCA_964653075.1 uncultured Pirellulales bacterium
TCCCACTCAAGATTGCCTGCATCATAGCTCTCGGAGCCAAGGTCTCCGCTGCCTTTATATTCAGGCGAGCTCGTATCGGCGTTGTTCACGGCCTCTTTATCAGAGCCGAAGTAAATCTCATGCGATGCACCAAAGATTCCAGGTCTCCAGCTAAGAATAGGCGACTGCGTTACGTCCACAGCGCCATTAGCCGGATTAAGGCTCTCAACTGCGCCTTCAGTAGTAAAGCTCCAGACATCGCCTTTATGCGTAGCGAGGATATCGAACTCATCGACCCGCCAGTAGTAAGTCTTGCCCAATTTAAGCGGACCGGGAGTATAGCTCGTAGTTCCCTGAGGAAGACCGCCGGCTGCATCGTTAACATCATCAAAAGTGTCCCCAAAGTACACGTAGTGCAATTTCGAACCAAAACCAGCCGTCCAGCTAAGCTTTGCATCCGGGTCAACAGACTCGGCACCATCAGCAGGTTCGGGAAAGTATGCAGTCCTGGGAGGAATACTAAAGCTCCAAACTTTGCCCTTCCACGGACTATTCGGCTCGGTATCATTAACTTCGTCAACCCGCCAGTAGTAAGTTGTACCCGGAACAAGACCGTCCGGATAGGCAAAACCCGGAAAGCCGGCAACAAAGAACGTGTCGGTCTGATTGCCCTGAAACACGCTCTCAGCACCGGCGCTCACTTCATCAAAATTGTCACCAAGGTACACATCGTGCGAGGCTGCATTACCTCCCGGCGACCAGCTCAGGCTCAACCACGTATCCTCATGGAGGGTGCCGCTATCCGGAATTGGGCTGTATGCATTTGGTCTGGCCGCCAGCTTTTTTATCTCTGCCGCGGACAAGACTCGGTTGTAGATACGCACCTCGTCCATAAGGCCCTCAAAATAACCATAAGCCATTCCGCCAAAGTGGATTGGCGCATTTACCACTTCCCTTGGGGAAGTAAGGCCTGTACGAACAGCACTGCCATTAAGGTAAATTGTCGGCTGTTTGTTGTTATAGACTATCATGATGTGGTTCCAATCCTCTCCTATATCAGCCTGGTACACGGCGGTTGCCGGCATATAGTTGCTGCCATGCTCATAAACTAAAATACCATTTGTTCCGAGAGATAGGCCGGCTCCACCATCTGTTTCCCCTCCATGTTGCGGGTCGAATGCATATCTTTGATTATTTACTCCACCCGTACCGGAGATCGATTCCGGATCAATTTCGTGAGTGGATGAAGTCTTGAACCATCCTCCGAAACTAAATGTATCGGTTGGTCTTCCATTAGCCCCTACGGTGATACTATCATCTATTCCGTCAAAGCCTAAAGCGTACCCTTTTTGGCCGGTTTGCTGATAAAGCACGCCCTGAACAGTTGTGCTGTCGTTATGGTTATCACTCTGGTCATATAACGTTCCGCTTGCTTCCTCAAACTTCCACCAGCCGACAAGACCCTGGTCAATGTCTTGTGCCGCGCTATTCAGAACCAAGCTAAGTAACAAAGCAAAAGAAAACGAATACATCAATTTTCCAAACATAATAATCCTCCTTCAAAAAAACCTATATGGCATGTTAATTGAAATGTAAAATATCTCCGACACAAAGCATAAAGCCCTCCCTACAACTCTGCGCCTGATACGATTCATGATAACTCCTCCTTTATCAGAGAAAACTGCAATAATATCAAAATCCATAGATGTCCGGCTGAGCAGACACAAGCTTCACTAATGTTATCTATACCAAATTATCCACCTCCCCGTCAAGGAAAATCCCACCATTACAAACCTCATCGTATAGTTGTGTATTATGCTTGAATGGCCCCACAATCGTCGTTTCCTTCATTGTATGCGAAAATCTAAATTCTTTTAATAGACCTTTGACTTTCAAACCAGCTAATCAGGATCACAGTTTCGATAGGAGAGATATACAAAGAAGAGACAAGCAACTTTAGGCGGCAGGTTTTGTTGTCGTATGCTTAAGTAGGATGTTTAGTTTAACATCTTTTGTAGATACAGGATGGCTGAGCCTTTGAATGGCGGCATAAATGTACTCATACCTGACTTTGCATGATGGTTTTGCCCTTTAATGATTTTGCCGCTTGATGGATTTATCCATTCCACAGAATATTTACCGGCCGTAAGTGTGAGAGTGAATTTTTTATTTCCTTCCTGTGGTTGATAAACCAGGTACTCTCGGCCGGGATTAGCCAGGCAATATCCGGTTGACACCAGATTGTTCTGTGGCGTCATCGAGACTAAATCTATTCGTTCGGAAAGCCTCTTTACCAAACCCATTGCCCGGCGCGCCGGATCATGTCTTGGTTCAGGGCTTTCAGGAGATCCTATCCGAAAATCCATATAATGATCCATCAGAATGAAATGGTTACCTCGCATAAAATTCTTAAATATCCAGTTAGGATCGCTGTTCCAGGGATTTATGTGGTCATTATCTACGATTATTACTTTACTACCCTTTGTATCCGGAGGATCGTTGAGATAGCTCTTACCGTTCGGTGAAATCCAGTCGGCCGGGCTTGCGAATAGCGGCGGATTATTAATTGGTGAGCTGGTCATTCCTACGGGATGCTGCTTAGGTTTGGTTGCCTCATATTCCTTTATGGACTGGATCATATGGTAATGCCACTCGATTGAGCCGGTATGACTTTCATTACTGATCTCCCATAAGACATTATCCAGATCGTTCAGTGTATCGATAACCTTGCGAACGTATGCCTCCTGAAGTCTAACTATCTGCTTAATCTTAAGAGTATGTGTTTCATCGCCTTCTCCATCTCCGTTTATGTCACCATTGATGCTGTTTATGTTGTTCTTTGGATTGTATGGATGGCCGTCCCAGGCATTACCCTTTTCCGGATCGACGCCCTTTGTTCCCTTCTGCTCAACACTGAATCCCTGAAATAGCATGACACTGACATATATCCCTCGCTCACCTGCCGCAACAATCCGCTCTCGAAGCCGGTCAAAATAGGCTTGATTGAATCGTGTAAGATCGAATTTGGGTTTGCCGTCAATCGCCCTGCCCGGGCCTGTTCGCATATAAGCCATTGGCTTGTAACGAATTAGAGTGTCGCCCGGTACGAACTGCATCCACTGTGCATGTTCCCATCTCCACATACGTATGAAATTATGGCCCATCGTCTGCATAAAGTCCAGGTATCGTTCATAGTCAAAGTCGGGCGTCTTACCCTCTACTCCACGTTCCTGAAAATTAGCCCATGTGTGCGAACCCGTCAGATACACGGCCTTGCCTGAGCCATCCGTGAAATATCTTGGATTCTCTGAAAGGCCCCTTAACGGTCCTTTTAAACCCGACGAATGTTCTAATCTCAACAGAGCAACCCAATCACCTTCGTCAGGCACCGTCAGTCTTTGTCTGCCTCCTGATATTCTTCTACTGTCTGTCCACTGTCCATTTCTCGGATTGAACCACTTTACTGCAAATGCACCCTCGGGCAACCAGACTGTCATATTAGCGATTGTCCGGCTAACATTTGCCTCGCCGGGTTTAGAGCTGTCGGGATTGGCCAGATAAAGGATGAAGGTTGTATTATCACTCATGCACTTGTATTTTCCCGGATCGCTGCCGGGTATCGCATCGTTTGGCTTCATATTCACTAAGGTCAGTTCGCTCTCTCTAAAGAATTTGTGTATTTGAACAAAATCATCCGCACCGTGCTCCAGTTTCCCCAAAGTCACAGAATCGAAATAGCCCTGCACTCCCGATAGAACCCCGTCATAAGGCTCATATGTCCTTAATCCCCCGTATGTTGCATGCCCCCCCGATAGCAGACTTGACCACATTAGCCGCCGAAAGAAATACCGGTCGTGCGCTGGATTACGCCAGTGTTCGTACCGATCCTCGTCCAGCACCATAGGAACCGCTCGTTTGTTATAGTATTCTTCGAATATCCTCCCATCGACCTGGTCCAGATCTTCCAGCGTGATAATATCCGACCACGCTGCCTCTGTAAAATCGTATCCCTTCCATCTGCTCTGGTGATTAGTAATCAGTGTCCCCCACGGCTCCCTCGCCGCCATGTCATTTCCGATCTTGTTAATTGTATCCCGAAGAATCTTCCTGCCGGTTAGCTTGCCGCCTGAGACAATCTCACGATCATTCGAAATGCACCAGTAGATATTTGGCAAAGCCGAAAACCTCGCTTGTGCATAACGTGCTATCAGCTTCGCACCCTCGTTGTCCCTGCCGTATCTCCGTAACTCTTCCGTATCTTCACCATATGGGATCAACTCGAAGATTATGTGCGGATGCTTTTCAAACGCATATCTCAAACGTTTGTCGATTTCCTGCCAGTATGCAAGATTCAACTCTCTTCGACCATTTGAAAAAAGAGCTTGAACATCCGACCGCCCCTGACAGAACCACGTCCTGATCTTGGTTGCTCCCATTTTCGAAGCCTGGTCTATATATTCTCTCCATTTCGGCTCAGTCTGAGTTACGTACCTATACCCGGTATCACCTATATGCAGAAACCATTCACCGTTATCATAAGCAAACTGACGTGGGTCTTTCATGTGCAACCGCAGCTTGCCTTTGAGAGATGAGGATTTGACATCGAACGAACCGCTTTTCTTGTCCAGATACTTAATGTTGGAAGAAGACCTCCATCGCCATCTGCCAATCATGTCACAGTATGCCCTGGCCTTGAAAGTGCCTTCACCATCATAGAAACCGTCAACCGCTGCTTTCGAAAGATCAGGCCGCTCGAAGACTACCTCGAACCTCACATCCGTATAAGGATTGAAAACCTTATCACCGGCTTCCAGAGATACTTCAGAAAACCCTCGATGGGGACATGTCTGTGTCTGCCCAAAACAGGTATCGATCGACAACAAGCCGATGATAAATATAATAAAAAACAATGCGTCTGTTTTTCTGCCTTTTGTCACTTCCAACCTCCATAATCTGAGAAATCATTCATATAGCATCTTTGCTCTGAATTTACTATTTATAACTGCTCGAATATCCCGCAATGAAATTAGACTTTTAGTTATACTTGAACCGTTGATTTAATTCGCCTGCTCTCATATATGCCATGGGCTGCGCATCGAGCGAGAGAGCATTCGGTCGGCTTGGTCGCTATTTACAAACTGTTCCTTTTCAGGATTCCATTCGAGCTTTCGCTTGAGTGTCATGGCAATATTACCGAGGTGACAGATAGTGACGGAGCGGTGGCCGACTTCAACCGGTGCGGCTGTTTCACCATGAGCCTTAATGCAGTCTATGAAATTGCGATGATGATCGTCGCTCTTGTAAAGGTGGATCTCATTTGGCCCAATCACAGAAGTTTTCAACGACTCCGGTTTAAATGTGAACTGCCCTTTTTGGACCTGGATCCAGCCGTCAGTACCCTCGAAACGCAAAGGACCGTCAAGCTGAGTTCTGCAAATCAGCTCGACACCATTAGCATACCGGGCCCGGAAATGTACCTTGGTGGCCGTGGTAAAAAGACCGTCTTTAGGAAACTCGCCGCCCATATCCTCAACTTCGACCGGCCCGGTATGGTCAGTACCATTTGCCCACTGGGCAATGTCAATTGAATGTGCCCCTAAGTTTGTTGTCTGGCCACCGGAATAATCTATACCGAACCGGAAAGTATAGAGACAGCGGTCCTTATGATAGGGAGCCCAGGGCGCCGGGCCTAACCACATATTATAATTCAACCATTCGGGTACCGGCATAGGCTGCCAGTTTTTCGGGGGGGCCTCTTTGTTGTTGGCTCCTATGGTCGTAACTATCTTTTTGAGCCGGCCAATTCGTCCGTTGCGTATCAGCTCACATATGAACCGGAATTGCTGATCGGATCGCCGCTGTGTTCCCGTTTGGAAAATGACACCGTGACGCCTCACAGCTTCAATCATAGCACGACCTTCTGAAATTGTTAAAGTCATGGGCTTCTCGCAGTAGATGTGTTTTCCGGCTGTTGCCGCCATTATTACCGGGATGGCGTGCCAGTGGTCAGGCGTTGTTATACAAACAGCATCGATGTCATCTCTTGTGATTATATTGTGGAAATCAATGTACGCATCACAACCGTCATAACGACCGGATTGGGTCTTCCGAGAGTAAAAGTCGTTAACTATTTTTCGAGCAGGTTCCCGCCCGAACCATGGACCTTGCCATCCTTTCTTATACCAGTGGCCATATTCATTACTTGCTTTTACGACATCACAGGCAGCAACAACTTGCACATCAGGCTGATTAAGGAATGCCCTCATATTATTCGTGCCCATACCGCCCAATCCGATGAAGCCCATATTAATCCGGCTGCCTGGCCCTATATTACCGGCCTTGCCTAAAGCCGACGAAGGAACGATATAAGGAAAACTTATCATCCCCAAAGCAGTGGCAGTTGTCCCTCTTAAGAACTTACGGCGATTAATTTTCACAATCTTCATCTTTAAGCCTCCGGTTACATTGTCTCCTGTATAATGCTGTTCTATGCTTTGCATGTGTCAAAACATCGCATGACTTCTATCTGCCGAATTCTCAGATATTAACGGGCTTCATATAAGGCTATATTGAATACTGACACGATATTGTACTCTTTGGATGCCCTGATGGCAAAGTGCAAAATTCTATGCATAAGCGAAACTCAGAATGCCTACAGACAATAAGACTACTTTTCGGACCGTTTATCCAGTTTTGTGAAGAAATCTCTGAATATAGGGTCTCTGTTAACAAAATTCACAGATCTAATCAAATGTCTGGATCGATCAAAACTAAAAGTATAATTGTCGGTTACTATCGGGCTGTGCACAAGGTCGGACGGCAACCATTTGTCATTGATAACCCACGCAATTGCTGTCATATCCCAAAGTACCTTGGACCATCCGAAATGGTCTTTTCTGTATTCCTTGAAAATCTTAAGTAAGTAATCTCCAATTTCCCCCCTGCCGCCTACATATCTCTCCATTTCAGGTACGGTGGTTGTAAAATGGGTAACGACAGGAGTACAAGGTAATTGCACAAAAGGAACACCACTATCAAAAATGACTCTGGAAGCATTTAAGTCCTGCCTGAAGTTGAATTCTCTTTGATGTGGCCAATGGTGACCGTTACCGCCCAGCCATACAACTACGATGTTTTGAATTATGGCCGGATCAATCAGGATAGCATTGCTGATATTCGTAATGGCCCCCACAGCAGCGACATAGAGAGGATCTTCAGGACTGCTTTTCTTTGCCCTTTGAACCAAATCCATTGCAGCCGGGCTTCTTTCCGGATTGCGTAGATTCGTCAAGTAACTCGTGCTGCCCCTGAAAGCAAAGCCCTTTGAGGACCTGCCTAATTTACCCAGGATTCTTAATATTTCTTCATAACTTCTTTCCATGCCGTCTCTCGGCCCCTTTGATCTACTATTTTTGAAAGGAGCGGCATAGACAGCTTTCACATCCAGTTCAGGCGAAATTAACGCATAGACGAGGGCAAACTGGTCATCAATTTCATTATAGGTGTCTGTGTCAAACACCATACGGACCGGCCTGTTATTCGGATGCTTTAGCATTTCGATACGTTGATTCTCTGAGACCGCAGGATATTGTTGCCCAAAGAGAGGCCGCCCTGTCATAATTACATTCAAAAGTAACATTGCACTGAGTAGTCTTTTCATTGGTTACCCTTTCGTTACAGATGTTGGTATTATATGAATTGACATAATGTCAAAACGATTGTTTAAAGGAGTATTTTGACAATTCTGAGTATATCCTGCAACAATAAAAAAAGGCGCAGGCTTCAGGAGTTTTTTTCATACTAATAGACACTGCTCCTGTAAGAAAGAACAGTCAACACGCTGTTCTGATTATTCACCTTTAAGATAAATTACAAGGTTTTCATAAAACGCAGGCAGCACCAGTTTTGTACTGCCCTCGGTAATTACGGTTCGATTGGTAGAAGTCCGCCCAGTGTTGGGGTGTATGAATTGCACGGATACGGGTCCTTCAGGCAGCTCGATATTTGTCATTTCCAGTTCGGTCCCGCCGGACTGGTCAACTCCAAATCCACTGTGCAGATAAATGACAATCTCATTTGACGAAGACAAAGCCAATTTCTGCCGCACCTTCGGTGATTTTTCTATTATGTCTTTTCGACATTTAAGAACAGCATAATCTGTGATTGTGTTGGTGAAGAACTTCATCAGCGTTCGGTTGAAGTTACCCAGCTCTTTTGCCTCCGGAATTTTTAGTAAATGTTCTTGTGTATGATTACCCTTCTCATAGAGCCCGAGACACTGAACTTTCATCATCATACCCAGCCATAAGTAATGAAGCCGTCGACTGGGATGGTCGGTGAGAGAAAATGTCTCCATATATCCATTGGCCTTCTCGTTCACCCAGATAATCGGCTTTCTATAGATTCTTCGTTTGGCAATCATCTCACTGGTATCGGAGTATATCCATTTGTCCTCACCGATTATGAGCTCCATCCCGGGATGTTCGAGCAGCCAATGCAGATTGGCTGTATCCTTTTTTTGCAGGAAGTGGTCTATGTCCATCCCGACGAGAATGTCTCGCCCTTTGTTCTTTTCCCATTTCTGGATAATCTCAAGTGTATATTCAATCCACGCTCTTGTCACACCTTCTGCAACAGAGCCCTCGTTCATCAGGTCAATAATGATGTTTCTGTGATCGCCGATGGCATTCAGGACGTTCTCCACGAAGTTCTTGTGAATTCGCCACAGTTTTCCATTGGGATACGAATCGGATGTATGCTTCCAGAAAGTGCGAGAGTCAATTTCATGGATGTCGTTGATGTTATAGTCCCTGTGAAAAAACAGCCGATTGCGAGCCGCGCTGTTGCCCCAGTACCATCTCTGGTAGAGTTGAATGCATATGACAATGTTTTTCTTCTCAGCCTCTTCCAGAACTTGGGTGAAATTGGACCAGTATTGCCCGTCCGGTGCCAAAAGATCAACAATAGGGTATCCCTGTTTGGTACGGCGTTTAATCTGGAAGGGATACAGTGGCTTGCGCGATAGAACGACTTGATCCTGGTGCCATGTATGGGCAGGATAAACACGACCAAATTCGAAACTGTATTTCTGCATATAGTCAAACCACTCTCGATGATCGAAGAAACTCGATCCAATTGAGTACATGAAAACCCGGTCTTCGCTAATCGGTCCCGTCTTGAACATAGGCTTGTCTTTGTACAGCAGGAGTGCATTGCTGGTATCGTGGTCCATTATTGTGATGGCTTCTTCTCCAGAGGTTACAACAGTCCTTGTGCAGCAGATCAGAATAATGAATAACAGGTTAATGATGCACGGTCTGCCCTGAAACTGGTCGATAGTTTCCGACTTGACCCTATACAACGGTGTGTTCGTTCTATTGGCGTTTTCAACAGCCTGGAACTGACTTCGCCTGATGACATTTCCCTTTCCCATATAATGTTGCCTCCTGGATTTTCTTCGAGCACTAAGATATTCACCCTGCGTTTCGGTGTCTTATAACATATGACCTGCAAAATTCTCTGGCTTTTGACCGTCACTAATAGTAGTATGTATCAGAAAACAAGAAAAGGAAAGGAGATAATCAAGATGAACAGACAAATATTGTTAGCAGGTCTTATTTGTGTCATTGCTATACTTATAGTGCCCGCATCTGCGCAAAATCATTTCTACCGAATAGATTCAGAGCAAGCCAAATTCACAGAGCGTAAGAAGCTGCAGGAACGCAGCAGCATGCCGGTCAATAACAGTTCACAACGAAACTTAAAGCGTCCGCGTGCTAACTCACTGAAACCGACTTATGCAAACGTGCGCTACGGGCCTCACGAGCGTAACGTATTTGACCTGTATCTCACAAAGTCCACGAGGCCGGCGCCACTTGTGCTTTATATACACGGCGGGGGATTTCGCGGCGGTGACAAGCGAAGCCTTAACTCCGGCGAAGCCAGGTCTTATCTTGATGCGGGCTTTTCGATAGCGGCCATTAACTATCGGTTGACCAATACCGCCCCGGCGCCGGCGGCGTATCTGGATTGTGCCAGAGCACTGCAATTTTTACGCCACAATGCCGGTAAGTGGAATATAAATCCTCAACTGGTTGCATCCACAGGAGGTTCTGCAGGAGCCGGCACATCGATGTGGCTGGCGTTTCACGACGATCTGGCTGATCCCGACAATAAAGACCCCATAGCACGCCAGTCCACACGTCTTACGTGTATCGCTGTCCGCAACGGCCAATCGTCTTACGATCCACGTTTCGCAGAAAAAATAGGTCTTCCGCGTCCCAATTTCGAGCGACATCCGTTTTTCCTGCCGTTCTATGGGATCAATGCAGATGAAATCGACAGCCACCGTGCGTATGAGCGGTACGACGAGGCGGCGCCGATAACCTATCTGTCTAAAGACGACCCGCCCGCGTTGCTCTACTACACCTATCCAAATGAAAAAGTGACAAAGGAAACGCCACTTGGCTTTATCGTGCACCACCCGAAGTTCGGTATAGCGCTGAAGGAGCGGTGTGACAGCCTGGGTATCGAATGTATTGTGCAATATCCAAAGCGCAAAGGTGGCAAACTCATTCGCCATGGAGAAAACACTGCCCCCATAACTGCGGTCGAGTTCATTAGCAGACAATTCCGTAAAGCAGCTTCAGGTACGATAAAAGACTAAACAATAACAGCAAGAATGGACTTTCTAATTGACTGTAAGGGGAATTTGACGGGCAAGGCGGCCTTGTGGTTAAATCCGGCCCGCATCCATTACACAATGTCTTGAGAATCCGGAATTGTCGAGAAGAGATTTAATCTGGAAACTAACGAGTATGACCAGCTCTAATTTCACGGAACAGAGCTGTCGGTCTTGCCAATGTCGGTGTGATGGGATTTGTTTATAGCTTTCATTAGGGGATCGAATAGATATTTCTCCAGGCCGCCCCAGAATCCTTCACCCCTGGATGAATCATAGAGATTACCGCCGTTGCGAACAACTATAAGGTCAAGGCTGGGAACAACCAGGAGAATTTGATTTCCCGCCCCTGCACCGGCGAAGGCATCACGCGGAACATTCGGCCAGACGCCATCGAAATTAGTGTACCAGCACAAGCCGCAGGCCGGTTGCGGATTACCCGGCGGGCGATCCGGCAACGGTGTGCCGGCATACTGTAGCACGGTCTCGACCCACTGCCTCTCGATAAGCTGTTTTCCCTGCCAGTTGCCTTTTCGAAACATGAGCTGGCCTACACGTGCAACCGCTCGTGCGGTATAAGATCCTCCACCCCAGTTGGCTACCAGATTAAGGCCGTTCACCTCATAAGTCTGACCGTATCCGATTGACCATTCGCTGTCATTTACTCCGATGGGCCTCATAATGCGCTGCCGCAAAAAGGTTCTGACATCGGTATATTTAGTGCCTCTCAGGCCGGCAGTAACCGCATAAGAGAGCATCGCCATTCCCGGATTGCTGTAGGCGTATTTGGAGCCGGGAGCGAATATGACCGGAGCCTTGTCGCGAGATAGAGTAAAGGGGTCAGGATCTTTACGCCAGAACCCCCCCTTCCATCCGGGCAGCTTCATGTGGGGAATGTCATCCTGTTCGGCATCCTCGATGCCGGACGAATGTGTAGCCAGATGTCGGATAGTTATACCGGACTTGACAGGGTGAGATTTCCATTGGGATATGTATTTGCATGCCGGTTCGTTGACTTCAATCAGGCCGTCATTTAAGGCCGCTAAAAGGGACATTCCTCCGACCAGTGCCTTTGCCAGCGAGGCGGTGTAATGTTTCTTCGTCGGCCCGTGACCTTCGGCATACCATTCACAAACAATTGCATCGCCCCTTACGATTAGCAATGCCTTTGTATTCTTAGCAGCCAGCGATTCTCTCAGATTGTTAAGTTTTTCAACAGAAAACCCCCTACTTTCAGGCCGTTCGGTCTTCCACTCGAATTGCGCCGCGAGGCCGGATTCTGCTGCGCACATACATATGGATACAGAAAGAACGATAAACAAATCTCTTGTCATCCGGCACTGATTTGAACTCATAGGTCGGCCTCCTCTGACATCTTTCCAGCACGGCTTCACAGGCAAGATTCAATAATTTCTCATATTAAAATTGGGCCGGCCGGGACTTCGTTCTATAATGCAATGCCTGTACTATTCCAAAAGCTACCAATTCATATACATCGCCCAACTCGACCTTTCAAGGTGCTATTCCGGGGCTGCAAGAAATGATATCATAATGAGGTATAGTCGACCAGCATTATTATCTGCAAGGCGCTATAGCAGTATGCTTATAGAAACATGTTTGCCATTTATCGATAACGGCTGTTTTCAATTCCCATTTTCATGTCTTTTTATGCAGCTTACTCAACATTTTATAATTTACTTGAATCGCAGACTTTTGATTAAAGTTTACTCACAGTAGAATGATGACAAAGACCTGTGGTAAATCACAACTAAATCTGGTAACTTAAATACTACTGGCTCTGAAGCTCTAAAGGATTAACCTAAATCAAAAGGAGATGATATATGCTGCAAATACCGGCTCGACGCAATTTTCTGAAAATGGTTGGAGCAGGACTTGCCTCTGTTGGATTACAGAAGCTTAACGGTCAATCGAAACCTGAAATACCAACGTCTGAAAAGGAAATGCCTTCAAAATCATTTGTGGATTTCCTTAGGAAATATGGAGATGAGCATAAGCCCGGCATGACATATCGTGACGGGCAGGACTTTCGCACCTGGCAGCGAACGTTTCGCCGAAAACTCGAATCTCTGCGCGGCAATATTCCCGACCGTGTTAAGCCTGAGATGGAAATTCTTCAGACAACTGAATTGTCCGACCATATCCGCCTGTTGATTCATTTTCCGGTTACACAGTTTTCCGAGCTCATCGCTTATCTGCTGATTCCGAAAAATATCAAAAAAGGTGAGAAACGAGCAGGCATTATTGCTCTGCATGGCCATCATTCCCGTGGAATCGAGACCATATGTGGCGTACGAAAAACGGATTATCCCCCTTATGCATTGCAAGCGGCACGTTCCGGCTACATAGTGCTGGCACCTGCCTGGTGGGGCTGGCCCGGAAGAGATGGTCATCTTGACAGGATAGGAAATCGCGATAAATGCAATGTCATCCAGATGGCTGCGTCTATGTATGGTATTAACGTTTTGGATCTGCATATCCAGGATGGACAGGCTGCCGTTGATGTCTTGTGCTCACGTGCTGATGTAGATGCGAAAAAGATCGGCTGTATAGGCAATTCTTATGGCGGCAGAACCTCGATGTGGCTTACGATTTTTGATGATCGGATCAAAGCCTGTGTTCCAAGCGGATGTATGAACATCTTCCGTGAGCGTTCTTTGAAACTGTCCTCATGTGCAATCCAGTATTTACCGGGATTACTTCAATATGGAGATGTCCCGGAACTGTTTAGCCTGATCGCACCTCGCCCAATGCAGTTGCAAGCAGGTGAAGGCGACAATCTAATTACTGCATCAGACCGGGACCAAATAAAGCAAGTCGTTAAAAAGGCGTATCGTCTTTTAGGAGCGGAGAAAAATTTTGAGTATGTACTGCACTCAAGAGGGCATACATTTGCCTGGGACCTGACTGTGCCATTCTTCAAGAGGCATCTGAAAATTGATAGATAGGGAGTTCTCATGGAAAGGCGTGATTTCTTAAAAAACTCAGTAGGAATAGGAGCGGCGTCCTTTATAACAACAAAGCTCACTAACACGGGGCAATCAGCTTCCGAAAAAAGGAAATCCGGTTCGTCCGGGAAAAATCTCTACTGGGGCGACGTTCACAATCATAATGCAGTTGGTTATGCCAGAGGGTCTTTAGAGCGTTCTTATGATATCGCCCGCAGCCATCTTGACTTTTTTTGTTTCACCGGACACTCCCAGTGGCACGATATGCCCACAATGCCGCAAAACAAACATCTAAAATGGGTGCGGGGTTTCGAGGTAATGAAGAATAATTGGGAAAAAGTGAAACGGCTTGCCAATAAATACTATGAGCCCGGAAAATTCGTGTCCTTTATCGGATATGAATGGCACTCAAGTTCATTTGGCGATGTCTGTATCATTTTTCCCGGCCCGGAATCGGAGCTTGTTTACACAAAAAGTATCAAAGAATTTCAAAAATTCGCCCGCGACCACGGTGCCATATTAATTCCTCACCATCCTTCCTATAAACAGGGATGGCGGGGGCAAAATTGGAGCGTTTTAGACACTACAGTTTCGCCGGTTGTGGAAATCTTCTCGGAACATGGCAACGCTGAATCCGACCATGGCCCTTATCGCTACATTCGCCACAGCATGGGTGGCCGTTATACTCAGAACACTTTGCAATGGCTGTGGCAGCAGGGAGTCAGGGTGGGGATTGTGGCAAGCACGGATGACCATCTTGGATACCCTGGCGCATACGGCGAAGGGCTTGTTGCCGCCTATGCTGAGAAGTTAACGCGTGAATCCATCATGGAAGCTTTTAAGGCACGACGGACCTATGGCGTCAGCGGCGACCGAATAGAATTGGACTTTCGTCTTAATGGGCACTGGATGGGTGAAATAATTCCCGCAACAAATTCCCGCAACATCCATGTAAAAGCCAAAGGCCGGGACATCATTGACCGCCTCGAAGTACTCCGCAATAACGAAGTGATTTATCGTGACCATCCTGTCGATAGCAAAATTCGGCCATCCGGCTGGAAAAGACCGATTTTTTGCCGTATCGAATTCGGCTGGGGACCGTGGGGAGATTTGAACATGGCTCGAATTTGCGACTGGCAATTCAGAGTGAACGTAAGTGACGGAAAGATAATATCTGTCAGTCCCTGTTTTCAATCGGGCCCATTTGATGAACAGCGGCGCAATAAAATCAAAACTGTTGATGATAAAAATTGCGAAGTTATATCATATACCTCACGTATGCAGGCTTACGAAGAAAAGGCAACAAATAGCATAATTTTGGAAATTCTGGGTTCGCCAAAAACCAAACTGACGATAGCATTAACTCAGCCTGTTCAAATGACCATAACAAAATCCCTGGAACAGTTGGCAAAATCCAGTGATATGGCCTTCACCGGGCCTTTTACTTCCGAATCTATGCTGTTTCACCGTATCGTCTTTTCTGAGAACTATCGAACTGAATTCGAATTCACTGATAAGCGAAGAGCGAAAAAAACTGATTGGTATTATGTCCGGGTAGTACAAAGCAATGGCAGTTTAGCCTGGTCAAGCCCAATATGGCTTAAGTCGAGTTCCTAATGTGATTGACCATGTCCAGGTAAGCGGATTGGGAAAAAGATTGTAGGGAATAAACGTTGTATCTTTGAGAAGTTTCTTGGCGTTGACAGGATCTTCGGTAGAAGTCTCACTGACTATGAAATCCTCGCCGTCCACCTCATAATGCCATGGACTTCCGTGCCAGTGGTTCGTCCGCTTGAAGTAGAGAACACCCGGGCACTGCACATCAAGAGTAACGTTGAATTCATCTGATTCCTGGTAGAGAAAATGACTGGCATCTGCAGATCGGTTGTTTCCCTCACGGTCATAAGTACTACGCATATATGCCCGGACACCAATGCGATGATACGCAAGCCGGTTTCACATGCGGTAGGCATCCAGCCCAACAGGAATTATTGGAGGCTCATCTGATTGCCTAAGCACCGCAAAATCAGAAGAGTAGGATGCTTCCGCCATTAGACTTTAGACAAAGCAGATAATAGTCAGCAAAAATAAGACGCTTTTAATTTTCATACTCTCATACTCTTTCTTTGAAGCATCGAATTCATTTGTTTGATAAAGCGTGACGGAACAACGGCTGTCTTATATCTGCACAGAGCCTGAACATAGTCAACTGCCAAATGCTCGGAGACTTTCTTCTGTCTTTTCAGATGCGGTCAGTTTCTCACAGCTCTTTTATGAAAATGTTCTTAAACTGCAAAAGGCTCGGCGGACTGTTCCATTTGCCGTCACGTTTCGAGCCATGGTGCTGTAGAGCCAAGGTGCCTTCGGCGGCAACTCCCGGAAGTTGAGCTTTCTTTATGACTGTTTTACCGTTTAAGACGACTGTTACCCGGTCACCGCGCATTGTTATCTCGAAGCGGTTCCACTGGCCGACAGGTTTGTCTGCCTGTGTTCGAGGGGTTACGCCGGCGCGAACATCAGGGGGCTGTTTGGCGTCGTTCCTGTAACCGTAAAACTCGCCTGAGCCGATCGGCCAGCACCAGATATTAACCTGGTTCTTGCCTGCACCGCGAAGGAAAATCCCGGAGTCGGAGTCGGGTAGTGACATCCGCATTTCCCGGCCGTTTATATCTCGTGCGTGTGTGCCGTCAGGCAGGATATAAGGGACCCGCGGATTCACATAAGGTGTTTCCTTGATTCTCCAGTCAACTCGCAGTACGAAATCACGGAATTTTCTGATTGTCCACAAATTCTTGTCTCCCTTCGCCTCGCTCTCGGCGTCGTAGTCTATCACTCCATCAATAACCTTCCAGTGTCCGCCATCGCCCTCGGGCACCTTCCAGCCGGTGAAGTCGCGCCCGTTGAACAGCGAAACGAATCCGCGAGGCGCTACATTATCCACTTCCTTTGCCGGCTTTGCAGAACCACGCAGCCGGGCCGCCGCCTTCATCAAAGGGGCCATCTGAAAAACCGTTACTATAAAAATCATCCATACAGCAAACCTTGTCGGCCTCATTTTTTACCTCCTGAAATCTATGAAAAAATTTGCAACACGTTTTGTTGTTGAACTTAATTGAATAATAGCACAACAATATTATGCCCGGCTTGACCTTAACAGTCAATAAGTGAGTATTCTAATTCATTGCCACCCATACTGAAAAAAAATTGTTTCCCGAACATTGAGTAAAAATATTATGCCTGTCGGCTGGTCTCTCTCGGCATCAGAAGCAATGTACTTATAGCCTCCCTGCTCGACAACATAAGTTTCGTTTTCGGCCAGGCCTTTCAGCCCACTTTTTTTAACGACCGGCTTTTAAGGACCTTAATTGCATCCTTTATTGTTTTCTTGTCACCGCGCCGGAGTGTTGGTCTGAATCCCTTTTCTTTGCTCAGTCTTTCCAGGATACCGAGCAATTCTTTTAATAAACCATTGCTTTCCTGCTCAAGGGTTTCCAAAAGCCATATGCCGCACTCTCCAACCTTTCCCGGTGGTAATATAATTGCCACTCCCGTGTCATACTGTTTATTCAACTCTATTTTTACACCGAGTCTTCCTAAGTCGCTGGCTGAAAATATATAGCCGGCTTCATATCGAAATTCCGGAAGTGCGGTATTTATATGTTTTGCTAATCTGTCGGTATAATTATCGATTTGCCTGCTTGGTTTGACCATTAGAATAATCCTTCATCACCCCCCCCAGCCTGTCAATTTGATAAGCCACACAAGATTTTTCCACTCATCAAGTACATATCGTATAGTTAGACAAACATCCTCGATGTTTACTCTATAAAAATAGACGTTTCTACCGGTCAAAATATTGCATAAAAAATAGTAGAAAACTTTTTTTCTGCGCCAAATTCAAGCTTTTTCTCATCTCGCCTCTGCGAAAAATAATTGATCAACGTTTTAGCAAGTACCACCCAATCCATTCCTCCCTCTCCCAGTCACCCAATAAAATCAAACGCCTGTCTTATTAGATTGACATCGTTCGCCAGTAATGTGGAATGCTGAAGGAACTGATAGATATTGACTATCTGTGTCTCGTATAATTATTTAGTGCTTGTTCGATATGCTGAACATGCAAGCGTAACCAGAAAACCTTGCTCAATAACCTTGTAAATACTCTTTGAACTCTATCATTCTCTTTGCACGGTCTTCATATGTTATCGGTTTCGGCTCCAGCCATTCGATAATTCTGTCTTTTATCGAATAAGCAAAAAAATGATTTCCCGCAGGGCTATAATGGCCGATGAAGTATCTCTTGAAGTAGTCATTTATACTCAGGTTGAAGCTCTTGAAATCTTCGACATGTACGAGATTCATGTCAATGTAGTTGATATCATTTTCATCGAGAAAGTTTACAATTTCCTCGTCATATCTGCTGCCGCCCTGTAGAAGCTGTCTTGTCACCCTATAGGGGTCAAACATTATGACCATTAATTCTTTGTTGTTTGCAGAAACAAATTTATCAGCTTTGTCCAGGATATATTTTGTAGCTTCAAAAGCATATTCGTCCAGCAACGCAGCTACCGAAAAGCGCAAGCTCTTGTCATCGAAGTCTAATTTACAACCAAAATGTTTGCTTAGTGTTTTCAATGGCTGAACAGGGATATCATTGATTTGATTGTTTTTATACAGATACATTTGCAGGGCCAAATCATTCTTTAGAGTCTCATACATCCAGTCCGGGTCAGTCATCTTATATAATGATTGTCGGCTTTGTAATAAGCTGTCTTTTTCTACGAGTTTGCCTGTTTCAAGATCCATTTCTACATTCGACCAGAAATTTCCATGAAACATTCTTCCTATGCCTTCTGTCCGGTTGGTTTGTTGGTTCCACCCCTTTATTAACATATACCGGCATCGCAGGAGACTTCTGATGTGGTC
Organism: uncultured Pirellulales bacterium; assembly: GCA_964653075.1. Lineage (GTDB taxonomy): Bacteria > Planctomycetota > Phycisphaerae > Sedimentisphaerales > Anaerobacaceae > NIOZ-UU13. Next base: position 18,553 of record CAZZAX010000104.1, read on the forward strand.
ATCCCCCCAAATGTAGAGAATGATGTATTTGGCAGCATGATCGGTCTTCTCCTCCCGGATCATCCGTCTGTACGCCTGGTAAACTCCTAGTCCGCCCATTCCGAAATTCCTGATTGGCTCGCCAAGATGGGCCGCTAAATATTCCTGCCAGGTCTCACCATCGTTTACCTGATGGCACTGGGTAAAACTGTCACCATAAGTATTGATTCGACATGGTCTGCCTTTATACATAAATGAAGTCCGTGCCCCGTTGGATTGCACTGTGGAGATTGTAGAGCTTCCATCCATCCCATCATGCGGCATGTAGTTGCCCAGGATATATCCCACATCCCGGTCAAACTGGGCCCATGACATGTCGTTTAAGAACACATCTATTTCTTGACGTGTAGGCACGCTTTCTCTAATATATTCTTCGAAAGATATCTGCTCCTGTTTAGTAGTCTGCCCACAAGCAAGTGAGCTTGCTAAAAGCCAAAAGAAGGCTGTTTTCAAAATAATGTTTAATCTCGTTTCCATAATCAACTCCAAATTTCCTATATCAACATATCAAAACAATTTCAAAGATTAACAAACCGGCCAATTTTTTTAAACGTGAATTTTGCTTTTAAACACCAATATCACTCCATTCCTCTATCCGTGTTTCCAGAGAAAGTCGCCGCCACTTTCAGATTCATCCGTGTCAAAAAATAGACATGGCCGCCTTCAAAGTGGTTTCTTGAAGTAGAAGACGGTCTTGGTTGTTGTCCCTGATTCGTTGATGTTCCCCACCGAAACCAGCTCCCAGCCTTCTCGCCCGAGTTTGTTAATGCTCCTTCCCAGCTCACTCTTGGGTGTATCACCTATGGTATTTGTGAGAGCGAGGTGTTGCCACATTTTGGCAGATGCCTTCGTTTCGTCCTTTCTCTGGTCCTCGGCAGATACTTGCATCGTGATAACTATGAAAAGGACAATCATAACGCCGAGTAGCACTATTCTGGTTTTGATCCTATCTTTTATTTCCATTTCTTGTCTCCAATGTTTAGGGGTTGCTTGCGCTAATATGAAATACTGTATAACAGAAAGGTACAACAGTTCCGCGGTGAAGTCAATGGTGTCATATAAGAGAGACGTTTGGTCATAAAGATGACGCAATTTTATTTCTCCAATCATAGAGCGGGATTCCTGATGATCTAAGTATAAATTGCACAAGGTTTTTATAGACAAAGCATCTCCGTTGCATTTCGACTTTGATGGCTTACCGGCATGTAGAAAGGCAGCTTGTTCCAGATAGCCTCTCAAGGCTGTTTTCCTGCCAGTACCAAAATAGTAGAGCTTACACTTTATCTTCTTGCAATACAGGCCTGTTTTGTGTAAAGTAAGCTGGAATCTGTTAGAATGTGTTTTTCTTTTAGAATTGGATTTTGCCATGGCAAGTATCCTTAACTACAACCAATTAATCAAACAATACAGTCAAATCATGATACAAGACCTGGTTGTAATCAAGGTTGTAGCAGCTAAAATATGGTCAAATATATTTATTTTACAGGTTATTGATAAATAAAGGTTTGCGCCTGTAGCTCAATTGGATAGAGCGTCGGTCTACGGAACCGAAGGTTAGGGGTTCGAATCCTCTCAGGCGTGGTTGAGTGGATGGAGGGCGTTTTCAGCAACAATTGCAAACAGTAACTTATATTCTCCATAAAGAGTTACATCGTCTAGCCGCAAGTTCTAAAATACTGATTCCACAATTTGCCGCTTTCGGAGTGAATTTAACTTAACGTATTGTCTATAAAGGTTTTGTGCTAAGCTAAATTGAGTAAATTTTTAGACAATGGGGCACGGAAGCGAAGTGTCAAATCGCTCTCTGGATTACTATTAAGTGCGTCAAAAACTTCGGCGATTGCCTGACGCAGAGACCGTTCCACCTGATTCGCGCTAAATCCCCCCTCAATCTTAACGTCCCCGTCAACCTTCCCGATACTGATCCCGGCTCGCACTTCCCGGTTGTCCTCCTGGAATGTCTCACCAATGCCCGATTATGGGAGGACGAAGAAAAGGAAAAAGACGCTGATAAGTAGTTTTCTCTAACCGCCCTTGCATGTGACGGGAATCAAAAGTATCGAGCAACAAGAATCTGGGATTGAGAATCGAGAGTCGAGAACGAATCATCCGGCATCGAGTTATTAAAATTGCTTCATCCGGTTAATGGGTAGGTGCACCGAACAGATTAAGGCCCTGAGGGTAAATCAAGAGAAAAATCGTTTGGGCAGATGGCCAAATTAGGGCAGTCAGGGGGGTAATTTGGACATCTGGGGCCCCGAATGATTTTTCTCGACGGGTGGCAGCCACTAAGCGAACTTAGTGAGCAAAGTGGATGTGAAAAACTTATTTCTATCTTCGGTTCGCACTAATTTTAATCACTCTACCTGCTTTGTGCTGCCTTCGGTTGTCCGCCTCAACGATCCACTTAAAACTCAAAACTCAATTTATCCCATAGGGAAACCCAAAACTAAAAGCTTGACTCCTCTCAAGCTTTTTGTTATTCCCTACCTCCAAAGGCGGGAAACACCCGAGAGCGAAAACAACACGAGATGCGCCTAATGAGATAGGAAACTGTTTGGCGTTTTATACGGATACCATATATACATAGTTATACGGAAAGTAATTCAAAAAATGCATATAAATTCTT
>CAZZAX010000105.1:0-21144 GCA_964653075.1 uncultured Pirellulales bacterium
CAATCCGGTTGCCGGTGGAGCGGGTATGATGTTCTTTGATGACATCCGTCTGTATGCACTCGCACCATAAGCAGCAAGTTACGATTAACTGTTTCGTTAATACTATGATTTGTATCAATTCGGGGCCTATGCCAGTTAGGTATAGGCCCCGTTTTTTCGTTTACATTAAGATCAATAATTTATTGAACTTTATGATTGTATATCTACAAAGACAGACAATGCCTGTCGGGGGTGACATTCAAAATATTCTCATATCTGAGAAAGTATAATTACTCTAAATAATCCATTTTTCCCTTGACGGCAAGGTGGATAATTTGGTATATATAAAGTTTAGTGAAACGTGTGCCCGTATCGGCCACTATGTAAGAGCATTTATGCTTTCTTACAGGTGGAGCTTTTAGAGCTTTTTTCCATTTTCCGGGCCACACGTAATAAAAAGTAGAAGATAAGGCCGACGAAGTTTTATGATTCGGAGATAGATTTTTTACATTTCAACAGACGGCAAATATTTGTCATCCGAAGGACGGAGGTTGTGGCAAGTCGTAAAAATCATCCCGGGCAGTTGTATTTAGTGTGTGCCTAAATTATTTTCGGTCGTTTTATTTAAAGTTCTTTATTGATAACAAAAGGTGTTTTGGTGTGTGACCAAAACGCAACTTCTTATTAATTTTGAAGGAGTAGTATGATGTGTAAGAAATTGTTTTTTTTGGTCTCTTTTGTTCTGGTGTTGAGCCTGGTCAGTTCAAATGCTGTCTTTGGGGGTATCGTGATAGAGATCGGAATCACTAACGACAATGACGCTGTTGAAGAAGAGCAGTCAGGGAATATGTATATGGACAGTAGCGATCTGGAGCTCCCAGATGATGGCGGAGATATACAAGTAATAGGTCTGCGTTTTTTGAATTTCGAGGTTGCTCGGGGTGCCAATATCATAAACGCGTATGTTGAGTTCACAGCGGATGATGTTGAAGCTGATGAACCCGTTAATCTTATTATCGAGGGCGAGCTGGTTCCCGATGCTCCTGCGTTTGTCGACATCGATAATAATGTTAGCGACAGGACCAGAACGACGGCGAAGGTGGAGTGGCAGCCGGAGCATTGGGCTACAGTAAGTGAAAAATACCAGACCCCGGATATCTCTGCTGTCATCCGGGATATAATCGACCAGGAAGGCTGGTCCAGCGGCAATGCCATAGTAATAATAATTAGCGACAATCCCGATAATCCGTCCACAGGCCGTCGAGAAGCTGCGTCTGGCATAGGGGCCCGGGCGCCGTTATTGCATATAGAACTTACCGTTCCATACGCTTCGGAACCGGACCCGGCTGATGGTGCCCTAATTGATGACACCTGGGTGAACCTTATGTGGTCGCCTGGAAAGTCTGCAGTTTCACATGATGTTTATTTGGGCGAAAATTTAGCAGACGTGGAGGCCGGTGCTGAGAGTGCACTCCAGGGCAACCAGGCCTCGGCGATGTTTATTGCCGGCTTCTCCGGTATGCCTTATCCGGAAGGTCTTGTTGCCGGAGAGACATATTACTGGCGTATTGATGAGGTCGAGGCCGATGGTACTAAGATCGCAGGCGATGTCTGGAGCTTTATGGTTCCCTCCAAAAAGGCTTACCTTCCCACCCCTGCTGATGGCGGTAAGTATGTTGACCCGGATGTAGAGCTTAGCTGGACGGTAGGTTTCGGCTCGAAATTACACACTGTGTATTTCGGCGATAATTTCGACGATGTGAACAACGCCGCCGGAGGACTTCCCCAGGCTGCTGCAACTTATACTCCCGGCACACTCGAAATGGACAAAACATATTACTGGCGAGTAGATGAGTTTGATGCCATTACCACATACAAAGGTGATGTCTGGAGTTTCAAAACCTTACCGATTATTGCCATTACCGATCCGAACCTTATCGGCTACTGGAAGTTTGACGAAGCCAGCGGTGATATAGCCATTGATTTTTCCGGTTACGGCAATAACGGCGAGCTTGGAGGTACGCCAGATCGAGTGGAAGGATTCATAGGAGGTGCACTGGATCTTACCGGTGATGATTATGTCGTTATCGATGACGTTGTCGATGATATAACAAACAACGATATTACGCTTAGTGCATGGATCCGAACCAAGCAGGGCGGAGAGGGCAATGTGATTGCATCTAATGATGGTGGCAGTCACGTTCTTCAGTTTGGCATCGACAATGGGAATGTGTGGGTGGATGATGGTCCCGATATAGACTTTCCCCCTGCTATCAATGACAACCAGTGGCATATGATAACGCTCGTCCTGAAGGGGTCAAGAATCAGTGTATACACCGATGGAGTTCAGGTAGGCTCGATTACAACCCCCATCGATATAACCACAGAAACACGATGGTCAATAGGCCAGGAATGGGACTCTGCACCGAGCGACTTTTATTTTGGCATGGTGGATGAAGTCCGCTTCTACGATTCGGCTCTGACGGCTGATCAAGTTCAGGAGCTTATGAGAGGCGATCCATTAGCTGCCTGGAACCCGAATCCGAATAATAAATCAACAGTGGATATCAAAGAGGCAGGCAAACCCATTAGCTGGTCGCCGGGAGATAACGCTGCTGAGCATGATGTTTATTTCGATACTGATAAAGCAGCAGTGGGTAACGCCGATGCATCCGACACGACAGGAATATATCAAGGCCGACAGGGTTCCAACAGCTATACACTACCTGCAGGCAGCGTTGAATGGGGCGGCGGACCTTACTACTGGCGGGTTGATGAGTATAATAATGACGGCTCTATCAGTACAGGCTCAACCTGGAGCTTTTCAGTAGCTGATTATCTTATCGTGGATGATTTTGAAAGTTACAATGACCTTAATCCCGATGACCCCGATAGCAACAGGATATTTTATACGTGGCTGGACGGATTCGACAACCCGGCTACAAACGGTTCTGTCGTTGGTTATGCCAGTCCTCCATTTGCCGAGCAAACTATTGTTCACGGAGGTTTTCAGTCGATGCCGTTGTTCTATGACAACGGTGTTGGTATCTCAGAGGCGACAATGACATTGACCAGCCAGCGAGACTGGACCGAGGAAGGTGTTGCATTACTGACGATTTGGTTCAGGGGCGAAGCAGCTAATGCTGCCGTGCCCTTGTATGTTGCTCTCAACGGCAATGCGGTGGCTACCAACGATAATCTTACGGCATCACAGTTAGAGACCTGGACCGAATGGTCTATCGACCTGACGCGCTTTGCAGACCAGGGCGTGAATCTTTCAAATGTCAATACTATTAGTCTTGGTCTTGGCAACAAGAGCAATCCAGTGGCCGGAGGTACCGGTACGATGTACTTCGATGACATTCGTCTTTATCGACCGGTACCCTAAGCAGGGTCATAAGAATAGTAACTAAAATTGCGTTTTTCAATATAGTCGTTTTCGATTCGGGGCCTGTACCGATTTGGTACAGGCCCCTTTTTTATTGACAATTGATTTGGCCATAACCGAATTGTCGATTTAATTATCATAAAGCTTGTCAGTAATCACTTGAGGATTATCCTTGACGGGAAAGTTGGTGTTTTGGTATAAATAGGGTTGATTTTATACACGTAAGATAGGATATATGAGGCTTCGAGTTCTTACAGTGGGCGCGGTTCCTGTAATTTTTCAAGCATAAGGAGGAATTAATATACAGGGCACAAAGTTGGATGTAAGGGTGACTTTTTATTTCAGAATGTGGTTTTCATATTTCAACTAATAATTCATATGTTGAAAATAATAGATATTTAGGTGCATAGCAAAAGTACGGTTATTTTAACTTTTTTTGAAGGAGGATTATTATGCCTAAAAAATTGATTTATTTATTTTCTTTCGTTTTGGTACTGGATTTGGCCGTTAACACCTTTGCTGCTGATGACCCGTCTCTGGTTATATACTACGACTTTGAGGGCTTTGGCAATAACCTATTTGTCCTCGACAAATCCGGTAAGGGCAATGACGCCGCTGTAGTCGGCAGCGTTAGTGGACTTGCTGGTGCTGGTCTTAGAGGCTCAGAGGCTTGCCAAATCACCGGCAACGGCAGTTACCTCGACCTGGACGGACCTAACTTCCCTCTCGAATATATCCCAACAACCGCCTTTACACTCGCCTACTGGATGAAACCGGAGAATACAGGCGGTACGCAGACAGTATTCAGTGCCCTGGCGGATCCGCATTCCTGGTGTCACGGTGGTTATGTTCGCAACGACCAGTACCACGCCCATATAGGCGACGCGGACAACAAATACATTATAAATGCTTATGAAGGAACTATAGAGTACGGTGTATGGCACCACATGGCGCTTACCTGGGAATTAGTTCCCGGCGAGTATGGAGGCGGAGCTATGTATATTGACGGTGAGTTAGTTGCAGAATATGGAAACAAGTTCGTGGAGGCGCAACCAGGTGTCTTGGCAGCAGACAATTGGGGCAGTGTGAATCATGGAGGTGCCCGCCTGGGACAGGACGTTGACGATAGCTGGCAATATAACGGCTTGCTGGATGATTTTTTCATATTCAAGCGGGCACTATCGCCGGCCGAGGTTAAAAAACTTATGCAGGGAATAACATCTCCGACTGCCTTTGGTCCCACTCCGGCTGATGGTTCCATACATACCGATACCTGGGCGAATATTAACTGGTACCCGGGTGATAGTGCGGCCTCGCACGATGTCTATTTCAGTGATAATTTTAACGACGTAAACGACGGCACTGAATCCGCGTTTCAAGGGAACCAGACTGAGGTGTTCCTCGTTGTCGGCTTCCCCGGATTCGCCTGTCCGGATGGCCTTGTCCCTGGTACGACATATTACTGGCGAATTGATGAGGTCAACGACTCCGAGCCGAATAGTCCCTGGAGAGGCGATGTCTGGAGCTTTCTGGTTCCACCCAAGACTGCCTATGCCCCCGACCCGGCTGATGGAGCAGAGTCTGTAGAGACGGATGTATACCTTAGCTGGACACCGGGTTTCGGTGCTAAATTGCACACAATATATTTCGGTGACAACTTTGACGATGTGAACGATGCAACAGGTGGTCAAACTCAGGGAACTACTGCTTATACTCCCGGAACACTTAAAATGGCCGGGACTTATTACTGGCGTGTTGATGAGTTCGATGTTATCGAAACGCATAAAGGTGACGTCTGGATCTTTACAACCGAGGGGGCCGTCGGCAGCCCGAATCCTGCTGCAGGTGCCGTGGATATAACACAGACGCCTGTCCTAACCTGGACACCGGGAGTCTTTGGTGCATCACATGAGATTTACTTCGGCACCGACGCTGAAGCTGTGAAAAACGCCGATACAAGTTCACCCGAATTTAAAGGCAGTGACAGCCTCGGCTCTGAAAGTTTTAATCCCGGACAGTTCGAGTGGAACACAACTTATTACTGGCGTATTGACGAAGCCAATAGCACCAATGCCGACAGCCCGTGGACAGGTCCCCTCTGGAGCTTCACTACGGCCAACTTCCTCGTTATAGATGATTTTGAGAGCTACAATGACCTTGACCCCAGTGACCCGGAGAGCAACAGGCTGTTTTATGCGTGGATAGATGGCTTTGATAGCACGGAAATAAACGGTTCTGTCGTTGGTTATGATAATCCTCCGTTTGCCGAGCAGAATATCGTTCATAGCGGTTCACAGTCGATGCCTTTTGCCTACAACAATGCCGTCGGGAAATCTGAGGCGACTCTGACACTGACTTCCAATCGTGACTGGACAGTCAATGGCGTTAACAGACTGACGATCTGGTTCAGAGGCAGTTCGTCTAATGCTGCCGAGCCGATGTATGTCGCTCTTAACGATAGCGCTGTAGTCACTAATGATAATCCTGATGCGGCACAGATAAGTGAATGGATGCAGTGGAATATCGACCTGCAGGGCTTTACAGACCAGGGCATAAACCTTGCTAATGTCAATACGATTACTCTTGGCCTTGGCAACAGGAGCAATCCGGTTGCCGGCGGTGCAGGCACGATGTACTTCGATGATATTCGTTTGTATCCACCGGCGCCCTAAGCATGGATTTGGCTGCTAAGTAAAATTGTGCAGTAGAGTTGTACATTTGGGGCTTATACTGATTCGATTCGGTATAAGCCTCTTTCTATATTTAATAATTGATTATTTCATTTCGAATCTTTTCTCATCTCTCAGAAAAACAATAATAGTCTTCGGCATCAGGGGATTTTAACTTGTAATCTTCCCCGAATTAGATTATATTTACTTCAACTTATGAAGACAGGAATCTGACTATCGCTGAATCCGGATTTCTTTCTCCGTCTTGATTAATCCGCTCGGTTGGAGACAAAAAGCACAGCTAAGTATTAGGAGGCAAACAAATGCAATCCCCAAAAAGAAAACATGTCCACTTGTGTCCCAAAACAGGCAAACCCTTAAACAGCAAAACGAAATATCGCTGGTTAATGTGGATATTTCCCATAGCCGGCCTGGTATCACTGATATGGTTTTTAATTCGGGTGATACCAAAACCATCACGGGCTGCGTATCCGTGCCAGCGGATGGCTTTTCCGTTGGCCTCTGGTTTCGTTGTCTGGCTTACCGGCCTTGCCGCCTCAACAATGGCGTTTAGAAAAGCCAAAATCAATCTCGCAAAAAGACGCTATCTCGTCGCTCTGGCATGCATAGGTGTAAGCATCGGGGCCGTGCTGTTTGCTCTTAGTGTTACAAGCGAAAAGTCGGCACTGGCCGAGCCTCACACTGTAAATGCCCCGATTGGAGTAGCAAAAGGTATTTATCCCGGACGCGTCGTCTGGGCACATGACCCCGATGCGACCGACTGGGAAGGCCCCGGAAACGGGCACTGGTGGAAGCCGGAACATACGAACCAGCAGGTTTGCGATAAGATGATGTCACAGACTATTCGCAAACTTGCCGGAAAAAACACCGATGCTGAAGCCTGGGACGCTATCTTCCGTTACCATAATAAAACTCGTAACAAAGGCAACGTCGGATACGAACCGGGCGAAAAAATTACAATCAAAGTGAACTTTGTCGGTTTTATCCGAACTGTCAGAAGTGTTAACCGTGAAAATTATGATTTGGAACAAGGCATCGATTATATGAACACCTCGCCGCAAATGATTACTGCTCTGCTGAGACAGCTTGTTGGAACGGCCGGTGTAAGACAAGCCGACATCACTATAGGTGACGGCCTGACTTATTTCGCCAAAGAGTACTACGACGTGCTGCACAGCGAGTTTCCCAAAGTACACTATCTGGACTGCAATGGAAAATCCGGCAGAGTAAAAGAGGAATTCTCATCTACGCCTTTATACTGGAGCAGCAATCCACAAGGTTTTGATCAGGACTACATACCAAAATCATTTGAACAGGCCGAGTATCTTATAAACCTCGCCAACCTAAAGGCACATACGGGTGCCGGGATAACCCTCTGCGCAAAAAACCACTATGGTTCGCTAATAAGAACACCGCCGCAGAAAGGCTATTACGATTTGCATCCGGGTGCTTTTTCCAAGAAAGTGGGAATATACAGAAACCTGGTGGACCTGATGGGACATAAGCACATCGGCGGCAAGACCGTCCTGTACCTTATTGACGGCCTCTACTCCGGAATACATCCCAGAGATAGAGCACCCCGGAAGTGGAGCTCCTATCCGTTCAACGGCGACTGGACTTCGAGCCTCCTGGCCTCGCAGGACCCCGTAGCCATCGACTCGGTCGGTTTTGATTTCCTCTACGTTGAGTATGAGGAGCATCCACGCAAGCCCGGAGTGGACGACTATCTCCACGAGGCCGCCCTGGCAAACAATCCGCCCTCAGGAACATTCTACGACCCCGACCATTCCGGCAATGTAAAAAGACTGCCCAGCCTTGGCGTCCATGAGCACTGGAACAACCCAACGGACAGAAAATATTCCCGTAATTTAGGGACAGGAAAAGGAATCGAGCTGATAACTTTAACTAAGGAAGACTTAGGGAAAGCCGGCATCATCGCTCCGGGTGCGAAAATAAAAAAACTTGCAGATGGCTTTATATTTACCGAAGGCCCCGCCGTTGACGCCCACGGAAATGTATTCTTCACTGACCAGCCCAATAATCGAATCCACAAGTGGTCCACAGATGGCAAGCTGTCGATATTCCACGACAGCCCCGGAAGGGCAAACGGCCTTTACTTCGACAAGAATGGTAACCTATTGGCCTGCGCCGATCTTAATAACGAGCTGTGGTCGATTGACATGCAGGGCAATGTAAAAGTTCTGGTTAAGGACTATAAAGGCAAGAAGCTCAACGGCCCGAACGACCTCTGGGAGGACCCGAAGGGCGGAATATATTTTACCGACCCGTTCTACAAAAGATCCTACTGGAACAGGGGCCCCATGGAGCAGGATGGCAAACATGTTTATTATCTAAGACCCAACCGCAAAAGACTGATTCGCGTCGCCGACGACCTCGTCACCCCCAACGGCATAATCGGCACACCCGATGGCAGTCTGCTTTATGTTGCCGACCTTGGCGACAAAAAAACTTATGTATATGAAATAAATAAAAACGGCAGACTCCCCAATAAAAAGCTCTTCTGCTCGATGGGCTCTGACGGTATGACCATTGATAACGAAGGTAACGTTTACCTCACCGGCAGGGGGGTAACGGTCTTCAATCCGGCCGGCCAGCAAATCGAACATATCGACATCGATGCCGGCTGGACCGCAAACGTATGCTTCGGCGCCAAAGACAGGCACACCCTCTTTATTACCGCCCAGAAATCGCTCTACTCGCTCGAAATGCGTGTCAAAGGCGTACAGTAATATATAGGTACTTCAGTACCGATTAAAATATAACTGCTGACTTTTTTTGCAGTGCCTTATCAAGGTCGGCAAAGTGAAGATACTCAAATGACTAAAAAAAGATATGTTCTAACTTTAGTATTTTTGTCTTGCACCTCGTTAACCTTCGCCGCCGTCCCGCTGAAAGTGGAAGTTATCGAGATCAAAAAGATTTGGGACAAGGCCCCCCATAGCGCATTTACAGACCTTCTCCGTTGGAATGATACGTTTTACTGCGCTTTCCGTGAGGGCAGGGGACACGTCTCAACAGACGGCAAAATCCGCGTACTCGAATCGAAGGATACAAATCACTGGCACTCGGCGGCCCTTATTGCTCTGGATGGCTTTGACCTCCGCGATGCGCACCTGTCCGTAACACCGGACGGCCGGTTAATGCTGCTCGGTGGTGCCGCCCCGCGAAAAAAGGACAATCAATCCGCTCCTACCGGCTCTTTCGCATGTTTTTCACACGATGGCAAACAATGGACAAAACCCCAAATCGTCGTAAACCCCGGACGATGGCTCTGGTGCGTCACCTGGTACAAAGGAAAAGCATACGGCGTCTCCTATACCGCCGGAAAAGGCCGGTCCTATATCGATTTACTCGTCAGCAACGATGGAATTAACTTCCAATCCCATGTACCAAAACTTTTCGAAAAGGGCTACCCGAATGAAGTAACTCTTCGTTTCGATACCGACGGGACTTGTTACGCCATTGTCCGCCGCGACCGTCACGGCACAGACCCAAGCACCGCCTTGCTGGGCATAAGCAAACCGAATTATAAGCAGTGGCAATTCAAAGACCTCGGCCCGGATTTCAACGGCTTCGGCGGCCCAAACCTCATAAAAATACCCTCCGGCCACTGGCTCGCCGCAGGACGAATGCACCAGGGGGGCTCCCACACTGCCCTGACCTACATCGATGTCAAAAACGGAACTATGACCAGGCTGATAAAACTTCCAAGCGGCGGCGACACAAGTTATCCCGGCCTTCTCTGGCACAACGATATGCTATACGTCAGCTACTATTCCTCCCACGAAGGAAAAACAAGCATCTACCTCGCAAAAGTAAAAATAAAAACCAAATACTGATGGATACTAAAAAATAAATATCGTTTTATATAAGATTGCCGGCACTAAAAAGCCAAAGGAGATAACGGTGAACGGAAAACAGTATAATTTAATTCCTGTATTAGTAATCTCATTTGCAGCATTTTTCTGCCTTGTAAACTGCAAAGTAACCGGCGCTGCTTTCCGCGCCGCCATTGCCGTTCGCGATGTCACCCCAGACCCGCTTCTGCCCGTCTCGGGCGGCGTCGGACCTTCGAAACCCACAACCCGCACATTCGGCAGGCTCAGCGTCCGCGCCCTAATCCTCGAAAACAACCGAACCCGCGTGGCAATTTGCAGTACAGATTTCCTCGGCTTCCCCGGCGTCCTCTGCGACAAAGTACGTGCCAGGGTCCCATCCATCCCGCCTCAAAATATCCTCATCGGCGCCACCCACACCCATAGCGCCCCGGACTGTTACGGCTTCCCCGATAGAACCGGAAAATCCGGCATCGACCTTGAGTACGTAAATGACGTATGCACAAAACTGGCCGACGCGATTAACGAGGCAATCGGCAAGCTCCGGCCCGCAAAAATCAAAATTGCTACCGGCAATGCCAGGGGCAAAATCGCCTATAACTATTACGCCGAGCAGTTATACGACCCGCGCTGCGATGTGATTCAGGCCCTCGACACCAAAGGCGAACCATTCATAACGCTCGTCAATTACGCCTGTCACCCCGAAGTAATCGGCTCCGAGCAGGGAATACTCTCCCCCGACTTCGTCGGCCCCCTTTACGACCGAATCAAAGAACGCGGCGGCGGCACCGGAATCTTTATGAACGGCGCACTGGGAGGAATGGTAACAGCCGACTGTCGAGGCCCGAACGGCAAAGACCTCCGGACATGGGACGAGTGCCTCCGTATTGGCCGCCTGCTCGCCGATGAATCTCTACGTATAGTCTCTGATGCCAGCATACTTTCCAATCCTCATCTGTATTGTGCAGGTAAAACAGTCGTTTTTCCCGTAGATTCCGAGCTGCTCCGTGCTGTTGTTCAGGCGTCCCCGTTGGGCTTTGAGCTGCGGAACAGCCATAATATCTCCACACAGCTAAACGTCATCAACATCGCCAATGCACAAATCCTTACCATCCCCGGCGAGGCCCTGCCGAACATCGGCTACTATCTCAAGCGAAAGATGCACGGCGGCCACAACTTCCTTCTCGGTCTTACAAACGACGCCTTCGGCTACATACTCACAAAGGAGGATTGGGACAGCTTCGACCGCTATCAATATATCACCAGGACCTGCCTGGGCGAAATGACCGGCGAGATTTTTATCAATGAAGCACTCAAGTTCATCGACAACTGCCCCCGCCCGATACGTTTTGCTGATAATCCAAAATGACCTGCTCTCGTCGTCATCCCTGCGAAAGCAGGGATCCAGAAATGTAATATTAGATTTTGTTGACGCTTTCGATGACATGTCCTTTAACATCTCGACATCTCTGCCCTCAATTGTTATAATGTATCAAAATATAACAACGAAAGGTCTTTCTTATGGTAAACAACGAAAAACATCTCAATCGTCGCGATATCTTAAAAGGTTTTGGATTAGGCGCTGTCGGCCTTGCCCTTGGCGGAAAATACCTCGGCCCCGCCCTGAGCCATGCCGCACCCGGAAGCCCATGGGTCAAAAAAAATGGCATATTCTCCACCGCAGGCCCCGCTAAAGTCTCTCTGATAAAAGGCAACGACCGCAGGGACATCGTATATCAGGCATTGAAGAAAATCGAAGACGAGGTCCTCACTTCCATAGGCGATAAAAAGAAAATTCTCATAAAGCCGAACTTCGTAATCACAACTCGCCAGCTTGCCGCCACCCACGTCGAAGCGGTAAGAGGAATCCTGGATTTCCTCAAGCCCCACTTCAAACATCAGATTATTATTGGCGAATCCACAATCTCCAGACAGGGCACATTCGATGGATTCAAAAACTACGGCTACATGCCGCTGGAGAAGGAATATAAAGTCAAGCTCCTTGACCTCAACCACCAGCCCTGTCAATACCGTTATGTCTTCGGCAAAGGTCACCGCCCGACACCCATCCGCATTATCTCGACCTTCCTGGACCCCGATTTATACATAATCTCCGCGGCCAAAATGAAGACCCACGACCGCGTTGTTACGACCCTCTCGCTCAAAAATATCTTACTCGGCGCACCTCTTAACGACTACAAGACAAACCACAAGCGTCTTATGCACTCCGACTACAATTTCTCCCGCGAGGCACTCCTGCACTACAACATGTTCCACCTCGCCCAGGAAATCTATCCCGACCTCGGCGTCATCGACGGCTTCGTAGCTATGGAAGGCAACGGCCCGGGTAGCGGAACACCCGTCGATACAAGACTCGCCCTGGCAAGCCTCGACCCGCTCGCAATGGACACCCTCGCGACAAAGCTGATGGGATTCGACCCGACACAGATTATGTATCTAAAAGCATTTGCCGAAGCCGGAATGGGGCAGGGGGATTTTGACAAGATTGAAGTGCTCGGAACTCCTCCCGAACAGTGCCAGTTCCACTTCAAGCCGCACAAGCGATTGATTGAGCCTTACGGATTTACATCCTGATTGAAACCAAAAGCGCGAATGGGATTAATCTCGGTAATCATCCGAATCGCCTCATCATCAACGCCGCTGTCCCTGAGCTTCGGTATGAAAGTATCTATAAGGTATGTATAAGGCATTTGCGTCCCGCCGTTTTGCTCTCTCGGCTGATACCACCCGGCATCATGCGAAAGCAAAATCTGCTCCCCATAACTCCCCGCCAGCAGGTCCTTGATTGCCGATATAAAAGTCGAGTCCTGCCCCGGATTCCAATCCAGCGAATCGAACTCAATAAAGACCCCGCGCCCCGCCAGCTGCCGGTACAGGCTTCTGTTGTTCACGCTCTGCGCATGCACCCAGATAAACCGTATCTCCGGACTGATGGATTCCAGTATATCGGCCTGTCTCGTAGCATTATTGCTTACTGTCGTATGACTTGCAACCGCCGCTCCAGTCTCCCGCGCAGCGCGTCCGGCCGCTCGAAGGAACTTCTCCTCCAGCGCCGTCATATTACCGCCGCCGGTCGCTATCTTGATAAAGCCGGCCTTAATTCCGGTTCCTTCAATCCCCTCACGAATCTCGCTTATAAATAGCTGCGTCAATTCATCCTCGCTCATGTCCCTATGCTCAACCGGTGCAAAATTCGCCCGCCCATAAACTCCCGTCGGCACCACCACAGGCAGTCCCGATGTCGCAGACACCTCCGAAAGAATAGAAGCATTCCTCCCCACGCCGATACTGCTGCACTCAAATAGGAGTCCCACTCCCTTTAGCTTCGCTTCCTCCAGTAATGGCGCCATAACACGCACCACATCCGCCGCATCCGCCTGCCCGTACCCTCGTGTCCCCGGCCCCCTAAGGTCGGTAAAAATATGTTCATGAGGCAGTATAACACCAAGCCCCTCGGCAACAATCGGTCCCTGCGTAGTTTCAAACCACCACGCAGAACCTGACTTGCTCGCCTCAGCCGTCCCCCCGTATGCCCCCATATTAATCCTGCCGCCGTTCGGCTCCGGCTCATCCCCAACCGGACTGTTCGGATCACCCGCATCGATACACGGACTCGTAACATCATCCAACACCCAGCTCTCACTGTTCGGGTCCCACCTGCCGGCCTGCGATTTCAAATGATAATCACCTTCAACCCATAAAGCATTAGGATCATTCGGTTCCACTGCAACATTCACATCTTCGATATGCGCCCAACACCCGAGACTTATAAAGCAAGGAACGCTTGTAATAATCCCATTATTCTTACTCGATCTGCCAAAAGAGAAACCCTGTATGCAACTGTATGTTATATCGTGAAATGATTCGTCATCGTTATATATTTCTTGACCATTATCCCACAGGATACAGTTGCTTAACTTCACATTGCTGGGTAATTTCTCGTTGAAAAATCCGAATCCGACAGCCCCTCCTTTTGCTGCTTCGTTATTTACTAAGGTACAATTTATTACTTCGGAATTACAGTCGTAAAAATGGATACCTCCACCCCAGCTTCCTGATGAGTTTCCAACAAATAGACAGTTCTGAACAATCGAATTACTGTTATGTGTATTGTAAAGCCCGCCACCTAAATATCCGGCATAATTGTCCTTAAACATACAGCCCATAATGAGCTGTTTATCTATATGAGTTTTATTATAAACCCCACCGCCATAATACGTAGCTGAATTACCGGTAAAAGTGCAGTTGGTCAGCATCAAATCACAATAAGCAAAAGTGTATATACCACCTCCCATATCACTCGAATTGAAATCAAATCTACAATTGATAAATGATGGAGTTCCGCTGCTGCTAAGAACTGCTCCTCCTGAACCACCGGAGATGTTTTCAATAAAAGAACAATTTCTAAAATCGGGATCACCTAATTCACTCCTTATAGCACCACCTGAACTTGAGGCATTACAGACGAATTTACAGTTCTCAACTATAAATTCACTTGAGTAATAGATATAAATCGCTCCTCCGAATTGCTCCGCTGTATTACCTTGAAATACACAATTTAATATTTCCAAATTGCTGCTATTACAATATATACCTCCACCGTTTGTATGCCCATCTTGTTTATCTGCGTTACCACCGGTTATAGTAAAACCATCCAATGTAGAATTAGCATCAACGAAATATGCAGTTAGAACATGGTAAGCATTTTCCAGTCTTGTTTTATCAAACAGTAATTCACTCGCATTTAATATCTCAGTATCATCACCATTCAAATCCCCACTGAGAATCGTCTCATACAACTGCACATCATGCGCATCAGGATCAGCTTCTCCGAAACCGGCATAACCACCTCGAATAGCTACTTCATCCATTAGCTGGAATGTTTCCTTTCGACCCAAATTTGCTCTTTTACTCAGGACGAACTGATCTGGTTTATATATACCCTGTGCAACTCGAACTTCGTCACCTTCTGAAGCCCTCATCAATGCATCCTGAAGATAAACGTACGCATTCTCCCAGCTCGTCCCATTATTGGCCCCGACTGCGTCATCATCCACATATATAACCTTGCCGTAAGCAGTAAAGCTGAATAGCAAAGCAATTAGAACCAAAGGAATTGTCCGCAGAACTCGCGAATTACCGGCCTTCATAACATCCTAATCCTCCATCCCCCAATCGTTACTTATATAAAGTATAGCAGATTAGGATTGTCCGTGTCAAGGCTCAACAGCCGGCATCTAATAACTTGGAAAATTCTTATTCGGACTATTTTCTCCACGAATTTGAGCTGACATAAAAAATTTTCGGGACCTGCCCCCTCCCTCAGGTCCCGATTATAATATACAGACAGCTTTGTTGTACGAAAAACTTTTATTGGAACGGTTTGTCCCTGAATCGCATAGCGTTATTCTGTGCTTTCAGTCGCATCTACTTTTACCGCGTCTTTCAGAAAACGCAAGACTCTTTCCGGGTCCAGGTGTGCCTGACCCCGCATTGCCCTAAGAGCTTCTTCTATCATCCTTGCTACCGTAAACTTGCCTAATTCCAGGTTCTCATTTATCTCTTTTATGCTCCTCTCAATGTCCGGAACTTGTTCAAGATGAGACTCTACATACTTTGTAAACCCGTCTATTTCCTCTTGAACGCCAAGCAGAAATCCCTCGAAAGCCAGAACCGCCTCTATTTCTTCCTTAAGCTTTTCCAATCCGTTGTTGCTGGATGTTAAGGCCTTAATTCCTTCCTTTAGGTTTTCTAATACGCCGTCGGCATTGAAGGCGCCTATTTGTTCTTTGAGGCGTTCTAAAACTCCGTAGTCCCTAAAGCTGTCAACGTTATCACCAAGTTCTCGAAGCCGCTCCTCTAATTTCTGTGCCAATTGTTTTAGCAGTTGCACATTCTCTTTGATAATTCCGGTTACGGTAAGATCATTACTGCTGTTAACAGGATTGTTGGCTGCTCCCGGCTGGATTAGATTGTTAATTATCGCCACTGACGCATCATCGTCAGCAATCTTTACGGAAGCTGTTGCTTTTGCCGAATTATGAGCCCCGTCACTGGCTATCGAATTTAAACCTGCACCGGGCACGTTCGCGGACACTTCAATCATAATACCTTCCTCCACATTGTGTCTTCTGGAGTGGCCTCGCAGCTAACTCCAGCAATTAAAATATAATAAACAAGACTGCTTTCAGCAAACAAACAGGGAACATTTTTCAGATGTGATTGATAATTGTCCTTGACAAGTCGTATGTTATGTTTTTTCCGGACTTTTCACAAGAACAAAAGCCGGATTATATCGGCCGGATGTGCTTTTATGGAATGGTTGGTTGAATGTTTTTCATGGCCAAAAGGCCGCTACGGCAACGATAAACCAGATGACAATCCCCAGGGCAAATTTAGTGGTAATACCGAAAAATTCACCCAGTCCTGCCCCCACGGCATACCGCAATGAATGCTCGGCCTTCTTGCCGCGGGAGAACTCCATCCCCCACACGCACAGCCCCGCACCAAGACAGGCGCCAAGAAGGGTCCCCAAAAACGGTACTGGTATCAGAAACGTACCAAAGACCGCGCCCGTTACCGCACCGAAAAGTGCCGCAATTGAGCCGGGCCAGCTTGCCCCCGATTTCTTGGCTCCTATCATCCCCGCCGTAAACTCCGCAAGCTCGCCCAGAACAGCTAAAACCACAATAGCTGCCAATGTATAAACGGAAAAAACTCTATTACCTAATCGCCACCACGCGAACAGGCACGTGGATACCACAATCAGCCAGTTACCCGGCAGGCCGAAAACGACCAGTCCAAGCCACGCTGAATTCAGAATAACTAATACTATAGACCAAACATAAACCATGACCTGATTCTAAAGGAAAAACGGAAAAAGGTAAATCGAAATTCATTACCGGAAATGTAGATTGGGGCTCTCTTGTCAGGATAAATCCCGCCGCACTCCGGCCCCACCAGTCTTTCAACTTCACCGCTATCGATTTGAAGCCTGTGCTGTCAAAGCTCTGAAAAATCCGTCTCCTCGAAATCTTCCGGCACACCAAGACCGTCGGATAAGCCCACAATGCCGTTCTCAGCTTCAATCCCAAGCCAGGAAAGCTGTATCCTACCGTCAAAAAACATCTCAACCTGGAATGTATTGGAACCGCTGCCGCTGTATTCGGGAACGTCCTCCCACGTCACCACCACTCGGTCCGACAATTGCTTCCGGCTTACCAGCCCGCCTCCGGATGGATTGAGATCATTGAACAAGAGTGATATTCGCCTTGTATCAAAATGGTCGGGCAGAGATTCGGAATAATCGTCATCGCCTTCCGTAAAGGTTACATAACCGTTGCTGCCTACATAGAAGTTCGCAAAAACGCTGCCGAATATAGACACCGTCGCCTGGCCGCTTAACTTTACAAACTCGTAATCATCATCCTCAAGTTCCATCTCCGTTCCTCCGGCCGGGTCGGTCGGCAGTTGTGTAATCTTTTTCTGATTAACCCTGTAGGAAGTACCGTCTGTCGTTGGCTTGAACATAATCGTTCTGTTCGAAAGGTCAAAGGTGTCCGCCTCGGAAGAAAAGTGCTCCGTAAAATTCATAAGCACGGCAGGCACCAATGGATACTTTTCCGAAATGTCCGTCTCTTCGAAATCAACCGGCACACCCAAACCGTCGGACAAACCCACAATCCCGTTCACCGCCTCGATAGTAAGCCATGAAAGCTGTATCCTCCCGTCAAAAAACATCTCAATCTGGAACGTATTGGAATTGCCGCTGCCGTATTCGGGAACGTTCTCCCACGTCACAACCGCACGGTCCGCCAGCTCTTTCCAGCTTACCGTTCCGCCCCCGGATGGATTAAGGTCCTCGAACAAAGCTGATATACGCTTCGTATCGAAATGTTTCAAAAAAGACTCTGAATGTTCGTTATCTCCCTCGCCAAAGGTTATGTAACCGTTACTGCCGACATAGAAGCCCGCAAAGCTGTGACTGAAGATAAAAACTGTTTCCGTTCCCTTCAACTGGACATACTCATAATCATCGTCACCCAGCGACAGCTCCTCACCTCCGGCCGGGTCGGTCGGCAGCTTCGTAATCTCTTGTTGACTACCGCTGTAGAACGTACCGTCGGTCGTAGGCGTGAACATTACCGACCTGTTCGACAAATCGAAGACATCCTCGTCCGATGAAAAATACTCGGTAAAATAATCATTGGGCGGTGGCGGCACCGTAATACCCACATAATCCTGGTTCGGTATATCATAAGTTACATCCTCATAAGACCTCTGTGACGGACTAAAAATGTAACCGCCCTTGCTTGGCGTAACAGTTCCCCACCAGCCGTCCGGCACTCTCTTGGCATAAAACCCGCTGCTGTCCGTAACAGCGCTGCCGACGCCACTGAAAGCCAGATTCACCCCGCCAATCCCCGCTCCGCTGCTCGTTCGTACCCGCCCGGAGATAACAGGGGTAGGGGGGCTAACTTCGAAACTGTCAAACCAGATAACTCCCGGAAAATGCACATTCAAAAGCCACGTACCCTCTTCCAGGGGCCCGAAATGACCTTCCAGCCCACTCACAGGATCAGGATCTAAGAAGATAGGCCCCTCATATGCCGGCCCCTGAAACCATAGTTCTATTTCCTTTGCCACAGGGTCTATGTAAAGGCTGGGCGTACCTCCAAGAACGCGTTCGGCCTGCCATTGATTCATAAAAACGTCGGTCGGCACCGTAAAATAAATCAAGTCCGCTGTTGTGGGGTTCTCAGGTGTTCTACTGAAATCAGGCGGGTCCTCTCCATGAATCCACGATATCTCCATCTCATAACCCGATACGACCCCGCAAAGCAAAAGAATTGATATTGATGCGAATATTGACCTTTTCATTGTCATGTCCTCCTAACTAAAATCTAATAGACTTCTGAAAAATTGAAGTTAGGCATACTTTTGGAAAGAAAAAATTTCCTTTTTATTTTTTCTTTCTAAAAAACGACCTGCATAATGTTTTACTTAATATTATGTTATCACACGGCAAACAATTATTTTTAGAAAATCGTGAAAGAAGATTTTCTAAAATAATATATGCCTAACTTCAATTTTGCAGAACTCATAAATTTAAACCAACCACCCTTCATTAGCAAAAGGCACTCTAATAATGCAAATTTTCTCACAAAACTTGTTACATTAAATAGTGCCTGCAAACCCATTTTATTATACGAAAATAATCGAAAATATCAATAAGAATACAGAAATTATGAATACCGCTCGGTTCCGGAATTTACCAAAATCCTGCAACTTATACCAATCCTGTTTATCCCCAATCCGCATTTCAACGTTCGGTTCGCACCTGTTTTACTCACTCCGCCTGCTTTGTGCTGCCTGCGGTTTGTACTATTTTTATTTACTACGTCCTTTACAGGACTTCCGTAACACTAAACGAGCCTCATGCTGGCCTCCGGCAGCACAAGCAACAAACTAAACTTGTCCTCCACTCAAATCGGGGAGCCGGTAACCCAAATAATCAATTTATCCCAAAGGGGCCCCCAAGAGATCATCAATTATCATTAATCATTTAGAATGCCGTCCTCTGAGAAATGCTATATAGCTCGTCATTGTCGCAAGAGCCTGTCCTGAGCGTCAGTTTTCGCTCTCTAATTCGAGTTACCACTTGGAATCAAGCGATTGGCCCAGTAGTTTATGTCCGGCTAATGGACGCCATATTTTATACTCTGGCACATTTTTTCCTTGAATATTTCTTTTTAGCGGTGTAAATTCCAAACTGGCAAGCGAACCAATTATTTTTTATTAAATTAATCAATATTTTCAACGTGAGAAACGCCTTCATCTTTGGATATATAACAACATTCTTGGCAGCAGGAGCATATTATCCGTGAGTTGAATTGCCCTGAATATGACACTGACGGGGACGGAGTCTAAGGAATAGCGGCCCTTATAGGCGTGCGTAGCCCTCTGGACGGTCTCAGGAGCAGCCCTGTAAAGTTGTCTTATACGGATCTGAATAAAATCCCTGGATAAATTGCAGATATTCCTGTATCTTTTTGAGGTGAAAGTAGTTAAAAGCCGAATCACGATTTACTCGCTGGATTCTTATGCTGCAGAACCAGCGTTGTTTGGGTTCTTATACGGAACCATATATACATTGTTAGCTTATATTTTAGGAGGTGACATGCGAATTTGTGTTATCTTGATGATCCTGTTGGCTCTAGTAGGTTGCTCACCAAAGCCTCCCACCGAGCATCACATCCTTCCTGTTGGTTTCTCCGGCGTCTACAAAATCGAAAAAGCACGCGGCCATAGTGGTGGCTACAAGATTGAAGGAAACCGCTATATCTTCACAATCCCGGAAAGCGGGGTACTACGTGTTGCATCTGATGTGTTTGAGACTCATTGCCTGCAAGGCAATGGTCCATTAAGCGTAACATTTGAGGACGGTCAGGAGGTTCCATTCTTCTCCCCCATTACGCGTCCGCCAGGTTCTGCACCAAACGGCCCTTTGTGGCTCGGTCTCTTCAGGTCCCGCAGTGCTGTCTGGTGCACAATAGGTACCTACGATCAACTGAGTAGATTCCTCGAACAAGTTCGAGGAGAAATGTACCAGAATCTGGAACGATATTTGCCTCCAAATATGCCTTTTCAGACCCAAGGAGAGGTATCTAAGGAGGCAAGGAGTAGTTCGTGACAATTGCTAACATCTGAATAGAGGGAACCCCGTACCTCGGCCCCTCATTCAGTGCGTTAGAAGTTTTGTGATCAATCCTTTGAAGACTGCATCAGTCTTTTGAGGATTTCTTTCTTTTAAAATGTTTGTCTGGTATGAACTGCGGCTGGTAGCCTCAAGCCTGCGCCTAAGGTGCGTAATCCCTTGGGGATGCCTTATGTTGCTTGGGGATGGTTCTACATCGCATTCCTGCCTCCGGTTCGCACCATTTTAAATCACTTCACCACTCCGTGTTTACGTGATAGTACGATGCTCATGCTGGCCTCCGGCAGAAATGCTGTATAAATGAAAATTCGCGTCTACTTGTGCCTAAGCATGCGGGTATATGCGGTATTTTCGACAAAAAACGCTCAAAACACAACACCTTCATCCCCATTAGTTTATTCTTTGGAATAATTATGTTTTTCTATACCCCCTGTTCACCTGCCTGATAACCTGCTTTCCTGATAATCTGCACCCTGATTTTCTGATTACCTG
>CAZZAX010000106.1:0-20964 GCA_964653075.1 uncultured Pirellulales bacterium
AGGAGTATGGGTCCCGATGGTG
This sequence comes from uncultured Pirellulales bacterium, assembly GCA_964653075.1. GTDB lineage: Bacteria > Planctomycetota > Phycisphaerae > Sedimentisphaerales > Anaerobacaceae > NIOZ-UU13. Next base: position 23 of record CAZZAX010000106.1, read on the forward strand.
AAGAGGGCACTGAGGATGACTTGCTCAGCACAGATGCATACTGAGATAGCTGATAGCGTGGAGCGTACAGCGGATAGAAAAAAGAAGCTATACGCTGAACGTTATACGCTGAGCGCTGGTTCAGGTTTCACATTGACCGAATTGATGGTGGTGATTGTGGTGATTGCGTTGTCTGCATTTATGGTGCAAATACACCTTTTCGGAATGCTCAGGAAGAGTACGTTCAAGGCCCGAGTGCAGGAATTTGTTTCGACGATGCAAATGGCCGCCAGTGCCGCGGGCGAGAGTGACAGAAGATATGAAGTTATTATCGATATACCGGAGCAGGGATATATGCTTCGTGAGATTACGAACCCGGACCTTACACAGGTGTTTGAAGAGGAGATTATTGTAGAAGATTTTTTCAGCGAGAATTGCCGGGTGGCTTATGTTATGTTCGACGACGGCGAATCCACCAGTGAGGACAGGGCGAAGTTCAGGGCTGGCCATTCGGGCTGGCAATACGGCGGGAAAATCGTGCTGCTCGATGAAAATGAGCAGCCGTATTCGATTGTTGTCAATCGGCTAAATAGAATGGTAACGTTAGAGCCGGGTGATGTTGGGCTTTTAGGGCCGAAAAGTAAAGATGAAGTACTTTTCTAAGAAAATATTGAGTAAACCGGCTTTTACGCTGGTAGAAGTTGTGGTTGCTATGAATATTCTTGCGCTTGTAATGATAAGCGTTTTGGTTGTAATAAACCGATGTGCGGCCTCGGGTGCGGATACGGCCCTGCGTATGCAGGCCTTTGAAGTTGCGCGCGAGAATATGGAAAAGCTGCTTGCTTTGCAATCAGTTGAGGAGACGGTTGAGTACGGCGACAGTGATATATATCCGGAAATTACCTGGCAGACTGTTGTCGAGACTTTTTACGAGCCGGTAACGTCGCGGATGTGGCTCAGGGGTGTTTGCTCGAGTCAATATATCGATTCTGAAGGGCAGGAGCAGACGGTTGAACTGACACACTGGCTGACCGATTTAACAAAAAATCAACTGCTTGACGTTATGTCGCGTGAGGATGAGGAAGGTCAATTGGCGGCCCAGCTAATCGCGACGATAGAAGAAGCCGCTGAGTATGCCGGTGTCGATGTCGAGACCATCGAAGGCTGGCTTGAGAATGGTCTGCTTAAGACCGGGGAAGGCTCCTTCGTCAGGATGAATCTTGATATATACCAGATCAACAACGGCCAGCCCAGCGCCGAAGACAAAAAACTGCAGGTGCAGTCAGAAGCAGAGCTAATCAAGATGATGGAGAAACAGGGCAGGCTCGGCGGCGGGCAGGATGATATAGATCCAAAGACGGGCCTGACTTATGATGAGCTCGATGAAATGGATATCTCTGAGGTTTGGGAATTGATGAAAAATCGACGATAGGGGTATTGATTGCGATGGAATCGGGCGGGACCGGATATAATATGAAAAAGGCTTTTGGCAAATCGAGAACAAGGCTGGGTTTTTCGCTGGCTGAAGTCATTACGTCCCTGACAATAGGGTCGATGGTTTTAGTCGCGGTGCTTGTTGTTTATAACCGGGCCGAGCGTTCGGCTGCCGCGGTTACACGCAAGCTTGACAGCTCGCGGCTGCTGTCTGAGGTTATGCAGCGCATCGCCGAGGACCTCGACGGAATAATTGCCACCGGAGCGGACACTAAAATCAATATTGAGAATAAATTCGAAAACGGTTTTCCCACTGCCAGGCTTACAATTACAAAAACTTTTTTTGACAGAAGGAATCAGGAGCAGACTTTTGAAAGCATAGTCTGGCAGACAAACTATGACTTCGCGAGTTACGTGGACGGTCTTGTTCTGTACCGAAGCCACAGCGGAGTCGCTCTGGAAGACAAGCTTCTCGACAAGAACAAAAGTGATTGGGAAAAAGAGCTTTTTGTGCCGCTTTGCTCCGGGATTACCTATTTCAAGATAAAGGTACCCTGGGGTACATCGTATCTGGAGAAATGGACTTCCACATCTTTGCCTCCGGGTATTGAGGTTACTATTTCCGGCGCCGAGCCTTTTAAGACGGTCGGTGGTACGCTTGACGTGCCGGAAGAGGAAAAAATCATTCGAACTATAGCAATCGACAGAACCAGAAAAATCAAATTCACTGTTGAGAAAAGTGGATTAGCCGAAGGCCAAGAAAAAGAGCAGGGAAATGAGCCTTTGCCCGACGGTGAGAAAGCTCAGCCGGACAGTCCTAAAAAAACCAAAGAAGTAAGACGATGAAAAAAAGTGTGAAAAAACTAAATAATTTTCATGGCCGCCGGGGCTTTGTGCTGCTGGTAACGCTGGTGATTCTGGTTGTGCTCTCGATGCTTGGATATACTTTAAGTGCTCGTGTCGCGGCCCAACGTCACCGCGACCATTATATGATAGATTACAGCAGCGCCCGCTACGGATGCGACTCGGCGGTAAAGTATGCTCTTGCTACATTGGAGGAAATTGACCCTCAACTGATAAGCCGGCCTAATGAGCCGGATTTTTCCGACTTGTTTTATCTTACTCCGGCAGAGTATCAGGAGCTTTTGGAGCAGTGGGGCCTTGACTTAGAGCTAACAATGTTTGAAGACAACAGGAACTCCAGAGGCAAGGTTGGTATCGGCGAAATTGATGAGCTTTTCGGTAGTGATAATGTTAATGATATCGGCCTGGATGAAATGGAGATGGATGGTTTTGACAGCTATGGTCCTGTGACGATTGCGGGGCCGTACGGTCCGGCCTGGCCTTTTGTAACCGAGCCGGTCGAGTTCGAAATTGGCTCGGCCAAAGTCCGAATCGAAGTTCAAGACGAAAATGCAAAATACCCGCTCGGATGGGCTATGCTGGATGATGAGGACATAAAACGTGAGGCCGAGGCAGGTTTCGAAATTTTCTGTGAAATGACCGGACTTAATACCGAACAGATTGAGTCGCTGAAACTTGAGCTGCAGGAAATAGGTAAAATAAGACCTTTCGCGATTGATTTTAAGCCTATAACAAGAACGGTTAGAACGCCGGTAAAATCGAGAGCGTCCAGTGTTAAAAGCCGTACCAGCAGAACTACCCCGACACGGGTAAGCAGACAAACTATAAAAGTTCCTGACCAGATTGCTCAACAAACCACGCATTTTGCCAAGCTTTTTCACAGCTCACTTATTGATACCGAGGCCCTTGCCAGACCAATTATCACCGGTCCGGATAGAAGGAGTGAGTCGGCTTTGAAATATATGGGACTATGGGGCGCGATGAAGGTTAATATAAATACCGCACCGAGGCATGTTTTGGAGGCGGCCTTCATTTTCGGCGGCGACCAGGTCGAAATCGCCGAAGAAATCATTCAGCGAAGGCGTGTAGAGCCTTTCAGTGATTTTCAGGCCTTGAAAACAGAACTGTTCAGATATTCCGATTCTATAGATAAATGTGAAAAATATATCACAACCGTCAGCAGGTTTTTCACGATAAAAGTAACTGCGGTGAGCGGTGTGGCAAAGACCTCAACCATTATCGCGATAACGAAAGACGGTGGAAAAGTACAACGAATCGCCGTAATTAACGGCTGAATGCTAACAACTATTTAGGAGTTTGCTGGTAGTGGAATCTCAGAACTACTTGGGAATTTACATAAGCAGGGACACGGCAACGGTGGTTTGTCTCAATCTGTTCGGCAAAATCGGAAAGGTTTTGGGTTGCTTTAGCGTCTCTGTCGAAGAGAAGGAGCAGGCGAACATGCAGGCCCTGGCGGGTCTCATTGCCCAGGGCTGCGCCCAGCGGAGATGGTCATATTCCGAGGTTGCGGTCGCTCTGGATTGTGCGATTTTTATGCAGCATAGTGTGCACAGTGAGTTTAGCGACCCGAAACAAATCTCGGCCACTATAAGGTTTGATACGGAAGAGGCCCTTGCGATGGACATAGCCAATATTGCGTTGGCCTTTGAGATAACATCAGCCGGGCAGGAGGGTTCTGAACTTACGGTTTTCACCTCAGAGCGAAAGATACTATCGGAAATGCTTGATTCTTTGCAGGCGCATAATCTTGACCCGGTAACTATAGAGCCGGATGTCAGTTGTTTATCGAGATTTATCTGCCGCAAGGCGCCTTCGGCCGAATCCCGGCAGCCCGGGACTGTATTCGGGATACTTTCAAGCCGGAATGGTTATTTAATTATACCGCCTGTCTCGGGGAAGGCGGGGATCCAGAAGGCCTCTGCGGTTCGGACATTTCTGGTCGGCCCGATGCAGAACAGAAGCGAGCTGCTCACAAGAGAAGTGCTTGTAACGACTGCTCTGGTTAAAAGCGGCGAGCCAATAAATTACCTTAAAGTCTTCGACTCTGCCGGGACAGTAAACCATCAGCAGCTCAGTGAAAAGCTGAGTATTGAATCCGATGGAATTGGCTGGCTCGATGAGGCCGGAGCCGAAAATCAAATTCCAGCCGACCGTTCCACGGGCTTCAAGCCCGTGGAGCCACGGCCAGGATGGCCGTGCCACGTTGATTATGCTATTGCCTACGGGGCGGCTCTGGCTCTTTCGGAAAAGGGACGCCGGGTAAATTTCCGTGACGACTTCAGTCCGTTTCAGGGCAAAAAGATTAAAACGCAGCAGGCGCTTAAGTTTGCGGCGATATCTGTTACGGTCCTTTTGATAGCTGTCGGCCTGTATTTTCATACGCAGTTATTTACGAAGAACAAGTCCCGAAATAAGCTCCGCGCCAGGTTTGCACAAAACTACTCGGCTGTTATGTTGGGTGATAAGCTTCCGGCTAAAACAGAGCCGGTGGAAGCCGTCAGGAAACTTAGAAGCGAGTTGGGGCGCATAAGAGATGCAAAGAAGGGCCTGATAACCATTAAAGGTGAAAAATCTATTTCGTCGAAACTGACATTGCTTCTGACGGCATTTAATAAATGTGGAGCACAGACGAATCTGAATATAAAGTCTATCACCATTGCAGCAAAGGACATTATCGTGACTGGCGATACTTCCAGCCGGCAGAATACCACAAAATTCTCAGAAACGCTGAGGAACAACGGCCTGGATGTTTTAAGACAAAAGTTTGGTATTAAAGGTGCCCGTGACAACTTTAATATAACACTGGCGCCGAAGTAGTCGCTGAGGAATATTTTATATGAAAGATATATACAAGAATCCGATTTTATATTACATACTCACGCCTGTTATAGTGTGCCTGTGGCCGTTGTTAGTCTGGGCGGTATATTTACCGGCCGCAGAAAAAAATCAAGAAGACCAGCAAGCCCAGTTTAAGAAGGCTGAGGCGATAATGATGGAGATTTTAACTCTTGATCCCGACCGACATGAATATACTGATTCCAATGATGTCGATATCGAATTTAATTTTGATAAAGTGGTGGCAAGGGTTGCCAGCACGAGCAAAATACCACCGAGCAAGTGGGACCTAAATGCAGTTGCGCCCCAAACCTCACGCGGCGAGAAAAGCCAGAGTGCTACTGTAAGCCTCAAACAGATTGACGTAGTCAAATTTGCCGAGTTTCTCTCGACGATTCAGCTTCGCTGGGCAAACTTGCAGTGTAATCGGGTCAAGCTTACTCAAAAGCCAGGCCTGCCCGATATGTGGGATGTGGATATAGAATTCAAATATTATTATTAAAAATTGCCCCCCGATAGTTAGTAGTAGAGGGGCCTATACCTAATCGGTATAGGCCCCAAACTGACACAAATCTGTTATCTAAATGACACATTCAACTGCTACCTGTAGATCAAGGTACTGCCGGTTGCTGAGCATACAGACGAATATCATCGAAGAACACCATACCTGCACCGCCAGCCACGGGATTATTCCTGTTACCGAAACCAAGAGTAATTGTATTGACATTGGCAAGGTTCACGCCCTGGTCGGCAAAACGCGTCAGGTCGATAGTCCATTGGGTCCAGGAGCCTGTCAGTGCTGCATTAGGATTATCATTAGTAACCGCAGCACTGTTATTGAGAACAACATACATTGGTTCGGCGGCATTAGTCGAATTACCTCTAAACCAAATTACCAGAGTATTGACACCATTCTCGGTCCAGTCGCGCGGGTACGTCAATGTTAAAGTCGCCTCGGATTTCCCAACAGCATTGTCATAGGCAAACGGCATCGACTGATTACCACTGTGAACTATAGTCTGCTCGGCAAAAGGAGGATTAGCGTAACCAACTACAGAACCGTTGATAGCCGGGTTATCAAATCCATCTAACCAGGCTAAAAATATCCTGTTGCTCCCGGATTCGGCGGGGTCCAGGTCATTATAGCTCTCAAAATCGTCCACGACGAGGAAGTTTGCCGTGGTAAAGCTCCAGAGAGGACCTGTCCATGGGCTGTCGGCATTTGCGTTATTGGCCTCATCAATTCGCCAATAGTAGGTGGTATCCCACAGGAGCTTTCCGGGGTCAAAGCTCTCGGAACCAAGGTTACCGCTGCCTTTATATTCAGGCGAAGTCGTATCGGCATTTTTTACAGTTTCTGCGTCTGTGCCGAAATAGACCTCATGTGAGTCGGCAAAGACTCCCGGCGTCCAGATCAGAATCTGTGTCTGCTTTACATCTACGGCTTCATTAACCGGCTCCGGGCTGCCGACTGCGCCCTGAGTAATAAAGCTCCAGACGTCGCCTTTATATGTGTCGATTGCATCGAACTCATCGACCCGCCAGTAGTAAGTTTCGGCCAATTTGAGCGGGCCTGGGTCATAGGCTGTAGTTCCCTGAGGCGAACCTACGGTGGCATTGCTGACTTCGTCAAAATTATCACCGAAGTAAACCGTGTGTAATTTAGAACCGAAGCCTCCTGTCCAGTTAAGAGTGGCATCCGTACCTACAGACTCGGCACCATCAGCAGGTTCGGGATTATATGCAGTTTTGGGTGGAATCATAAAGCTCCAGATTTCTCCTTTCCACGGACTGTTCGGTTCGGTGTCGTTGACCTCATCTATTCGCCAGTAGTAAGTCGTACCCGGAACGAGACCATCCGGAAAAGGAAATCCCGGAAAGCCGGCAACAAAAAATGTTGCGGTCTGATTACCAATGAATGTACCTTCGGCACCGGCGTTTACATCCTCGAAATTGTCACCAATATAAACATCGTGTGAGACTGCATAGCCACCCGGATTCCACGCAATGTTCACCCATGTATCGGCATGCATCTGGCCATCAGCGGGTGTGGGGCTCCAGGCATACGGCCATATCTGGCCTTGCATGGCGCTTAGAACCTCGATGCCGGTCAAAGCGTGGTCGAATATGCGGACGTCGTCAATTAGCCCTGTATAGTAACGTGAATCGAGAACGTTGCCTCCGACAGCAATTACATCGTGAGCATTCAACGGATTACTATTGCTATGATCAAGAGTTTTTTCATGTTCGCCATCAATATATATGCTGATTTTTTGTTCCTGTAGATTTCGAATGCCCGCCACATGCACCCACTGGCCTGTTACAACGTCTCTGTCTGAGTTTACTGACAGATCCGGGTTTCCACAAAAAAAAGATAGTTTTGTATCCAGAACCGCCAGGATAAAATCGTTTGCCACACCGGCAACGTCCGACCATATTAGTCCGCTGCCCTGATAGCCCTGGGCGCCCAGACTAAGGCCGGGCGTATCTGTTTTAATCCATGCCATTAACGTAAAGTCATCCTGCACAACACGAGAGACCTCCACGTAGTCATCAGTACCATCGCACTGAAGGGCGCCTCCTGTTTTGCCTGTTGCCCACTGTGGCTGGCCATTCAAGGTTCCATCGTTGCCGTTGCCGGACAAGTCATGTGCCACGCTGCCGGAACCTTCATCGAGTGTCCAGTGGACTACCAGGTCTGATGAGGCGTTACCTGCCAGGCTCAACACTAAAGCAAAAGAAACCAAATAAATCATTTTATTGCACATAATAGTCCTCCTTTAAGAATTAATATTAGTTTTTAGCTGGAATGCGAAAATTTGCACTTTCGAAGCATAAAGTTGCCGTTCCAACTCTGTGCTTTGCAAAGTAACTCCTCCTCTATTACAAGCCAAAAGAAATGCGTCCGTTGTAAACTCAAAGGCACAGATGTCTAACTGTATTAGTAAAAGTTTCAACAACATTATCTATACCAAATTATCCACCCATTAGTCAAGAAGAATTTATTCTCAAACTTCGGGGTTTTCTCATAAGTTTGTCCGCAAACAGACCCATCGGCGATTGGGTCTCCGACTACGACATTCGAGGACAAGCTTGATTGGTTTCGATTTGGGTTTGTTTCTACGAAAAGTAGTAGAACTTTTCGTAGTTTTCCCTTTAGAAAACCTGCCTTTTTCATTATTTAAATGCCTTTTTACGAAAGAATACAGAAGACAGGAGACAGGAGACAGAAGACGGACAGCGTAGAGCGTTAAGCGTATTTTAAATATCGTATCTCGCATAAATTCTAAATCCTAATGCTTCGACCTCGCTTCCTTCGACAAGCTCAGGACAGGCAGGACAGGTATCTAAATCCTAAACAATATCAAAATTCAAATGATTCAAATTCAAAACGACTTAGCCGGGGGCTAAAAAAAACAGTCCCTCTATAATTAGAGGAACCTGCACGATTGATACGAAAATTCGGGGATTTTATGAGGAGTGAATGAGTCTAAGTGCTTATGAATAAAGGAATAAAAATTTTTTTAGAAAAATTGAAATTTGTCAAAAATTACCAGCGTTTTTTGCTGAAAATTGTGGGAAATCGACACATTTAATATGTCAACGCTATGTCAATATGGGCAGAAAGGGGAGCTATGGCAAGCAGTAAAAATTATCGGACGTTGCGTCTTTTGGTGGTGGGGAATTGTTAGGTGGGGTGGAGAAAGGTGATCAGAGTGGTTGGAGATAGTCAAATGACTACGTGCTTTTTCATGCTCCGGCCGGTGAAAGATCGGGAAACGAACCATAGTCAAATGACAACGTGCTTATTTTAATGCTACAAAGCAGGATGCTTGATGTGGATAGTCAAAAGACTATGAGCCTTTTTATTTATTTATGCTACTTCAAAGTCGTTCTTCGGGATTTTTAAACCAAAGAACATCTAATTTCATGTCTGTAGAGATAATCAAGTAAAACTTGCGACAACTTTTGCGTGGTTGCTTCCCCGCCTCAATCGTCATTTGCCAATAGGCCGGATACCATCTGCAATCGGATAACTGTGCATAGTCGATATATTCAGTGAGTAATTTGAGTTCAACAGTTTTCCCGTCTTCACTGTAATCATGAGATAGCAGTTCTACAGGCATATCGTCTCGATTTGGGTCGATCCAGTAGGTTTGTTCAATTCTCTTTGATAAGGGCGAATTGCAACTGTTGATATGTCCCTCAACATATAGGCCTGTCAAATCCGGACGATTAACGTCTTTAAGCAGTTATTGCCGTAAAATGCCAATTAGCTTGCCTTTATTAAAAAAATTATACTAATGATAATTGAGATTGCAAGAAGAATGATGCCACGATTTTTCTCTCCAAGCCACTCCAGGGACCCGATTTAACAGGTTCATCTACTCATTATCCGGAAGAACCGAAAAGTTAGCAGCACAGCCGAAGCTCCAAACGGGAAGAATCTCAAGGATAAAAATGAAAAGGGGCCTATACCTAAATCGGTATAGACCCCAAAATGACGCAAATCCGTTATCTAAATGACACAATCAACTGATGCGGATTACGGAGCATACAGACGAATATCGTCGAAATACATCATACCTGTACCGCCGGTAACCGAGCTAAGGCCAAGGGTAATCGAATTTACATTAGAAAGGTTCACACCCTGGTCGGCAAAGCGCGTCAGGTCGATATTCCATTCCGTCCAGCTTGTTATTGTTGCTGCATCTTGATTATCATTATCGACCCTTGCGCTACCGTTGAGAGCAACGTACAAAGCCTCAGCGGAGTTGCCCGTTTCACCTCTGTACCAAATCGTCAGTCTGTTGACACCGTTCACTGTCCAGTCACGATTGGAAGTCAACGTTAATGTCGCCTCGGATTTACCGACAGCATTGTTGTAGCTCATCGGCATCGACTGATTGCCGCTGTGGACGATTGTCTGCTCTGCAAATGGAGGATTGGCGTAACCGACAACAGAACCATTTATTGCCGGATTGTCGAATCCATCTAACCAAGCAAGAAATATCCTGTTGCTGTCCGGGTCGATTGGGTCGAGGTCATTGTAAGCCTCAAAATCATCAATGATAAGGAAGTTGGCCGTAGTGAAGCTCCAGAGAGGACCTGTCCATGGGCTGTTGACATTGGTATTATTGGCTTCATCAATCCGCCAGTAGTAAGTGGTGTCCCACTCGAGCTGCCCGGGGTCATAGCTCTCGGCGCCGAGGTTCCCGCTGCCTTTAAGCTCCAGAGAGGCTGCATCGGTGCCGAAATAGACCTCATGTGTATCGGCAAAGACTCCCGGCACCCATGTCAGAACAGGTGTCTGTGTAACATCCACTGCGCCATTAGCCGGACTCGGGCTTCCGACAGCGCCTTCGGTTATAAAGCTCCAGACATCACCTTTATAGGTGTCGATGGCATCGAACTCATCAACCCGCCAGTAGTATGTTTTGGCCATTTCAAGCGGGCCGGGGCTGTATGTTGTAGTTCCCTGGGGGAGTCCTCCTTCGGCATTGTTTATTTCGTCAAAATTGTCGCCGAAGTACACGGTGTGCAGTTTCGCACCGAAACCCGGCGTCCAGGTAAGGTTGGCATTCACTTCTACGGATTCAGCGACATCAACCGGTTCCGGTAAATAGGCGGTCTTGGGAGGGATCATGAAATTCCAGATATCGCCTTTCCACGGGCTGTTCGGGTCGGCGTCGTTCACCTCATCAACTCGCCAGTAGTATGTCGTGCCCGGAACAAGACCATCCGGATAAGGAAATCCCGGGAAGCCGACAACAAGGAACGTCGCAGCCTGATTGCCGATGAAGGTGCCTTCGGCGCCTTCGTTGACGGCATCGAAATTTTCGCCGATGTACACATCATGTGAGGCCGCAAAAGGTCCTGGTGTCCAGGAAAGGTTCACCCATGTGTCCTCATGGTAAGAACCATCAGCCGGGATGGGACCTATGGCATAAGGCCATACCGTACCTTCCATAGCGGCCTGAATTTCGACCTGCGTCAGAGCGTTATCGTAAATACGTACATCGTCGATAAGGCCGTTCCATCCTCCGCCGGAATCTTTACCACCCTGACCAACAATAAGAATTGTCACGTCACCCGTGCTCACATCCCGAGGCGCACCATTGGCTGAAGGTGTGTCCAATTCACCATTAACATAAAACTGCAGTTGCTCTCCGCGGGCCCAGGTCATTGCAACGTGCTGCCATTCGGTTGTCTGAAGGTTGCTGGAACTCTCCAGTTGCTGTTCGTCACCCGGCGCTACTACTGCCATCTTCAGCAGGCTCGAACCGCCACTTGTCGCGCCGGCGGCGTCATAGCGCATGGTTATAATGTTGTCACCGCCATCGGGCTCCTCGCAGATGATAAAACCTGCGTCTGTTGGGGCTTGATTGGATTTAATCCAGACGGCGAGTGTCACGGCATCCAGACCATTGAGGTAGTCTGGACCGTTTTCGTCAACGACGCGGTCACCGTCACCGCCGAACTCCAGGCATGGACCTTTGTCGCTAACGGTCCATGTAGCGCCTTCGATTGTTCCAGCATGACCATTTCCGGAGCTGTCATTGGCTACGTCGCCGGAACCCTCATCAAACCTCCAGTGAAGGATGAGATCTGCCCGGGCCTGGCCTGCCATACTCAGAACTAAGGCAAAACAGATTAAATAAATCAATTTCTTAGACATAATAGTCCTCCTTTAAAAGAGTTAAAATGATTTCGAATGATATTTTGGCCACACACCAAAACATAAATTTTTTATGAGAATTGCCTATTTCCAATTCAGCATTGAAAAAGAGAATCTAAAATGCAGCCTCCTTACTCGTTAACGCAAAATCCACAGTTACCTGATTAAGCACACACACCACACCAAGTATATTTATACCAGATTGCCTGTCTTCCCGTCAAGGGAAATCTCTGAAATTATCCATCTCGGAAGCGAGCCGTAAATGCAGGCCGGAGATGTTTAGGTCTTTTTTCTATGATATGAAATTTTATTGCAAAATCCGCTGATAAAGGGTAATCTAGGCCTGCGTTTGCAGAATCGGCTTTAAAAGGACTGCCTGCTCGGCGCTGGGCGGGATAAGCGGTTACTTGTTAAACTGTAACTATTCGAAAGGAGACGAAAAATGGATTCAAATTACATTGCAGGCGGTTGTTCGGTACAAAGAACACGGCAGAGCGGAGTACGGCTTCTGAGACGGGATAAAATCCGGTTTTGTATCATAATATTTGCACTATTGTGTATCTGCTCTTCTCTACAGGCCGAGTGGCAGGTAAGCCAGGGCCCGCTCATGACCCAGTGGGCAGCAAAGGTCTCGCCTAAAAAGGTTCACACTGAGTATCCGCGTCCGCAGCAGGTCCGCAAGAACTGGATGAGTCTTAATGGATTATGGGAATACGCTATTGTGCCCAAAGACCAGCAGCAGCCCGAAGAGTTCGACGGACAAATTCTCGTGCCGTTTCCTGCTGAGTCGGCCTTGTCGGGCGTTATGCAGCCTGTAGGTGAAGAGAGCCAGCTATGGTATCGGCGCACATTCGAAGTTCCCAAAAAATGGAAGGGCCAGCGCGTGCTGCTGCATTTTGGGGCTGTGGACTGGGACTCAACAATATTTGTCAATGGTACACGAGTGGGCAGACATAAGGGTGGCTACGACCCTTTTACGTTGGATGTCACCGATGCGCTGAATGAGACTGGGCAACAGGAAATTATTTTAAGTGTCTGGGACCCGACGAACACCGGCACTCAGCCGCGGGGTAAACAGGTGAAAAAACCCGGCGGTATATGGTACACGGCGGTAACGGGAATCTGGCAGACGGTATGGCTTGAGCCGGTACCTGAGGCGCATATCAAGTTGCTGAAAATCGTTCCTGACATAGACACTTCATCAGTACATGTAACAGCAATATGCTCACAGGCAACAACCGACTGCAGCGTTGAATTGGAAATCAATCTTGGCTGGTTCAACAAGATAAAGGGCAAAGGTAATGCCGACGAAGAAATTGTTTTGAAAATCAAAAAGCCGAAGCTGTGGTCTCCTGACTCGCCGTTTTTGTATCCGCTGAAATTAACGCTCAAGAACAGTAAGGGCAAGACAGTTGATACAGTAAACAGCTACTTCGGTATGCGGAAAATTTCGTTGGGCAAAGACGAACAAGGTATTAACCGGCTGTTTCTGAACAACAAGTCGCTGTTTCAGTTCGGCCCGCTTGACCAGGGCTGGTGGCCGGACGGACTGTACACTGCACCGACCGATGAAGCGCTTCGTTATGACATCGATGTATTGAAAAAGCTCGGCTGTAATATGCTGCGCAAACACGTCAAGGTAGAGCCTGACCGGCTGTACTACTGGTGCGATAAATTAGGCTTGATGGTCTGGCAGGATATGCCCAACGGCGACAAGCACATCCGCGGCAATGAAGCTGATGTTGAGAGAAGCGAAGAGTCGGCGAAGCAGTTTGAGCTGGAGCTTAAGCGTGTCATTAATGCTTACAGCAATCACCCGTCTATAGTAATGTGGGTGCCTTTTAACGAGGGCTGGGGACAGTATGATACGGCACGGATTGTGGATTTGATTAAGGAGCTTGACCCGAGCCGATTAGTGAATAATACGAGCGGCTGGGCCGACCGGGGTGTTGGTGACGTGCACGATATTCACAGATATCCGGGTCCGGCTGCACCGCCGACCGAAGATAACCGCGCTGCGGTATTAGGTGAGTTTGGCGGTCTGGGTCTGCCGGTCCAGGGGCATACTTGGCAGGATGAAAAGAACTGGGGATACCGCAGCTATAAGACTCGTGAGGAGCTTACCGATGCGTACCTGGTTCTGCTTGATAATTTGCGCTCGCTGATTGGCCCGGGTCTGTGTGCGGGGATATATACGCAGACGACCGATGTGGAGATTGAGGTCAACGGGCTGATGACTTACGACAGGGCGATGATAAAGATGGATGTTGAGAAGGTCGCGGCGGCGAACAAGATTTTGTATCTGCCGCCGCCTGTTGTTAAGATGCTTGTCCCGACTTCGCAGCAAACAGGACAAAGCTGGAGATATACGACAGACGAACCTCGTGTCGGCTGGTACCGTGCTGGTTTCTCCGATTCCGACTGGCAGGAAGGTACAGGCGGTTTCGGCACGGAAGGGACGCCGGGTGCAGTTGTCGGCACCGAGTGGAATACTTCCGGTATCTGGATGCGCAGAACGTTCGAGCTGGCCGGTACGAAACTCAACAGCCCGCAGCTTTTAATCCATCATGATGAAGACGCCGAGGTCTATATAAACGGCCAGCTTGTTGCCAAGCTCGAGGGTCATACTTCTGGTTATGTTCAATTCAGGCTTGATGAAAAGAAACAAAAGACGTTGAAGGTCGGGATGAACAGTTTGGCCGTTCACTGCACTCAGACCGAAGGCGGGCAATATATCGACGTTGGCCTGGTGGACATAATAGAACAGCCGGCGGATTGATTCACAATTTGAATTAAAATAAAAAATAGGCCTTCATCGTTGAGAAGTGTTTCATGCTGGTAATGTCAGTTCAGGATTTTGCTTTGTGGAAAGCAAAGGAGTGGTGCTGTTATTTGTTGATTCCGGCGGTCTGTTTTGTCGCAGTCGGAGTGCGGGCGGCTCGGTCGGAAGAAGTTGTTCTGAGAAATGAGTTCTGGTCGGTCGAGGTGTCGCCGGGAACGCTGGAAATGAGCGCCGAGCTGCCGGGGGGTGATAAAATCCTATTGTCCAGAGGCCAGCCTGATTTAGGCCTGATCGGTGATATAGTAAAGGAAGGATCTCGGGCGCAGTGGCTTCTGGAAGCAAAAGGAATTAAGGTTGAGGTTCGGTTAGATAAGCGGGATTTAACGATTCAATTTTTTTCCGACAAGACAGGTGTCTTTACCTGGCCTGTTTTGCAGGAGAGGGCAAATATCAGGGCGTTAATCTGGCCCCGCTGGGAGGGCTGCTATATTCCGCTTGGTGAGCCGCGATGGGAAAAGTATCTGATTGAGCACGGAGGCTGGAACACATTGGAAGGTTTGAGCATGCCCTTTTGGGGGCTTGATTGCGGCGATTATTCTCTGACGTATATCATAACCAATCCGTACAACAACGTGATAGATTTTCGCCTAACCGGGGACAGGCTCGAAGCGCAGTTCAGCCACGAATTCACATCTGTTCAGCCGAAAAAAGAATATGGATTCTTGATTCGGCTTGGGCAAAACAATTCACCGGTAGAGCCTGCAAAACAGTTTCGCCGCTGGCTGCAACAGCAGGGCGAGTTTGTCGGTATGAAGGAGAAAGTAAAGAAAGTCCCTAAAGCGGAGCGTTTGTTGGGGGCGCCGCATGTCTATCTTTGGGGCGATGCGTTTCTGACACGGCATTGTATCCATCCGAGCCAATGGAAATCATTCTGTCGGAAGCTGGTGGAACAAAACAAGGCCGGGCGGTTCTCACCGGGCGGGCGAATTAAGGAATTGATGGAGCCGGAACACTGGGCCGAAGTAGTTAAGATTTCCAACGCTCAATGGCCGGATAAATATATCACGAGCCAGGTGGCCAATGAGCTTTCCCGATTATTGGAAAGACGGGATTTTTATGATAAAGCCTGCTGGCGGGAAGTAGTTCTTCCAGATGAGGCGGTTGAATTGTTGAAGAAAGGTCTTGATGAGCTGACCATTCGGGAGCTGTGCCGATTGAACGGTCTTATTCTGCGTGCAGCGTTTGCGGAGTTTATGATTCCGGTTGATAACTGGGGCGACGGTGTTTCAGGCAGGATGCTGGAGAGCTTCAAAGAGAGCGGCTTTGACCGGATGAGATTATGTGTCGAAGGCTGGGAAGGAGTAGAAAAACGTCCCGAGGTGGCAAAGCAGGCCGACCGGATGGGATACCTGTTTGGCACGTATGATTCGTATCACAGCATTCACGACCCTTCGATGCGCGGCACGGATAGTACGTGGACTACTGCACAGTTTGACAGGGAACTTTTTGAGAAGGGGCCGATCGTCCGCAAAGATGGAAAAAAACGAGGGGGATTTAAAGGGGCCGGTTTCAAGCTCAGCCCTATTGCCGCCAGAGAGTATGTGGAAAAGCGTGTTAGTGAGAACATGAAGAATGTCCCTTACAGTTATTATTTTGTTGATTGTGATGCTTACGGTGAGGTTTATGATGATTACTCGCCTTTTCACCGGGCAAGCCAGGCGGATGATGTAAGGGCGCGTTTAGAGCGGCTTGCGTGGATTAGTGATACGTTTAATGTCGTGGTGGGCTCGGAGGGCGGCAGCTCGTACGCGGCGAAAGTTATCCATCTGGCCGAAGGTATGTTCGGGCCTGTATTCGGCTGGGGCGATCCTGATTTGAAAAACAGGGATTCGCAATACTACCTCGGACAATATTATCCACCTGACGGGCCAAAGGTGTTCGTTAAGCAGGTTCCGATGAAGGAGAAGTATCAATATTTTTACTATGACCCGCGTTATCGCCTGCCGCTCTATGAAATAGTCTTCCATGATTCGGTTGTGACTACCCATCAATGGGCGAACGGCAGTCTCAAATACAGTAATATGCTCGATACGGTGGCGTTGACGGAGCTGCTGTATATGGTTCCGCCGTTGTATCATATGAATCTGGATGAATTTGACAGGCATCGTGATATAATGAAAAATCATTATGATTTTTTTTCACCGTTGCACAGGGAATTTGGCTTTGCGCAAATGACGGACTTCAACTGGGCCGGTTCCGACAGAAAGTTACAGCGTACGGTTTTTGACGGCCGGGTGGAATTGATTGCGAACTTTTCACAGGAACCGCGCGAGTATCGGGGAGCTGATATTCCCGGACGAGGCATCTCAGCAAGATGGCTGGATGGCGGGAAGAAAAAAATCCTGACCTTTACACCGAATCTGAATTCAGGTGCGGCGAAATAATGCGGTAAAAACAAAGTAAGGAGTTTGATTGTGAATCGACGTGAGTTTATTAAGTTTGCTGCCGGCGGTGCGGCGGCGGTTGTGATGTCAAATTACGGCTGTTCGGTGGGCGGAAGTTCCGGAGCGACTGCAGAACGGCCCAATATCATCCTTATTATGGCCGATGATTTGGGATACGGTGACATTGGATGTTACGGCAGCAAAAAGATACGGACGCCCAATATCGACGCTTTGGCAGGGGGCGGGCTGAAGTTTAGGGATTATCATTCCAACTGTCCTGTGTGCAGTCCGACACGGGCTGCTCTTCTAACCGGACGATACCAGCAGCGATGCGGTATCGAGGGCGTCGTAACAGCCGCGAGGCACCGTCATACAGGAATGGCTCTGGAGGAAGTTACATTTGCCGAGGTACTGAAAAGACACGGCTATGCCACTGGCATTTTCGGTAAGTGGCACATAGGTTACGACGTAGAATTCAATCCGGCCAGGCAGGGATTCGACGAGTTTATCGGCTATGTCAGCGGCAACGTGGATTATCATTCGCATATCGATCAGGCGGACTTCGATGACTGGTGGAAAAATTCTGAAAAGGTTCCTGAAGAGGGATACAGCACCGATTTGATAACCAAACACGGGGTGGATTTTATAGAGCGGCACAAGGATGGGCCGTTCTGTTTGTATCTGCCGCACGAGGCGCCGCACTATCCTTATCAGGGGCGAAAGGACCCGCCGGAGCGTTTGAGCGGCGGCAGAAAAGGCAAGAAAGCCAAGGGCGAAGAAATTGCCCGGGCATATAAGGAAATGGTTGAGGTGATGGATGAGGGAATCGGGCGGATTGTCGGGACGGTCAGACGCCTGGGCTTAGAGCGGAAGACGTTTATCTTTTTCTGCTCTGATAACGGCGCTACCAGGAACGGCTCCAACGGTGTGCTGGCCGGTTACAAGGGCAGCTTGTGGGAAGGCGGGCACCGTGTTCCGGCTGTTGCCTGTTGGCCGGGCAGGATAAGGGCCGGTACAACTACGCACCAGACGGTCCTTGGGATGGATTTGTTTGCTACGATGATGTCAATTGCCGGGGCAAAACTACCGGTGGATTTGAAGCTTGACGGTGTTGACCTTTTGCCGATGCTGACCGAAGGTGCGAAGCTGCCGGAGAGGATGTTGTTCTGGCGTTACAGAAAAGAAAAGGCTGCACGGAAAGGACCCTGGAAATTGCTGGTTCAAGGTAACCAGTCAAAACTTTATAATCTTGAAGAAGACCTCGGCGAGAAAGAGAATCTTGCTATAGCAAAGCCTCAGATGCTCAAAGCTCTTGAAGATGAGCTGGCCGCCTGGGAGCAGGAAGTGTCTGCCGGTGTTGAGCTGAGGGCGTGAAAAGTACCGCTTAAGATGAATTAGAGAGTTTGGGTATTAAGAACACTTTGGGTTTTATTAATTCGGAGGTAATAATTATGGAAAATATATCGATTAGCCGGCGTGATTTTATGAAGAGTTTTGCTGCGGGTGCATCGGTGCTTGTCGGTTCGGGATTGATTTCAAATGAGGTATTCGCGGCCCGAGAGAAAGGACCTAACATTGTATTGATAGTCAGCGACGACCATGGGCTCGAAGCTTTGGGCTGTTATGGTAATAAGGTTATCAATACGCCGAATCTCGACCAGCTTGCGGCTGAGGGGGTTCGGTTTACGAATGCCTTTTGTACGACGGCCAGCTGCAGCGCGAGCCGGTCGGTGATTTTGACTGGGTTATATAATCACGCAAACGGCCAGTACGGGCATCAGCACAGTTATCATCACTTTATCTCTTTCCCGAACGTGAAGTCTCTGCCGGTGCAAATGACCGGGGCGGGGTACCGGACGGGGCGTATAGGTAAGTATCACGTTGCGCCGGATGAGGTTTATAAATTCGATGTGGCGCTTAGGGGCAACAGCCGAAGTCCTGTCGAGATGGCGAATAACTGCCGGGACTTTGTCAGCGGCGATGATAGTAAGCCGTTCTTCCTGTACTTCTGCATGAGCGACCCGCACCGCGGGGGCGGCAAGGACGAAGAGCTGCCGACCAAACCCGACCGTTTCGGCAATCGAGCCGGGGGAGAATATCCGGGGGTAAAAGAAGTCAAGTATAGTCCCGAGGATGTTATAGTGCCGCCGTTCCTGCCGGATTCGCCGGAGTGCCGTGCCGAGCTTGCGCAGTATTACCAGTCGGTCTCGCGCGTTGACCAGGGTGTTGGGCGGCTGCTCGGCGTTCTTAAAGAGGCGGTCAAATATGATAATACCGTGGTTATCTATATTTCGGATAACGGTGTCGCATTTCCGGGGGCCAAGACGACTCTGTATGAGCCGGGGATGAATCTGCCGTGCATCGTTCGAAATCCGTCACAGAGGAGAAAAGGTATTACCTGTAATGCGCTGATTAACTATGCGGATCTGGCGCCGACGATTATGGACTTCGCCGATGCGCTGCCTAAGAAACATGAATTTCAGGGCAGGTCGTTTAAGCCGGTGCTCGAACGGGAAAATCCATGGGGCTGGGACGTTACTTATGCTTCGCATACTTTTCATGAGATAACGATGTATTATCCGATGCGCGTGGTGCGTGAGCGCAGGTATAAATTAATATGGAATATTGCGCATGGTTTGGATTATCCGTTCGCCAGTGATTTATGGGAGGCATCGACGTGGCAGGCGACGATAGAGCGGGGCGAGAAATATTACGGCAAGCGCACTGTCGAGGCGTATATACACAGGCCGAAATTCGAGCTTTACGATTTGCAGAACGACCCGGACGAGGTTGAAAACCTGGCGAACAATCCCAGATACAAAAGTGTGCTTACGAGACTCCAATCGAAACTAAAGGCATTTCAAAAGCGGACAAAGGACCCGTGGATAGTCAAATGGGAATATGAATGAGTTCGCTGTGGAACTTGACAATTTTCCATATAAGGCTATGATGTGTTCTGCTGCTTTCCACCTCCGGGTTGGGACTGATGAGGAATTTGGCGGGGGCGGGAGTCTTAATGTAATATAAGTACGAAAGAAGGATAATGAAATGGCGCTGTTATTAGGATATGACGTTGGAAGCTCATCGATAAAGGCGACGCTGATGGACAGCCGGACTGGTAAGGTATTGGCGAGTGCGACTTCGCCGGACAAGGAGCTGGAGATTATCGCAAAGCAGTCCGGCTGGGCCGAGCAGCATCCCTCTACCTGGTGGGAACACGTTAAAGAGGCAACCCAGCAGATTGCTTCAGAAATCAGAGATCAGAAATCAGAGGTCAGAAGTTTAGAGGATGTTGAAGCTGTCGGGATTTCATATCAGATGCACGGACTGGTTTGTGTTGATAAGAACCAGGAGATATTGAGGCCTTCGATAATCTGGTGCGACAGCAGGGCTGTGCAAATCGGCGAGCAGGCGGCCAAAGACATCGGAACAGAAAAGTGCCTTAAGAGCTTGTTTAACCTGCCGGGTAATTTTACGGCGTCTAAATTAAAGTGGGTCAAAGAAAACGAGCCGGAGGTTTATTCGAAGATTCATAAGATAATGCTGCCCGGTGATTATATCGCGATGAAGATGACGGGCCAGATAACAACGACGCCGTCAGGTTTGTCCGAAGGAATAATGTGGGATTTCGAAAGTGACGAGTTAGCGGAATTTGTCCTGGAAAATTACGGGATATCAGCCGATCTGACAGCGGCGACTGTCCCGACGTTTTCGGTTCAGGGTGAGCTGACCAGCTCAGCCTCTTATGAGCTGGGACTTAAGGCCGGGACAAAGGTAAGTTACAGGGCGGGGGACCAGCCGAATAATGCACTGTCACTGAGTGTGTTGCAGCCGGGTGAAATTGCAGTTACGGCCGGGACATCGGGCGTGGTCTATGGAATCAGTGATAAGAAAAACTACGACC
>CAZZAX010000107.1:0-20725 GCA_964653075.1 uncultured Pirellulales bacterium
ATACTCTTAAAGGGGCACATTTTAGGCTTCGATGCCGACAGTGCGGTTACAAATATGAGTATGGTTTTAATCCTGGAAAGTATGGTTTACCGGAGGATACTGTTCCCAGTCCGGGGTCCGATCTTAGATTATATCCTGAAACACGTTGTCCAAGTTGTGGCAATTACCGGAGGGTCCACGGGAAGACGCCGGTGGCTAATGGAGACCGGATACTCGTACTAAAGTGCATTTATCAGTTCTTTGCGCCCAAGCGGTGGGACGTAATAGTATTCAAGAATCCTCCCGAACCGGAGATAAATTACATCAAACGATTGATTGGTCTTCCGGGTGAGACAGTGCAAATAATCGATGGCGACATCTATGTGGATGGGCAGATAAGTCGAAAACCCCCTAAGGTCCAGAACGAGTTGTGGACGCCTGTGTACGATAATGATTACCAGCCAGTTAATCGTTTAAGCCCCAGCTTTAACCACCATGCATGGGAACAGCCATTTAAGAATAAAAACTCTTCAAGATGGGAAGTTCACGAAGACAGTCTCACTTTATTTCACCTTGACAGCCCGTCCGACCAAATCAATATAATGGAATATAATACCTCTATTGGTAATGATTTTAGAGCAACCTATGCTTATGATGATGTTGGAGACTATAGCGGCATGCCGTACTGCAGCGACCTGATGGTGCGTTTTTACTTTTGTGCCAGTGATCGAGAGGGAAATATCGGCATCTCTCTTAGTAAATATGAGACAACCTATCGAGCAAAAGTTTATTTTTCGGGATCATTTGAACTTACCAAGCAAGAAAAAGGCAAAGAACCCGTACATTTAATGGGGATGTCAATCCCGGCTACACGAATGAATAAGCATACGCTTGTTAAATTTGCCAATGTTGACCACCAATTGATTTTTCAATTCGGCGGCGAACAATTAACTTATGATCTCGGACGTGGTCTGGAGGATGCCGGCCGGATAAGAACGGATATTCATCCGCGGTTGAAAATCTCAGGCTCGGGGAAACTGACGCTGTCGAACGTCGCTGTTTTCAGAGATATTCACTACACCACATCCAAATATGCCAACGGGCCCGAAAACGGCAGGGCAATAGATAAGCCTTTTATTTTAGGCCAGGACGAGTTTTTCGTATTGGGCGACAACAGCCCCAACAGTGAGGACTGCAGGTGGTGGACCAGAGAGGGATTGGCAAATAAGGGTCTGTCCCCGTATCGCGTAGGTATAGTCCCTCGGGATTATCTGGTGGGTAAGGCGTTGTTTGTTTATTGGCCCAGCGGATTCAGACCTTTCCCTACATTCCCGATTGGTATTATTCCCAACATTGGCCGGATGCGGTTTATCTATGGCGGCTCAAATGAAAAACTGTAATTATTTGCGGAAGGGAAACCTGATGAAAATTCTATAAGGGGGTAAATATAGTATAAATAAGTTAATATTTCTAATGGGGTGAACAAATGAGGAGTAAACTTTTTACAATTATCTTGGCAGGAATGATGATGGTTTTGAGTGGATGTGATGTAATGACACGAAGCAGTATTATCTCCGGCGGCGTTGCAGTAAAGGAATTACGCTGTGAGTACCGTGTTAGTCCTCTGGGTATCGACATAGTTAAGCCAAGGTTGAGCTGGATTATGGAATCCAACCAGCGGGGTCAGGAGCAGAGCGCCTATCAGATTTTGGTGGCCGACAGCGAAGAGAAGCTCAGACGTAATCAAGGCGGGCTTTGGGACAGCGGCAAGGTGGAGTCCGGGCGGAGCAATCAGGCTATATATGAAGGCGAGCCTTTGAAGTCTCGTATGCGCTGCTATTGGAAGGTGCGTGTATGGGACAAAGAGGGCAAAGCATCAGCCTGGAGTGAGCCGGCCATGTGGACGGTCGGACTGCTTAAAGCGAGAGACTGGCAGGCGAAATGGATAGGTTATGACGAGGAGCTGCAAAGCCCAGACAACAAGGAAAAGTCGGACCCGAACGTCCTGGTTTTACCTCCGCCGCCTTATCTGCGCAGGGCCTTTCTGGTTGGCCGGCCTTTTAAGCGTGCGGTGGTCTATGCTTCTGCCCTTGGTCTTTATGAGCTGCATATCAACGGCAAACGGGTAGGTGAGGACTACTTTACTCCGGGCTGGACCGATTATCCTACGCGTGTGTATTACCAGACTTATGAGGTCACAGACCTTATTAAAAAAGGCAGCAACGCCATGGGTGCAATCCTTGCTGACGGGTGGTATGCGGGGTATCTGGGCTTCGGCAAAAAGAGGGAACACTACGGCAGTAAGCCGCGGCTGTTCGTTCAGCTCGAAATCGAATACGAAAATGGTCATATACAAAAGGTCGTTACCGACGGTACATGGAAGGCCGGATACGGGCCTATTCTTGAGTCGGATTTTCTGATGGGTGAAACCGTAGACGGGCGCAAAGAGATGCCCGGCTGGGATACAGCCGGCTTCGATGATTCATCGTGGGAAACGGTGGCCGTTACGGATAAGAGCGAAGGTATTGGTATAGTCCAGTCTTATCCGGGTGAAACGGTCCAGAAGATTCTGGAAATCAAGCCGAAAAAGCTTACCGAGCCGGAAGAAGGTGTTTATGTCTTCGATATGGGTCAGAACTTCGCTGGCTGGGTGCGCTTGAAAGTCAATGGAAA
Organism: uncultured Pirellulales bacterium; assembly: GCA_964653075.1. Lineage (GTDB taxonomy): Bacteria > Planctomycetota > Phycisphaerae > Sedimentisphaerales > Anaerobacaceae > NIOZ-UU13. The sequence continues at coordinate 2,653 of CAZZAX010000107.1, forward strand.
GGCCGGGACGAAGGTAGTGCTGCGATTTGCCGAGATGCTCAATCCGGATGGGACAATTTATACCGAGAACCTCCGTGCGGCGCGCTGCACCGATACGTATATACTTAAAGGCACAGGTAAAGAGTTTTGGGAGCCGCAGTTTACATTTCATGGTTTTCGGTACGTGGAGGTAACCGGTTATCCGGGCAAACCGGGTATTGATGCGATTACCGGTGTTGTCGTACATTCGGCCATACCGCCGGCAGGTTCTTTCGAGTGCTCCAGTGCTATGGTAAATCAGCTCTTCAGTAATATAGTCTGGAGCCAGCGGGGCAACTTTATCGAGATACCTACCGACTGTCCGCAGCGAGATGAGCGTTTAGGCTGGACAGGGGATGCACAAATTTTTATTCGAACAGCCACTTATAATATGGATGTTTCGGCGTTCTTTACCAAGTGGCTGGTTGACCTCGAAGATGCACAGAGTGATGAAGGAGGGTTCCCTGATGTGGCGCCGCGTAAGGTTGCTATGGGGGACGGCACGGCTGCGTGGGGTGATGCCGGTGTTATTTGTCCGTGGACGATTTACGAGGTCTATGGTGACAAGAGGGTCATCGAAAGACACTACGAATCGATGAAGAAGTGGATAAGCTATCTTAGGAAAAACAGCAAGGACCTGCTGCGTCCGGCCAAAGGTTACGGGGACTGGGTCTCTATTGCTTCCAATACGCCCAAGGACGTCATTGCCACGGCTTATTTTGCCTACAGCACGCATTTGGTTTCGAAAGCGGCTGCCGCCCTCGGTAAAGAAGATGACGCCGACAGGTACGAAGAACTTTTCGAACAAATCAAGAATACTTTCAATAGGGCCTATGTTAGCGAGGATGGCCGCATAAAAGGAGAAACCCAGACCTGCTATTTATTAGGTTTGTATTTTGATTTACTGCCTGAAGACAAACGTGAGCCCGCTACCCGACATTTAATTGAGGCTATCAGAAAAAAAGACTGGCATCTTTCAACCGGCTTCGTAGGCCTGAGTTATCTGGTTCCCACGCTTGCGGATACAGGGCATCTGGATATAGCTTATCGTTTGCTGAACAACGATACTTTTCCCAGTTGGGGTTACAGTATCAAGAACGGGGCCACTACTATCTGGGAGCGCTGGGACGGCTGGACAGAGGAGAAAGGTTTTCAGACACCGGGAATGAATTCGTTTAACCACTACGCCTTTGGCTCGATTGGTCGATGGCTGTTCGGGACTGTTGCCGGTATTGATACCGACGGGCCGGGATATAAGCGAATTATCATTCGGCCCAGGCCGGGCGGGGGACTGGACTATGCGAAGGCAAGCTATAAGTCTATTAACGGCAAGATTGTCAGCGACTGGAAAATCAAGGGCGACACGTTCACCTTGAATGTTACAATTCCTGCCAATACAACAGCAACGGTATATGTGCCGGCTAAAGATATTGAGAGCGTTACCGAAGGCGGAAAGCCGGCTGCAAAAGCAGAGGCTGTGAGCCTGGTGCGTATGGAGGAAGACACTGCGGTGTTTGCTGTTGGCTCAGGGAACTATCGATTCGTATCGAAGCTGCCCGATTAGAGTGAACAAAGCATTATGAGCAATGGAATGGTGCCGAAAGTCGGACACCATGAACTGTAAAATATTTTTGGAGGACAGCAATGAGACGTAAACTTTTAGCATTGTATATTGGGGTGGTGATTTTATCGGTGATTGTTCCGGCAATTGGCGCTGAGAAACATTCGGCTGTGGAACCGGCCCACCGCCATAGCTGGTGGACGCTTCGGCACTGGGCGGTAAATGAGCGGGTCAGACAGGGCAACGTGGATATGATTTTCATTGGTGATTCAATCACTCATAGCTGGGAAAACAACGGCAAGGAAGTCTGGCAGAAATATTATGGGCATCGCAATGCGGTAAATATGGGTTTTAGCGGCGACCGCACCCAGCACGTGCTTTGGCGGCTCGATAACGGCAATATCGAGGGCATTTCACCTAAAGTCGCTGTGATAATGATAGGAACGAACAACTCGAACCGTGATGATAATACCGCCGAGGAGATAGCCGATGGTATGATTGCCATCTGCAGGAAATTGCGGGCGAAGCTGCCGAGAATGAAAATCCTTCTGTTGGCAGTTTTCCCACGCTCAGAAAAACCGTGCCCTCAGCGGGAGAAGATTGCCAAAGCCAACAAAATCGCTTCGAAGATTGCCGACGGCAGGATGATTCATTATCTCGATATAGGCCCGAAATTCCTTGAGCCGGACAAATCGATTTCGAAGGAAATCATGCCCGACTATCTGCACTTAACTCCGAAGGGCTACGGAATCTGGGCGAAGGCAATAGAGCCGGCCGTAGTTAAGCTGATGGGTGAGAAAAAGTAGCGGCTGTTTAGAAATCAGCGAACTGATGGGTCAGACCCCACCCTCTGTAACTTAAAAAGTCAATACCGCTTTACAGTCGCGGCTCTGTCACTGCCGCGGGTCTGTTTTTGAAGACCGCGTATATTTTTTATGAATTGTTTTATCCGCCGTTCAGCTCGGAGCAGAGTATTAGTTTGGCTAATATCTCATTTTCATCGGCGGATGTTATTGGATAGATTTTTCCTCCAGCTTGTGTGTATTGATTGCAGAGGTTTTTCCATTGCTTTTCATGTTTTTCAAAGTAGGTTCTGTGGTATCCGGGCTGCTGTATCAAAGACTCTACCTCGTCCAGGTCCCAGTATGTAATCATTAAATTCTTGTCATTAAGAAGAAAGCTAACGTTTATTACCCGGCCGTCTATTGTCAGAATCCCGGTCATTTTAAAATCATCTATATTTCTGCTATTAAGGAAGCTGCAAATAATATCCTTGCCGTCTTTTTCTTTTGCCGTTTTAATTTGCTTTCTGGCATCCATTTGTGCCTGGATTCTTTCTCTTCGGGAGGTTGGCAATTTTTTGTCACAGTTGTTCGTTTTATCAGAGGACCTGGAACTGTAGCTGCGAGCGCAGGAAGCGGCATCGACTGTATGGACAATTACAACGGGGGGACGGCAGTAGCCGTAACGACCTGTATAGGTATTGTCAACTAAACCGGAATGTTTGTAGTTAAAGGCATAGGGAGAGTAACCGATGTTATCATGAATCAAGCCGGAGGTTTTATGACTAAAAGCATAAGGTGACCAGCGGACGTCCCTATGGACAAAACCTGAATTTTTGTGGTTAAATGCATAAGGAGAGTAGCCATAGTCGCCTGAAATCAAACCGGATCTCTTATGACTGAAAGCATAAGGAGACCAGCGGGTGCGATAACGGACAGAGGTAGAATCGTAAAAGTGTGCTTTAGTCAGGCCTGGAACAATCGATAACATTACCATTGCGAACAGCGAAATCCTTTTCATTTTTTTCTCCTTTCATTTTAATAATTCTTTCACACTTTTTCTGCATCACCTCCTCTTGTCATAAGGTTTTCTATATACAGTTATTGTTAACGAGAAATTACGTTCATTGTCGGGCTCCTCCTTGCCGGGCAGGGGATTTTTGCTTTGGGGTATGGATAAGCTGGTGAGTCGGAAAGAGTTTCTGCCCGAAAATAACCCATCCGGCCTGCATTTTCAGACCTTCGGTGCCGGATAAGTGACTACTCCGTCTCTTCATACCGCTTTTCTCCATAAAAACGGACATTTGCATTCCCTGCAATATACAGGTCAACTGTATAACGTAGTCCTTACGGGTAGGAAGACTTCAAAAATGAATAGCGGTCTGCTCCCCGCCTTTTCATACCCTCCAGTATGTTATGCTTAGCTCCGTCCGATAAAATAGGGGGTAACTTCGAGGAAGTCAACTGTTTTTAAATATTTTTGAAAATTTCTTTGGGTCGCCGCTCTAACACCGGGAGTTTTCGGGGGAGTATGCTGATTTTCCGATCGAACAGATGTAGTTGTAAATAGTGACCCTTGAAAAAAATACGAGCATCGGTGAATTTTACTTCTGGTATTTTTCGGTAAGCTTTATTTTTTCTTTTTGCCTCTCGGCACATCGGGAACATTTTTTTCAGGCAGCCATTTTACAAGCTGCTTTTTTATTCGGGCGTATTTCGGGTTGTCGGCGAGATTCTTCCACTCCAACTCGTCGTTGTTGTGGTCATATAGCTCTTCGGTGCCGTCGCTGTAACGGATATACCGGAAACGTTCCGAGCGTAGGGAGTGGTTATTGCGGCCGTGTGTTGTAAGAGCAGGGCGGTCCCATTTTGCTTTGGGATTTTTCAATAGAGGTACAAGGCTTCTGCCTTCGAGTTCAGGCTTTGCTGCCAGACTGCAAATATCTATTAGTGTCGGATAGATATCGAGCATAGTGACGGGTCGCGGGCAGCGCCGGCCCGGTTTAGTAATGCCGGGCACGACGGCCATCAGGACATTGTGTGTTGCTTCTTCCCAAAGTGAGAATTTACGCCAATGCAGCTTTTCACCGAGGTGCCAGCCGTGGTCGCTCCAGAGAATAATCACAGTGTTGTCCGTGTAAGGGCTTTTATCGAACGCATCGATGACCCGGCCTACGCAGGAATCTACAAAACTGATGGATGCCAGATAGGCCTGTACGGCCTTGCGCCATTGGTTGTACTCGATGACCTTTTTATGGTCGCCCTGTGGTTTGGCCATTTTTTTACCGATTGGGGGGACATCGTCAAGGTCGTTCTCGTTGACGTTCGGCAAGATTACCTTATCCGGCGGGTACATATCGAAATATTTTTGCGGCACATACCAGGGCAAATGAGGGCGGAAGAAGCCGCAGCCGATGAAGAACGGTTTTTCGTGCTGCTTGCGTAACTGTCCGATTGCCCAGTCGGCGACCTTTGAGTCGCCCATCTGCTCATCGGGCACGTCAACCGGCCCCCAGTCGAAGTGTGCGGTTTTAGGTATGCCGTTAAGCGGCCGGTTTGGAGGCATCGGGTCATCCGGTTTGTTCTTCTTCTGGGAAGGGTAATAATTCTGCCACGAGGGCGGGTCTGGAAAGCCCCCGTGGTAAATCTTACCGCCGCCGACCGCAGTATAGCCGTGGGCCATAAAGTGCTGCGGTATTGTCACGGCGTTGCTAAGGGCGGGCGATTTTCTCCATGGATCAGGATTATGATAGACGCCGGAAGTTGAAGGCAGAATCCCTGTCATAAGACTGGCCCGTGAAGGATTGCATGCGGGAGCCGAGCAGTGGGCGTTCGTAAAGAGCACCCCTCTGGCTGCGAGGCGGTCAAGGTTGGGGGTTTTTACATCCGGATGGCCGCCCAGGCAGCCGATCCAGTCGTTAAGGTCGTCAATAGCGATAAACAAAACATTAGGGTGCTCCGGCAGCTTCGAGGCTGATTTTTGAGAAGCGCCGGCACATCCCGGCAATACAAAGGCAGTAGTGCTTGCGGCCGTAAGTTTTAGAAAATCCCGTCGATTCATTGAACCGGATGTTTGATTCATTTGTTTTGCCTCCTTTAAGTTTGTTATTTTTTACAGGTTACTTTTTTTCAAAAATACATTCGTATCATAGAAAGTTGTAAACTGCTACACCAAAAGACGTTTGGGAGTCTAATAGGTAAAATATGAACTGTCAAGCTTTAGAAATAGCTCATTTATCCTGAGCCATTTGTTTTAACAGCATTTCAATGTTGGATAACCTAATTTGAATCTTATGTATAGTTAATGTCCTCGACCTGATGTAAAGCGAAATTGTGAGGAAAAGGGCGATTACTAACAATGCTCGCAATATTATAATTAAGGAGTTTAACCAGACCTGTTCAGCATTGATTAGGGCATTAGAATCCTGAGCCCGTTCCAGGAATGCTGCGGCTATAAAGCAGATCCCTACCAATATCCAGCTACATATTGTAATCCACTTAAGCCGTTTGATGCGGGCGAGGTCTTTTGTAATAATTTCTTTTGATGTCTTCGTATTAGCTTCAGGTATTTTGTCAGAGTCTTTCTCCATTTGTTTGAGTAGCTCTTCTTTTATATCATTTTCTTTTGCCATTTTATTGTTTCTCCATTTCTTTTTTAAGTGCAATTTTTGCATAATGGATTCGTGATTTAACTGTGCCCGGGTTACAGTTTAATACATCAGATATCTGCTTGTATGACATTTGCTCAAGGAACCGCAGCATAAGGACTTCTTTGTGTTCGGGTTGTAATTCTTTTAGACATTTATGGATTTTCGCTGCATCTTCGGGAGAAAAAACATCATCCTTGGTATTATTTGGAACAGTGATATTATCATTAAGCTTGGAGAGTGTCTTTTTTCTTCTTAGCTGCTGATATACTTTGTTACGTGCGATGCGGTATAGCCAGGTCGAAAACGCATCGAGTTTTTTGAGGCTGTATATGCGCCTTATAACGGTCAGCCAGGTGTCCTGAAAGATGTCTTCCGCCGTTTCGGAATTTGCTGACAAACGGCTTATAAAGTAACGCAGCGGCGCCTGATATCGATCAATGAGTTCTGCCAAAGCTTCCTTATCGCCAATCTGGCAGCGAAGCAGCAGAACTTGTTCTATTAGTTGGTCACTTGATTTCATGTATTAGCCTCAATGTATAAAGATGCGCCGCAAGTTGATAAGTTCAAGAGATTACTAATTTTCACGGTTTTTGTTTAAGAAATCTACTATTTCCTGAACTATAAAAGTGAGTCTAAGAAAGCGTTTTTCAAATGTCGTGAAATGTGGCACTAAAAAAACTTGCGAAAATGGATGGTGCTTGTTATCTTATTCAGTTCGTTTTTGTCTTGAAGCATATTTTGAACCTTTGATTACGGGAAGTATGTGATGAGTGTAAGTAAAAAGAATCCAGGTCTGTCAGAGCTTGATGAGCTTTGTATTCAGACTATTCGGTTTTTGTCAGCCGAAGCTGTGCAGAAGGCAAAATCGGGGCATCCTGGTATGCCGATAGGAATGGCTCCGGCGGCGTATGTGCTGTGGACCAAATATATGAGGTATAATCCGGCTAATCCGAAATGGCACAATCGGGACCGTTTTGTTCTTTCGGCCGGGCACGGCTGTGTGCTGCTGTATTCGCTGCTGCATCTGGCGGGGTATGATTTGAGTCTGGATGAATTGAAGAACTTTCGGCAGTGGGGCAGTAAGACGCCGGGTCATCCGGAATACGACCCGGAGCACGGGGTGGAAGTAACGACCGGGCCGTTGGGACAGGGGATTTCCAATGCGGTCGGCATGGCGATAACGCAGAAATATCTGGCCAATTATTTTAATCGAGAAGGCTTTCCCATTATCGATTACAAAATTTATGTAATTGCCAGTGACGGTGATTTGCAGGAAGGCGTTGCCTCGGAAGCCAGCTCCTTAGCGGGGCATCTTGGGCTGGATAACCTGATTGTTGTTTATGATGATAATCATATCAGTATCGATGGTAATACGGACCTGTCGTTTACCGAAGACAGGGCCGGGCGTTATGAAGCATACGGGTGGAACGTGCAGACAGTTAAAGGTGACGGCAATGATATGGCTGCTTTTGAGAAGGCGCTGAAAAACGCGGGAAAAGATAAAAACAGGCTGACTTTGATAAAGCTGCGAACGCATATTGCTTTCGGCAGTCCCAATAAGCAGGATACGGCCGGGGCGCACGGTTCTCCATTAGGTGATGATGAAATCAGGCTGATGAAAGAAAATTACGGCTGGGACCCTGAAAAGAGTTTTTATGTACCCGAAGAAGTTTCGGCTTATATGCGGGATGTCGCAGCGAAAGGCGCCGAGGCGGAGGATAGCTGGAACAAGATGTTTGCCGATTACTCCGAGGCGCATCCGGAGCTGGCAGGGCAGTTCCGTAATGCCGCAGAGGGTAAGGTGGGAGTTAATCTTGATGAGATTCTGCCGAAATTCGAGGCGGGCAGCTCTGTTGCAACACGCAAAGCCTCCGGGGCAGTTTTAGGTGCGCTGATGCCGAAGCTGCCGTTAATTATGGGTGGTTCGGCGGATTTGACTCCTTCGAATAATACGCACTTTGCCGATGCAAAGGATTTCCAGAAGGGCGCTCGTGACGGCAGGTATTTACGCTTTGGGATTAGAGAGCATGCGATGGGGGCGATAATGAACGGAATTTCCGTTAGCGGCCTGCTCAGGGCCTATGGCGGGACATTTCTGGTCTTTTCCGATTATATGCGTGGCGCAATTCGCGTGGCTGCCCTTTCGAAGTATCCGAGTATATTTGTGTTTACTCATGACAGTATCGGCGTCGGTGAGGATGGACCGACACATCAGCCAGTCGAGCATATGGCGAGCTTGCGGGCGATACCGAATTTATTGGTGTTCAGAGCCGCTGACGCCAATGAGACGGCCCAGGCCTGGAAGTACGCTTTGGAGAATCGAGACGGGCCAGCGGCGTTACTTTTAAGCCGGCAGGGATTGACTGTTTTAGACCAGGAAAAATACGGTTCTGCAACGAATGTTAGTAAGGGTGCTTACGTGTTGGTCGGTGCGGACACGCCGGATTTACTGCTATTGGCGAGCGGTTCCGAGGTCGGCCTTGCGGTGGAAGCCGCAGAGCAATTATCAACTGAAGGTGTAACTGCGCAGGTAGTTAGTATGCCGTGCTGGGAGCTGTTCGAAAAGCAAAGCCAGGAGTACATAGATTCGGTGATTCCGCCACAGACAAAAGCCAGAGTAGGTATCGAGGCCGGCGTCGAATTGGGATGGAGTAAATGGCTGGGTGAGAAGGGCATTTTCCTCGGGATGTCGTCTTTCGGAGCATCCGCTCCGGCTAAAGTTTGCTTCGAGAAGTTCGGCATTACGGTTGATAAAGTCATAATAGCAGCAAAAAAATCAATGGCGGATAGTAGATAAGAGGGCAGATCCTAAGTTGATCTCTCTTTATCTCTATTGTTCTTGTTTGAGTTTTTCGAGTTCTTCAGCAGCGTTACGCCTGACGATGGGATTTGGATCGTTGGTTGCTTTTGTAAGAACAGACAGAGTCTTGGCTGCGCTCATTTGCGAAGCTCCTTTGTTAGTAGGAAGATATAATCCCCAAATGCGAGGAGCTTTCTTCTTTGACTCGCGATATTTTTCCGAATCCTTGGGGAATGTTTCTTCGATAACCTTCTTTATGTGAAGTAATACTTCCTGCCATTCTAACATGTCTTCTATAGACGTTGGTATCAATAAGTCACAATATGGCAAGGATGCTATGGAATACCCATCTTCCCGCCGTATCAGAAATGGTCCCTTGAACACGAGCTTGGAATCCACATCCTCAGACTTCCACGCCTCAAGATCGGTTTGGCAGTGAGCACATAATTGGTCTTTCAGAGGAAAAAGTCCCAATTGTGATAAAAGTTCGGGTGTCCAGTGCATCATACAGCCATAGTTACGACAATGCGTACCGTCACCGTGTGCAGTATTTCTGCACAAACCCAAAACATGTCCAGCTTCGTGCTTGAGAGCATACATATATTGTCGAGTATAGTCCACGTTGAAGAAGATCGCACAGGAACAAGTAGTAGCTACATAAGGATTCTTTCTTCCTCGCTTAAATGCGATATTTGTGTCGTAGAAGAATATATGCATATATGCAGGTTGCGGTCCGCTATCAGGGTGAGGTCCGTCAATGCATAATATCGATGCTAGGCCGATTGGCAATCCCTCATTCTCGGGGATAGGAACAGGCTCATCCCGGACTATTTCAATTCCATCGGGCTTGCTGCAGTACTTACCTAAAAATATTTTCAACTCATCAAGCCATTGATCCGGCACATCGATTTCTTCGATTGTATCGACCTCAATGTATAGACGACTATATTGCTGATGCTTCAAATACAGCAGTTCCGGTCGCATATAAGTCGGGAGCTGTGCTGATTGTGGGCCACAACCTGAAAGTGCACCTATCAATAGAATGACCGCAATCCTATAGACAAATGCTTTAAAGATTCTCGCGTCTAAGGGCATATAATGTTCCCTTGATTATACTTATAGAATTGAGTGAATTGTAGTCAATACGTATTCTTACGCCAACACAAAAAAACCAAGTATTCAGAAATGCTCTGGAAAAATCTATCAATTCCTGCCTTCATTGGGATAACAAAGGTAGATCGCTTCGAAAAGATTCTCGCTTAATCAATTATGTCAGGTTATACTGTGGACTCATAGTCTTAGTATAGCGTCCTATGGAATTAGGGGCAGACAAGATAGTCGCAGAGATAATCTCCCGGCTGAAATCGGCCCCCGCGTTTTCTTGCGAAAGCAGGAGCGGGGGCGAGGGGGTGGTTAAAGTCGAGGGGACATGGGGATCGTTTGCGCGCTTTTTGGGGGCTTACATATCAGAAAAAACCGCTCGGCCGATTCTATATATATGTCCGCACATTGACGATGCCGACAAGGCAACGGATGATTTGCATACGTGGCTTGGCCATCTTGGCCAAGATTCCATTTGCAAATCACGGGCAGGATGCCCGTGCCACGTAAAAAGAATCGATACCTTCGGTGCATGGGAAGGCGAGGAGGACCTGGCGGACGCCACCGATGAGATAAGGGCCGAGAGACTTAAGACCGTATCTCGTGTTTCGTGTCTCGCAGATCGTCCGGGCAATGGTGCATTTATTATAACTACGCCGATACAGGCGCTTTGTCAGCCTATACCGAGGCCGGAAGCAATAGAAGCAGGTTGTCTTCGATTGGAAGTTGAAGGAGAGTCCTCGCCGGAAGATGTGGTTGAGTGGCTGGTAGAAAATAGTTTCGAACGGGTGGAGCGGCTTGACTTGCCGGGCCAGTTTGCACGCCGGGGAGGTATTGTTGATATTTATGCTCCGCTGGTGCTAAAGAACCAGGACTCCAGGCCAACGACACAAGAGCAGGCCCCTGCATCGGAGGCAGAGGCGGTCAGGGTCGAATTCTTCGGTGATACTATAGAAAGTATCCGCGAAATCAATCTGGATACGCAGCGTTCAAGCCGGAAGATGCAAAGTATAAGAATAATATCCGCGGTATGTGGAACTGGGGAGCAGCAAAGAGAGCTTTTTGTAAATATCCTGCCTAAAGACACCATAATAATTCTCGAAGAGCCGGTTGAGATTGAAGAGGTTGCGAACGTGTATTTAGAGAGGCTCGAAAATGCGGGCCGGCTTTACAGTTGGACGGATATTTACAAGGCTGTGTCAAATTTTACGCAACTGAGAATCTGCCGGTTTGCCACGGGGGGGCAGGACGATTTCCTCAAAGTGGATATTCGAAGTGTGCAGCAGTTTCAACACAAGGCGACTTCTGTCTGGGCGGGGCATAAGGCGGCGCTGGAGGAATTGGTACAGGAGGCGAAACAGGGAAAAGAAGTTCTGCTTTACTGCGAAAGCTCGGCTGAGCTTAAGCGGGTGGGTGAAATTATAACGGATATTAATAAAGAAATACCGTCAAGGTTCAAGCTGTTGCCGGGATTTATTCATCAGGGCTTTGTCATAAATTCGTTAAAACGTATTTTTATAAGCCATCACGAGCTGTTCGGGCAATACGCCCTTAAAAGAAGGCGCAGGCCTGCACGGCCAACGTCTCCGGTGGATACGCTGAGCGATTTGCAGGAAGGGGACTATGTCGTTCACGCTTCCTATGGTATCGGTAAGTTTTCCGGGGTGAAAACGATACGGGAAAAGGACGGCACGAATGAGTATCTTACAATTCAATATGCAGACAGTGTTAAAATCCAGGTTTCGGTGCGTAATATCGCGCTGGTACAGAAGTATATAGGGACAAGTCCGAAACGGCCGAAGCTGAGCAAAGTTGGCTCAAAAAGGTGGCAAAAACAGAAAGAAAAGGTTGCGCGTTCTGTAAGGGACCTTGCAGTCGAATTGCTCGATGTTCAGGCGAAGCGCCAGGCGACGGGCGGGATTGCATTCGGGGAAGATTCGAACTGGCAGGCCGAGTTCGAGGAGTCGTTCGCTTATCAGGAGACGCCGGACCAGAGCACCGCCATAGGCCAGATTAAAGCGGATATGCAGCAGGCCGTGGCGATGGACAGACTGCTGTGCGGCGATGTGGGCTATGGCAAGACAGAGCTTGCGATGCGTGCGGCGTTCAAGGTGGTCGAGAACGGAAGGCAGGTTGCTATTTTGACGCCTACAACGGTATTGTGTGTGCAGCACGGCAGGACTTTTACAGAGCGCTATGCTGATTTTCCGGTTTGTATCGAGGTCTTGAATCGATTTAAGTCTCAAAAGCAGGCAAAAGACATAATTGCGCGGGCGAAGGCGGGCCGGGTGGATATTCTGATAGGGACACACAGGCTCCTGAGCGGCGATGTAGGATTCAGGGATTTGGGGCTTTTAATAATCGATGAGGAGCAGCGGTTCGGAGTCGAGCATAAGGAACGACTCAAAAAGCTGCGTGTCAACGTTGACGTTCTTACGATGACTGCTACGCCGATTCCGCGGACGCTGCATATGTCGCTCTTGGGATTGCGCGATATAAGCTCGCTGACGACGCCGCCGTTGGACAGGCGAAGTATTGTTACGACGGTTACCGCTTATAACAATGGGCTTATCAAAAAAGCAATCTACCGGGAGCTGAACCGGCAGGGGCAGGTGTTTTTCCTGCATAACAGGGTCAAGACGATCGAAAAAAAGGCGTGGGAAATCCAGAAGCTTATCGGCGACGCAAAGGTTACTATAGCACACGGCCAGATGAGCAAGAGCGAGCTGGAAACCGCGATGATAGAGTTTGTAACGGGCAAGACGGACGTGTTAGTGTGCACGACGATTATCGAGTCGGGCTTGGATATTCCTAATGCCAATACGATTTTTATTAACGATGCGGACAGGTTCGGTCTTGCGGAACTGCATCAGCTTCGGGGCAGAGTGGGCAGATATAAGCATCGCGCCTATGCTTATATGCTGTTAGCCAGGTCGCGGTCGATTACGCCTTTGGCGGCCAGGCGATTGAAGGCTATCGAAGAATATTCGCATTTGGGGGCGGGCTTTCGAATTGCTCTGCGGGATTTGGAGATTCGCGGAGCGGGTAATATATTAGGCTCTGAGCAATCGGGGCATATCCAGATTGTGGGATACCAGATGTATTGTGAGCTGTTGGCCGAAGCGGTTAGAAAAATAAAAGACGAGCCCATCGAGCCGATACCGACAGCGGTTATCGATTTGGGATTTGCAACGTACATACCGAAAAATTATATACCTGTTAACAGGCATCGAATGGATGCATATCGCAAGATTGCCGTTGCAAAAGGCGACGATGACCTTGAACAAATAAAAGGTGAGTTAACGGACGTTTACGGCCCGATGCCGGATGATGTAAAACTGTTGCTGGACCTGGCTGAGCTTAGAATCAAGGCAAGTAAGAACGGTATAAAAAGCATCGTTGCATCCGGAGAAGATTTGATATTTACATTTGCCAAAGACGCAGAAGAGCCGAGTAAATCCTTCTTTTCAAAGGTTTCAGGAAAGGTTAGAATCTCCGATATGAGGACGGTATATTTACGTTTATCAAAGAATTATTTCGAGCCGAAGACGTTGATAAGCGTTTTGCAAAAAATCTTGGGAGAGGAATAATTATGAGTAGAACAAAGAATAACACACAAGACCAAAAAATGAAAAACTGTATGATGGCGATAGTGTCACCATTATTGAGTATTCTCGGAATCTGTCTTTTAGTGCTGATATTGTATTGGGAAGGTGCCTATAGATTCTTCGGTCTTTCCCTGATACCATTTTATCTGACGCCCTTTTATGTATATGGCCATTTAATCTCAGGGCTGATGGTAATAGCAGGTATTGTAGTTGGAATCCTTGTGATTAAGAAAGGGCGGGATAAGCGGGGAACATTGAAGGCGGGACGATTCGCGATTGTTGGAGTTGTTATGGGTGCGGTTTTTTTCGTCTTTTGGGTTTTCCAATCTCCGCACAGTACCTTTACCACTCAAAAGAGATGTGCTGCTAATTTACGGGTGCTGGGCAGGGCAATGTTAATTTACTCTTGTGGCGATGGCCCATATCCCACAGCAAATAAATGGTGTGATTTGCTCGTGCAAGGGGGATACACACTCGAAGAAACATTTGTCTGTGATGGAGCGAGAGAGGGGCGTTGTAATTATGCAATTAATCCAAACGTTTCACCAATTTCACATCCTCGTTTGGTATTGTTGTTTGAGACTAAGGGAGGCTGGAATCAATTCGGCGGGCCGGAACTGTTAACTACAGAAAATCATAAAGGCGAGGGGTGCAATGTTTTGTTTAATGATGGGCATGGAGAATTTGTGAAGGCGGAGGATATTGCTGAGTTGAAGTGGGGTATTGATGAAGAAGAGGATACCGAGACTCACGCGGATGACTCTGGCAACTTTCGCAGGCCGGGCAGTGATAAGGAATTGCGGTACTGGCTGGAGAATATGGTGTGGTATCATCGTTTCAGTAATGAAGAAATCCATACGGCCACGGGTCTTACGAATGAAGAAATTGCTGCTGCATTAAAGAAATTCGATATTGGGCCGGACAATAGGCCGGAGCAGCAGGAGAATGGGCCTTTATTAGTATTGCCTTATCCGGGTGGTCGCCATCCGCGAATCGGATTTTTAGAGGGGGCGATTGAGCCGCAGCGTGAGACGAAGTTCAGTGTCTTTACGCCTTGGGATAAGGACAGCTATGTGGTGGTGGATTTGCCCGAGGCTGTCTGGTCGAACTTAGGGCTTACGTATCTGGCTCATACGCACATCGATACGGTATGGACAAAACAGGGGATTGAGCTAAAAAAGCTGGAGTGGAATCATTATCCTGATGGCAGGCTGGATATTGAGCGGGAGCTGCCGAACGGTATTACTTTCGGTGCGAAAGTTGAGCCGACTAAAAAGGCTGTGCTGATGGAAATGTGGTTCAGGAATGGGACGAATGAAAAACTAACGGATTTGCGTGTGCAGATATGTGTGATGCCTAAAATGACGGCCGGTTTTGAGCAGCAGACTAACGACAATAAGGTGCTTACGAATCCGTACGTTGCCTGCAGGGATCGCGACGGCAAGCGCTGGATTATTACAGCTATGGAAGGCTGCCACAATCCATGGGCTAATCCGCAATGTCCATGTTTTCATTCGGACCCGAAGTTTCCTGATTTAGAGCCGGGCCAAACACAAAGATTAAGAGGATGGCTGTCTTTTTACGAGGGAACGGATGTCAAGGCTGAGTTTAAGAGGATCGAGGAAACCGGCTGGCGTAATCAATGAGCTTGGGAGGGTGGAATTAAGCCAACTAAAGCAAGAAGTTAAACGTAAATGTAAGATGGAGGTCTAACATGAGTAAGAACAGAAAGCAAACTTTAATAATGCTGGCGGTCGTGCTTTGTATGGCGGGCCTGAGCTTCTCGGCACAAAAGCAGTATAAAAGTCTGGAAATTGGCCAGAAAGCGCCTGACTTTAATCTGCCGGGTGTGGATGGACGTAATTACAAACTGGCGGATTTTGCAGGTGCGGAGGTCCTTGTTATTATTTTTACCTGCAACCACTGCCCGACCGCCCAGGCGTACGAGGAGCGGATTCTAAAGCTGGCAGCCGATTACAAGATTAAAAGCGTTGCGCTGGTAGCGATTTCGGCGAACGACCCAAGAGCGGTGCGCCTGGACGAATTAGGCTATTCGGATATGAGCGATTCATTCGAGGATATGAAAATCCGTGCAAAGGATATGGGATATAATTTTCCGTATCTTTATGATGGGGACAACCAGAGAGTTTCACTCGCATACGGGCCGGCTCGGACGCCGCATGTATTTATCTTTGACAGGCAGCGCATGCTGCGCTATATAGGCCGAATAGATGACTCGGAGAAGCCCCATCTGGTAAAGACCGAAGATGCGCGAAATGCAATTGAAGCGTTGTTAAGAGGCAGAGAAGTTCCCGTTAAAGAAACTCCTACAATCGGTTGTTCAATAAAATGGTCGGACAAGCGAGAATCCGCCAGACGCTCTCTTGAGATGTGGGCGAGAGAAAATGTTACGGTGGAGATGGCGTCCGCAAGGAACATAAGAGAGCTTATCAAAAACGATTCAGGAAAACTGAGATTAGTGAATATCTGGGCGAGCTGGAGCGGGCCGAGCGTAAAGCAATTGCAGGAGTTCGTTACCATGAACCGGATGTACCGCAGGCGTAATTTTGAGCTGATTACAATCAGTGCCGATTCGTCTAAAAGAAGAGGCAGGGTACTTTCATCTTTGAAGAGACAGCAGGTTTCATGTAAAAATCTTCTGTTCGATTCGGAAGATGTATATGAGCTTATGGAGGCTGTGGACAGGGATTTACTTGGCGGTATCCCGTATACGCTTTTGATTCAGCCGGGCGGAAAAGTTATTTATCGCAAGGTTGGAATGATAGATCCCCTCGAACTTAAAAAAGCTATTGTTGGCTACGTGGGACGATATTACAAATAGACGTATTGACAGGAACATAGCAGTATCAAAGCAGGTAGAATACGAACAAACAGGAGAAGATTGATGTTGCGCAAAGTAAACAGGTATATGCTTTTTGTTATGGTTGGTTTGTTATCGGTGAACTGTTTTGGGCAAAACCCGGGCAAAGAAGGCAGGTCGCCGCTGGATGAGCTGCCGGCACATATAGAGCGTATAACACACTTTGGCCAGAGGGCGGACTTTTCACATGATGGCAGGCGTATTTTGTTTATCGAAAAGACTTTCGGCGATGTGTATGAGGTGGAGCTTAAAACAAAGACTATCCGCCCTATGACGCACCATTACTATCACGAAGGCTATACACGTGCACTGTATCTGTTTAACGGTGATATTCTATTGTCCGGTGCGCGGCAGTTCGATGCGAGAAATCCGACGCTGAGCCGAAGCGAGAAAAATGCGGAGTTATGGGTTCTGAAAAAGGACCTTTCCGCTGCACCCATTCCGTTGGGCGAGAAGTGCTCCGAGGGCCCGGCGGTCTCGCGCAGACGTATGCGGATTGCGTGGACACAGGGTGGAGCATTCTATATGGCCAGTATTGTTTACAAGGACGGAAAGCCGGAACTGGCGAACAAGAAGAAAATTTTGGACAGGCGGGACTTGTCCTTCGAGACCGGATTAGAGACTCAGAACTTTCGGCCCCCTGACGAAAAAGAGTTGATATTCAGCGCGTACGGCTATCAGGGTACGGAAGTCATGGGATTGGATATCGAAACTGGCAAAGTGGTGAATTATTCAAAGGCACCGAATCAGTATGATGAGCCGGAAGGTATTTTCCCCGATGGCAGATTTACACTGGTCGAATGTGATAAGCACAATCCCAGAGGGATACAATACAATGACATCTACAAACTATCTCTGGATGGTTCCGGACAGACCCGGCGATTGACATTTTTTGCGGACTATCCCGGCTACAAGTCCACGAATCCTGTGGTAAGTGATGATGGTCTATACATAGCGTTTCAGGTTGCCAAAAGAGGCGATATGGCCGGAGTGGGAAGGGGCATTTTGATATTTGACTTGAAAAAGTATGATAGGATGAAAAAAAACGGAATAAACAGGCGATGAAATAACGTTAGGCCGATACGGTTTTGATATTCACTCACCTGAGCTTATCGGCAACAGCCGAACCGAATTCCTGTGCAAGTTTGCTGGCACTTAATCGGTCCTTATTGTCGTAAGAAGCTGATAAAACGACTTCTCCGTTGCCGTCTTTAGCCACCAGAGATACACTTTCGATGGCCTCATTACCAATTAAGCCCTGATTGGTGGTGGTCCTTACAGTTAGAAAAGTGGATCCGGTTATAAAAATTGTTGCCGTATCTGAGTCACATAGCTCGATTTTCCGCCTTATGAACTCTTTTTCAATGACGTCTCTGATGACTTTTCCTATTTGCGGGTCCTGGCTTTCGAACGGTGAGATTTTAACACACTTGTGAGGAAGCTTTTTGAGGCGATTAGTGGTTACGATATCAGAATTACAACCCGCGGATATACTCATTACGAACAATCCAATAAGCCAATAAAACCTGTTCATTTGTTACTCCTATTTAAATTGCTCTATTTATAATAATATTCGGCATATTGCTCTGTCTGCTGGAATATTTTTTGGTTATGCTGTTTGTACGGGTGGAATAATGTGGACTTTGAATTTATAGAGTAAGTCTGAAAATTG
>CAZZAX010000108.1:0-20440 GCA_964653075.1 uncultured Pirellulales bacterium
ACCAGCGGTGTTTTACCAATCAGCTCAGTCATATCTTTTGCAATATTCATTTAATCAATCCTCGAAAAAAATGTGTAACAATACAAACTACGGAAAATTTATTTCTTTCGGCGCACTTTGACGGAAAAGTGACCACCGCTGTTTTTAACTTCCAAAACTTCCTGGCCCTGCTCGGCAAAACTCACAGGCACATTTCTTACCGGCTCCCCGTCGTCAAGCAGCACATCAAGAACAGCACCTGTTCGAAGCTTTTCAAGCTCAAGCTTGGCTTTGACGAAGTTTAAGGGGCATTCGACACCGCGCAAATCGATAACATGATTGTCAGTATCGTCCTTATCAATATTGTTTGTTTGCGCCGCCGACCCGACTTTAAACTTGAGATTGGCATCAAGGGACAGATAAAGCTCTTCCACTCTTTTTGTTAAATCCTCGGCCTGCGAAAACAAATCGTCGATCGTCTGTCTATCACCCATACGCCAGTCAATTGCATCATCAAGAAGCTGCTGCGTCTGAGGTTTGACCCAGCCCGGCTCAATAAGACCTCTGGAAAATGCAGCAAATATTTCTCTGTCCTTTTTTGGCTCCAGACCGAACGTAACCAACAGTGCTCTTGCGGCGGCAACGACGGCCTTATAAATATTTTCACTGTTAGCAGGAGCGGATTTGAGAGTGTTTTTTGCTTCGTCGATATCCAGCTTGATTACATCCATTACGCCGGCGCCGCACTCACCGGGCCCCCTGCCGGCCAGAGAAAACGGCTCATTCGAACCGAAGTCATAATAATAGTCGTCCGGAAATTGCACTGAACTAAAATCACTGTATCGACCAATAAGGTTTGTTAGCTTTTCTTCCTTAATTTCTCCGCCTTCGAAGGCTTCCGCTAACAGCTCAGGTATTTTTTTAGCGGGTACCGTGCCTATCCTCTTTCCCAGATGCGCATCGCCTTCAACGGTTTTTGCACCCACCAATACATCATAACAAGGTATCAGTTTGTCATTAACTCTTTTGGCTTTGCCCTGTAAACCAATTTCGGCGATATAATGATGCCCGCAGGAATTGGGGCATCCGCTGATTCTTATGGTTGTCTCGGATGAATTGCCGGAAAGACCGGTCTGGCTGAACTTATTTGAAATCGCCTCAGCCAAATCTCTTGAAAGACACAGTCCGAGTTTACATGTGGAAGCCCCGGCGCAGGCGACTATTTTAGAGCAGCCGTCACCAAAAACATCTATACTAAGCTTTTTTAGTTCGCTGTGGACCTTGTCAATATTTTCTTCGGAAATACCTGTGATGAGAAGGTCCTGCAGTTGAGTAGTCCTGATTAGTCCCTGGCCGTATTTGGCTGCAATTTGACCGACTTTGTCCAGGTCATCCGCTGGTATGTCACCGTTTTTTAATCTCAATCGCACACTGACCGGTTTTTTAGGTACCTTATAGACCGATGTAATATCACGGATTTGCGGTGCGGTGTAAGGAAGTCCTTCGGCCTTAAGTATATCTCTTTCGGCCCGGTATAATTTGATAAATTCTTCAATACCGACTCTTGCGAGCACGTATCGCAGTCTTGCTTTATGCTTGTTTACCCTGTCTCCATATTTGTCGAACAATCTTTTGACAGCTTCTGCAACTTCGAAAATCTCTTCGGCTTTGATGAAATCTTCAATCTTTGCTGCAACCGCGGGATTCGAGCCCAGCCCCCCCGCCGCGTAAACAGAAAAACCTTTCACTCCGTTTTTCGTATGGGCGAAAAATCCAAGGTCTGCTACGGAGGCAAACGCACAATCTTTTGAACAGCCGGAAAAGACTATTTTGTATTTTCTCGGCAAATTAAAAGAGCTTCTGTCCTGCAGGAGATATTCTGCGGCTGCAATCGCATACGGAGCAACGTCAAATTCTTCTTCATAACAGACTCCTGCCTGTGGACAGGCTGTAACATTACGGACCGTATTACCTCCACCGCCGCGTGAGGAAAGCCCGGCTTCAAGTAAACGTTCCAATACGTCCGGCGTATCTTCTATATCAACCTCGTGAATCTGAATGTCCTGCCTGGTTGTAACGTGGACAATTCCATTGCCAGAGGTTTTACTCAACCGGGCGATTCGTTCCAGTTGATGCGGCAAAACCAGCCCTGCTCCGATGCGTATTCGAAACATGAATTTACCTGCCGTTCTTTGCTCATAGATTCCCATCGGTACTCGATAGGCTCTGAAGGCTACCGGTGACGTTTGGCCGGCAAGAAACTTTTTAACCTGGCCGCGATAGCCGAGAGTATCTTCTTTGACACTTTGTGGAATATGCAGAATTGGCTCTTGTGGGTTACTCATTCTATCTATCCAGAATCCTTAAAGGCGCCTCAGTTACATTAGTACCTGCCCCCTCAACTTTGCCGTTGCCGCCCGCCAGAATTCCACAGGCCTCGATTGGCGCCAGTGCCCTGGCTTGAGCGACCATCTGTTGAAATATTTTAGGTGGAATCTCTAACTTCAGCATTTACAGTTATTCAGGTCACAAAGAACCTGCTCTTCGTCCTTCAATTCGGTTATTTTTGGATTTTTACCGCACAGCGGGCAGTTGGGATTACGGTTTAATTTGACCGCACGGAAGTTCATCTCAAGCGCATCATACGTCAACAGTGTTCCGGTCAGCAGCTTACCGAGTCCCAATAAATATTTTATTGCCTCGGTTGCCTGCAAAGAGCCGATGACCCCGGCCAGAACGCCAAGCACACCTGCCTGCGAACACGATGGCACGGCATTGGCCGGGGGCGGGGCATTAAAGATGCAGCGGTAGCAGGTAGTTTCTCCGGGCAGTACCGTTATTAATTGTCCGTGGAAGCGCAGGATTCCTGCATGTGAAAACGGTATCTTCTCGAAATAACACGCATCGTTAATTAGAAACTTGGCGCCGAAATTGTCCGTGCAGTCGATGACGAAATCGTACTTACGGATAATGTCTGAAATATTTTTGGCCTCCACTCTGGTCTGATAGGTCTGGACGATGACATCGGGATTTATTGCCCGCATCTTATTCTCGGCGGATTTGGTCTTCTCAGTGCCTACATCATTTGTATGATGGATTATCTGCCGTTGTAGGTTTGTCAAATCGACCTTGTCAGAATCGACAATTCCAATTGTCCCGACCCCGGCGGCCGCAAGGTATAAACCTGTCGGGGAACCAAGACCGCCAGCCCCTATAATCAACACTTTGGAGCTTAGCAGTTTTTCCTGCCCCGCACCGCCAACCTGCTCCAGGATTATGTGCCGGCTGTATCTTTCTATTTGTTTTTCAGTTAAAGACACTTCCGCCTCCCATAAAATATAGAAATTCCACTTTATCGTCGTTCTTGAGTAACGTATCTTCGAACTTGGTTCTCTTTAAAATCTGCCCGTTAAGTTCGACTGACACCATATCCGGCATTTGTACATTCTCCTGAACAAGAAGTTGATTCACAGTCAAACCACCGGTAATATTAGTCTCTTTGCCGTTTATAACAAGATTCATTTTGTCTCCTTGAAAGTTCTTTACCGTGAAAGACATCGGCAAGTTCCTGGGCGGTTTTGTAGGCGTAGGAGACGGTCTGGCAAATCGGTACAGCCGTAGCACCGTTTATACTATCACCGGCAAAACCGCCGTGAATTGACAAAGTGTCGAGCTTCATTTTTCATCTTTACCTTTTTACTATATCTGGTAGTCAAGTAAAGGCTTTGTGTGGATGCCGCACTCACCGCCGCACTTGCTTGTTCCAATCCAACGACCTGCCCGCTCGTCAACGCCCTGAGCGATTTTCGTGCACGATGCACAGCCAAGAGACCTATAGCCTTTGTTGTATAGCGGATTTACCGGTATATTATTCAAGGCCAGATACTGCCATACTTCATGTTCATACCAAACAAGAATGGGATTGAGCTTAATCAGACCTTTGTCCAGCTCTTCCACTTCTTTGTAATTCGTACGCGTTCGGCCTTCGGTGCAGCGAAGACCTGTGACCCAGCACTCAACGTTCATTTCCTGCACAGCTTGTCGCACGGGTTGAACCTTCAGAATTTCGCAGCACCTGTCAGGGTCGGTCTCGTAAAGCTTATCAGGTATTTTTTCATCGTTTCTATAAACCTTCAGCTCCGGATACCAGGCAGCTTCTTCTGCCATAAACTGCTTGGTTTCCCTTGGTTTGAACCTTGTAGTAACGATGAAGCCTCTGATTTTCGGACTTACACGTTTTGCAAGATGCCATACGACACCTGAGTCTTTGCCAAGACTGTTAGCCACTACCAGGTTGTCGCCGAACTCTTCGTAAGCTCTACTTATCAGCTCCAGTGAGCGGTCCACTTTCTCTGCAAAATTGAGCTTTTCAACAAGCTCTACGACATTTTCTTTTACTTCCTGGATTAACATAACCTTATGTCTCCTTGTAACTTAACTGATTAGAGATTCTTATATTTGATATTCAGGAGGTTTGGATCTGCCAAAATTAAGCCGATTCCATAATCTTTCATGGAAATAAAAGACGCCAATCTTAACAATTGTGTCCAATGCTCCGATTTTTGCTGAAAAACTAATATTGCCGGTAATAAGCCACGCAACTGCAAACGTTACGACAGTCCCGCCTGCACGCCATGTTATTGCTTTAACGATACTTCTGTAATGCGATTCCAAGTTTTATTACTCCATATTCAGTAATACCTATGTAAATATTACCGGGACAATTATTAAACATATTCAAGGTCGCTAAAATCCTGTCATTACGTCTTAAATGTGATAATTCGGAACACATTTCTCGCTTTTAGCTTTTTCAAAGTCTATCAGGTCGGCAAAGGTCTTTTTTGTGCAAACCTCAGATACAGCACTATTTACCTCCTGCCAAAGCTCTTTAAGGGCTTCGTTTCCAAAAAATGATGCGTCTCCATCGTCTTTAAGGGCTTCTGGTGCGACTGAAATTTCGCCCTGGATATATTCAATTACTTCTCTGACTGTCAGGGCTTTTGGGGCCCGCACAAGCAAATACCCACCTTCATTGCCCCGCTTCGATTCTACAAATCCTCCGTGTTTGAGCTCGTTGAGAATAATCTCGGTAAAACGTTGTGATATCCTTTGAGAACCGGCTATTTCGTGAGTTTTAACTGCCTGGCCGGTGTGCCGCCGGGCAAGTTCAAGTATCGCTTTTAAGGCGTATTGGCATTTCTTCGATATTTTCATATAAATGAATCCTCAGTAATTCTATAGGAATACTATAATATTGAAATAAATGTTCACTGTCAACAATTTTTTAAAAAATTCGTAGAAAATATTGATTTGCCCAAAAAATGACCGTTTTACGCTAAATTTTTAACAACATCGGTTGACAAATTTTCGTAATATGCTACTAATGAAGTAGGAAATTATAAGGAATATATATTATGAAACTTTCGACTCGAACCAGATATGGGATAAGGGCGATACTGGAATTGGCAGAAAATTACGGCAACGGGCCTTTACAATTAAGAATCATTGCACGTGACCAGGAAGTATCGGTAAAATATCTGGAACAACTAATGGCAATGCTCAAATCAGCAGGGATTGTAAGGAGCGTTAGAGGCTCCAAGGGAGGTTATGTCCTCGCTAAATCACCCGGGCAGGTAAAAGTGAGTGATTGTTTTCAATGCTTGGAAGGGAATGTAATTACCACCGAATGCGTTGAAGACGAGAGTTTTTGTGATAGAACAAATGACTGTATCGCCCGGCAGGTATGGACGGAAGTGCAGAAAGCCTTTATGGGAGTTTTACAATCAATGACTTTACAAAATCTTGTTGACAGGGCAAAACAAAATAAAGCGATAAATTATCATATATAAGGTCATAAAATGGAAAAGAGCAAATTAACCTTACGGAAAATGGAAAAAATGGTCAGTGAAATTGCCCATACGTACAAGGGCGACACCGGTATCAATTTTATTGATGTCTCAAATCTGCCGGTCCGGCGAAAGATTTTGGAAATCCTTGAGTTGCTGACGGAAGTGCTTTTTCCCGGCTACACAGGAACAAGGACGGTGACAAAATCAAACATCAGTTTCATAGTCGGTGATATTCTGTCTCAGGTCTATGCCGAGCTTTCGGAACAAATAGAACGGGCTTATCAATACCAGTGCAGAATAAAGAAGTGCGACGGTTGTGATTGCCGGACAATGGCGGATAAGGCCACGCAGCATTTATTGACTCAACTGCCGGGAATCAGAGAGCTGTTAAAAGGTGATGTCAATGCGGCTTTTGAGGGGGATCCGGCGGCAAAGTCTTTTGAAGAGATTGTGATAAGTTACCCCTGCATAATGGCGGTTGCAACGTATCGCATCGCCCACGAGCTGTATCTCAAACAAGTACCTTTAATTCCACGGATAATGAGCGAATGCGCCCATTCCAAAACCGGTATCGATATACATCCCGGAGCAAAAATAGGCAAAAACTTCTTTATCGACCACGGTACGGGTGTTGTAGTAGGCGAAACATCGGTTATCGGTGACAATGTGAGGTTCTATCAGGGTGTCTCATTAATCGCCATCAGTATTCCGAAAGAGGCCCAGAGTATAAAAAGTGCAAAGCGCCACCCCACAATCGAAGATGATGTTACTATATATGCCGAGGCAACTATACTTGGAAACGTGACTATTGGCAAAGGCTCTATAATAGGAGGAAACGTGTGGGTAAGAAACTCTGTTCCTCCCGGTACGACGGTATCGATGGCGAAATTCGATTCACTATACAAGCACCGTAAACATAAAAAGCATAAAAAGAACAAATGATAAAAAAGCACAGGAGCCGGCAGTTGATAAATAAGTTAATTAAAAATATTGAGAGATTAAAGAAGCGGCGTAATGCAGTGATACTTGCGCACAACTATCAGCCTGGCGAGATACAGGACATTGCCGATTTCGGCGGCGATTCTTTGGGATTGAGCATAAAAGCGGCCCAGACAGAAGCCGAGGTAATCGTGTTCTGCGGTGTTCAGTTTATGGCGGAAACCGCCGCTATTCTGTCACCCGAGAAGACCGTGCTCCTGCCTGATGAGTCCGCCGGCTGCCCGATGGCTGATATGATAAATGCGGAACAGTTATGCAAGCTTAAGCAGGAACACCCCGATGCGCTTGTTGTTTGCTACGTCAATAGTACCGCAGAGGTCAAGGCCGAGAGCGATTACTGCTGCACAAGTGCCAATGCGGTCGAACTTGTAAGCTCAATACCGAAAGATAAACAAATTATTTTTGTGCCGGACCAGCATCTTGGTCGGTTCGTGGCTGAGAGAACAGGCCGAGACCTTGTGCTCTGGCCCGGTTATTGCAAAACGCATGTGATAATAACCGAGGATGATATCAAAACCGCAAAAGCAAAATATCCCGATGCGATCGTAATGGCCCATCCTGAATGCAGCGAGCCGGTCAAAGAGCTTTCGGACGAACTGCTCAGCACAGGCCAAATGCTCAAATTCGCTGCCAATAGTACGGCAAAACAGTTTATAATCGCCACCGAGACGGGAATAATTCATACCCTGAAAAAACAGAATCCCAAAGCCGAATTTATTCCGGCCAGCAACAGGGCTATCTGTCCTACTATGAAAAAGATTACCCTGGAGAAGATTGTCTGGGCGCTCGAAGATATGCAATATAAAATATCCGTACCCGAAGCAATAAGGGAAAAGGCCAAACAAGCACTTGATAAAATGGTGGAAATTCTGCCTGCGAAATAGGAATGACAGAAGTCGAAAAAAAATCTGTTGGTATCGTGCATACTAAGACTATTCGGTTAATCGAGCCGGAGCAGCCTCTGGAGCTGGAGTGCGGCAAGACGTTGGCTCCTGTTGATGTGGCCTATGAAACTTATGGCCAGCTGAATGAGGCCGGAGATAACGTTATTCTGATTTGCCATGCCCTCAGCGGCAATGCTCATGTTGCCGGCCTAAACAGTCCCGACGACCGGAAGCCCGGCTGGTGGGATGTAATGGTAGGGCCCGGCAAGGGAATCGATACGAGTAAATATTTTGTTATCTGCTCTAATTTTCTTGGCGGATGTAGCGGGACAACAGGCCCCCCATCGATTAACCCGGCGACAGGTAAGCGGTACGGCCTTTACTTTCCAATTATTACTATAGCGGATATGGTCAAGGTTCAAAAGATATTGCTCGACAGGCTCGGCATAAAGCAGCTTTTGGCGGTCATTGGCGGTTCGATAGGCGGGATGCAGGTTCTGCAGTGGGCGATTGAGTATCCCGACTTTGTCAAATCCGCCATACCAATAGCCACAACCTCACATCTTGGAACTCAATCGATTGCATTTGATGCAGTAGGACGCAACGCGATATTGGCAGACCCGAATTTTGCAGGCGGGCAATACACTGAAGAAAATGGGCCTGACAGAGGCCTGGCAATTGCCCGGATGATAGGACACATAACGTATCTGTCCGAACAGGGCATGCGCGAAAAGTTCGGACGGCAGTTGCGAAATTCCGACAGCTACAGTTACGATATCAACTCTGAGTTTGCCGTTGAGACATACCTGGATTATCAGGGGCAAAGCTTCGTGGAGAGATTTGACTCGAACAGTTATCTTTATATAACAAAGGCCGCGGATTATTTCGACCTGGGAAAAGATTACGGGTCTCTCAAGAAGGCCTTTGCAAACACCAAATGCAGATTCCTGATAATCAGCTTTGCAAGCGATTGGCTCTTTACGCCGGCTCAATCCGGAGCAATGGTTAACGCGCTCGTCGCTAATGACAAAGATGTCAGTTATTGTGATATTACCTCGCCGTACGGCCACGATGCATTCCTGTTGGAGCCGAAGGTGCTTGGCTCTTTTATTTCCGGCTTTTTAGATGCTACACATCAGCCGGAAGATATAAAAGACTATATTGACAAGAGAGCATGCGGGCATACAAAAATGCACGATTGGAGACAGGCCCACCGAGTCCGAGTTGACTATGATGTGATAGGATCGCTGATAAAGCCATGCAGCACAGTTCTGGATATCGGATGCGGCGACGGGGAATTATTAGCAAATCTTATAGCAGACAAGAACATAACAGGTAAAGGCATTGAGCTTGAGCAGGACCTTGTCTTAACTTGTGTAAATCGGGGGCTGTCCATTATTCAGCACGATATCGAGCTTGGGCTGGAAAACTTCGCCGACAAAAGTTATGATTACGTAATACTTTCACAAACGGTGCAGACAATTAAAAATACCGAGATGGTATTTACCGAGCTTCTTCGGGTGGCCAGGAAAGTTATTGTCAGCTTTCCCAACTTTGCTCACTGGCGGTGCAGGGCACAATTATTTTTGGCAGGCAGCGCTCCCATGACCAAGCAGCTACCCTTCGAGTGGCACAATTCCCCGAATATACATTGTCTGTCGCTAAAGGATTTCGAACGGTTTTGCAAAAAACTGTCAGTTAAAGTGGAAAAAAAGATTCCGTTGATCAAAACACGTTTGAGCCCGGTAAAATTTGCGCCTAATTTGTTTGCCGAGCAGGTAATTTATGTTACAAGTAAGGAATGAAATATGAATGAAAATATTAAATATCGTTTGGAAACACTGGCTTTGCACGCAGGCCAAACGGTTGATTCGGATACATTAAGCAGGGCTGTGCCTATCTATCAGACAACAAGTTATTTATTTAAAGACACCGACCACGCCGGAAATCTGTTTGCGCTCAAAGAGTTCGGCAATATTTATACCCGTTTGATGAACCCAACCACCGATGTATTTGAAAAACGTATCGCAGCTATGGAAGGAGGTGTCGGGGGTCTTGCCTTCAGTTCCGGCCAATCCGCAATTTATGTCAGCATCTTCAATATCTGTGGCGCCGGAGGCCATATAGTATCTTCGAATTCGCTCTATGGCGGCACGATTACATTGTTCAGCCAGACCTTCAAAAAACTGGGGATTGAAGTTACCTTTGTTGACCCGAAAGAACCGGAAAATTTTGCCAGTGCCGTAAAAGATAATACTCGTCTGATTTATTTAGAAACAATGGGCAATCCCAAAAACGACATCCTCCGATACGAGAAAATTGCCGACATCGCTCATAAAAACGGCATGCCCGTAATTTGTGACAACACCGTCACTACACCTATACTGTTCAGGCCGATTGAACACGGCATCGACATTGTTGTCCATAGCTGTACAAAGTTCATTGGCGGCCATGGCACAAGCATCGGCGGGGCGATTGTCGATTCGGGCAAGTTCGACTGGACAAACGGCAGGTATCCTGAGCTGATTGAGCCTGACCCGAGTTATCACGGAGTCAAATACGTAGAGTCATTTGGCGCTCCGGCCTACATCATCAAAGCCAGGACTCAGTTCCTGCGTGATATGGGTTCCTGTATGTCACCTTTCAATGCATTCCTGTTTTTACAGGGGCTGGAAACGCTGCATTTGCGGATGCCAAGACATTCGGAAAATGCACTGAAGCTGGCGCAGTGGCTCGAAAAGCAGAATACGGTTACATGGGTAAATTATCCCGGTCTTGAATCGCATCCGGATTATAAACTGGCACAAAAATATCTGCCCGATGGCCGGGGGGCGATACTTGGTTTCGGAATTAAAGGCGGCAAAGAGGCCGGTATCAAGTTTATTAACAACGTTAAATTAGCCAGTCACCTTGCAAATATCGGTGACAGTAAAACCCTGGTAATACATCCGTCCAGTACGACGCATCAGCAGCTTAGCGAAGCTGAGCAGCTTGCGGCAGGTGTAACGGCCGATTATGTGAGAGTATCGGTAGGCACTGAGCACATTGATGATATAATAGCTGATTTCGACCAGGCACTTAAGGCAAGTCAGAGGTAAAAAATTATGTGGGAATATACGGACAAACTCAAAGACCATTTTTTTAATCCGCGAAACGTCGGTGAAGTTGAAAATCCCGACGGCATCGGCGAGGTTGGCTCATTGGCATGCGGCGATGCCTTGAAGCTGACGTTTAAACTCGACAAAGACGGCAGAATAACAGACGCAAAGTTCAAAACGTTCGGCTGTGCAAGCGCAATCGCGACATCGTCGGTATTGACCGAAATGATAAAAGGCCTGACTCTGGATGAAGCAATAAAAGTAACCAACAAAGATATTGCAGACTATCTGGGTGGTTTACCGGAACAGAAGATGCACTGCTCGGTTATGGGCAGAGAAGCTCTGGAGGCGGCAATTGAAAATTTCCAAAGCGGCGGCAGGAAAAAACATGAGATTGAAGGTAACGTTGTCTGCACCTGCTTCGGCGTAACCGACAAGGAAATCGAAAGAGTCATACGCGAGAATAAACTGACAACGGTTGAAGAGGTTACGAATTACTGCAAGGCGGGGGGCGGCTGCGGGGGATGCCAGAGCGAAATCGAAAAAATGATAGAAAAGCTTAAGCCTGACGACATAAAACAAGCCCCGGCAGCAACAGCTCGACGGGCCGGCAAACTTACTAATATCCAGAAGATACAGCTAATTCAGCAGACAATAAATGAGCAAATCAGGCCGGCCCTGCGGGCTCACGGAGGTAATGTCGAGCTGATAGATGTCGAAGGGAGTAAAGTTGTCATCGCTTTCAGAGGGATGTGCGCTCAGTGCAAACTGGCCGAGATAACGATGAAGGATGTGGTCGAGGCCAAACTGAAGGAATTCGTCTCCGAGGAGCTTTTCGTCGAAGAGGATAAAGAATCTGCACAGCAACCTCATAATCACAGGGAATAAAAAATGAAAACTATATATTTCGACAATAACGCCACGAGTAAAGTAGCCGAAGAGGTGCTTGAAGAAATACAGCCGTTGTTTTGTGAGCTGTACGGTAATCCTTCGAGTATGCATACTTTTGGCGGACAGATGGGACG
This sequence comes from uncultured Pirellulales bacterium, assembly GCA_964653075.1. GTDB lineage: Bacteria > Planctomycetota > Phycisphaerae > Sedimentisphaerales > Anaerobacaceae > NIOZ-UU13. Next base: position 11,835 of record CAZZAX010000108.1, read on the forward strand.
CAGAATCGGCCGGTCGCGTGAGCAGATTGCCGGCTTACTCGGCTGCGATCCGAGCGAGATTGTATTTACAAGCGGAGGCACCGAAAGTGATAACACCGCCATTAAAGGCACTTTGGCCGCCCTGCCTAATAAACGCAAAATCATAACTTCCAGAGTTGAGCATCCGGCTGTGTTGACGGTGTGCCGCGAGCTTGAAAATCAAGGCTACACCGTTATTGAGCTTGGAGTGGATAAATATGGCCGGCTTGACCTGGAGCAGATGGCCGGACAGCTCGACGATGATACCGCTTTGGTTACGATAATGTATGCAAACAATGAGACCGGTGTAATATTTCCGATTGATAAAATTTCCAGAATGGTTGCCGATAAGGCAGTAGTATTCCACACCGATGCTGTACAGGCTGTCGGCAAGATACCGCTGAACCTTTCGAAAAGCAATATCGATTTGCTTAGTCTCTCCGGCCATAAGCTGCATGGACCGAAAGGAGTCGGTATCCTGTATGTCCGCAAGGGGACCCGCCTGGCGCCATATATGTTAGGTGGTCATCAGGAGGCTGGCAGAAGGGCGGGAACCGAAAATGTGCCTGGAATCGTCGGCCTTGGAAAGGCATGTGAATTAGCCGCAAAGAATATCGAAAAGGAAAACAACAAAGTCAAGAAATTACGTGATAAGCTCGAGGGTGCGATATTGGAAAAGTGCCCCGATTCCCGGCTCAACGGCGACAAGGAAAATCGGCTGCCCAATACGACCAACATCAGCTTCGAGTATATCGAAGGCGAAGCTATTCTGCTTATGCTGGATAAATACGGCATCTGTGCCAGCAGCGGCTCGGCCTGCACGTCCGGCTCATTGGAGCCAAGCCACGTCTTACGTGCGATGGGAGTGCCGTTCACCGCCGCACACGGCTCGATTCGGTTCAGCCTGAGCAGGTACAATACCGAAGAAGAAATTGATTATACGATTGAAAAGATGCCTCCAATCGTAAACCAGCTCCGAAAATTATCACCTTTTGTCCCGCACCAATTTGCTGATTTTGCCGGTGGGGAAATGTAATGATATGATTTTATATATTGTAGCCTAAAAATGATTGATGACATTTACAAATTGGTGCGGGATGGCTTTTCAGGATAAATATAATTCGCTCCAGCAGATACTAAAAAAACTGCAAAAAGTGGTTGTCGCATATTCAGGCGGAGCTGACAGCACTTTCCTCTTAAAAGCGGCCGTTGATACTCTTGGGACTGAAAACGTGCTGGCATGTATCGGCATCAGTCCGTCCTTAGGCAAATCGCAATACAACCGGGCTATAGAGTGTGCCGCCAATATAGGGGCAGAGCTTGAGGAGGTTCAGGTACACGAAATTCTGGACACTAAGTATTCTGCAAATAATCCCGACCGCTGTTTTCACTGCAAATCTCATCTCTACACGGTCCTGCAAAACATCGCTGAGAAGAAGGGATTTGATAATGTTATTTGCGGCTGTAATTTCGACGATATGGACGATTTCCGGCCCGGCAATAAAGCAGCGAGTCTCTATGGTGTTCTGTCCCCGCTGGCCGAAGCCCAAATGACCAAAGACGACATCCGGAATATGAGCAGAAAACTCAATTTGCCCACTGCCGATATTCCCGCTTCACCTTGCCTTGCTTCCAGAGTCACGTATGGCCTGGAAGTTACGGAACAAAGGTTAAAGCAGGTCGAAGAAGCCGAAGATTTCTTAAGAAAATTGGGCTTCGTTGAATTTCGCGTGCGCCATCACGATACTATTGCCCGAATTGAAGTACGTCCGGAGGATATGGAGAAGATTACAAACGGGCCGGAACGCAAAAGAATACTTGAAAAACTGAAATCCATAGGCTTCAAATATATTACTGTTGACCTGCAGGGTTTCCGCTCAGGTTCGCTCAATGAGTTACTTACAAAGGACCAAAAAACCTTGCCCCGAGCGTAGCCTGCCCTGAGCATAGTCGAAGGGGTCGAATGGGAAAACAATATTTAATCGCGATAAATCAGGCCGGTGAGTTTATAATGGAAGTGCTGAAGATAAACGGTATTGAAAAACAATTTCCTGATGGAATACCGAAAACACTGATTGAATTGTTAAAGCAGTTGGATATTAATCAGGCAACCGTGGTAGCTGAAATTAATGGCAAAATCATTGCCAGACAAGACTTTTCGCAAACACATTTACGAAGCGGCCAAAGAATCGAATTAGTCCGGTTTGTAGGAGGGGGCTGATCCCGCACCAAATTGCTGATTTTACCGGCGTGGAAATGTAAAGATATGATTTTATATATTGTAGCTTAAAAATGATGGACGATATTTACAATTTGGTGCGGGATGGATAAGTTAATTATTGCAGGAAGAGAATTTACTTCCCGGCTGCTTATAGGAACGGGCAAGTTTGCGTCTTGCGAGCTTATGGCCGAAGCCATTGAAAAGTCGGGCACGGAAATTGTCACTGTTGCGCTTCGCAGAGTCGATATAGAAAACGAAAATGACGACATTCTCAGTGCAATTGACCGGACCCACTACCTGCTGCTTCCGAATACATCCGGCGCCCGCAGCGCCGAAGAGGCCGTACGTTTGGCGAAACTGGCTCGTGCGGCCACCAGCATTAACTGGCTGAAACTGGAGGTTACGCCGGACCCGTATTATCTGCTGCCGGACCCGGTGGAGACGTTAAAGGCCGCTGAAATTCTTCTGAGAGACGATTTTATCGTTCTGCCCTATATCAATGCAGACCCGGTTTTAGCAAAGAAGCTTGAAGATGCGGGAACAGCAACTGTAATGCCCCTTGCGAGCCCTATCGGCTCAAACCAGGGGCTAAAGACCCGTGCGGCCCTTGAAATCATAATCGAGCAGGCCAATGTTCCGGTGGTAGTTGACGCGGGTTTGGGACTGCCGTCCCACGCCGCAGATGCGATGGAAATGGGCGCCGATGCGGTTTTGGTTAATACGGCAATTGCAACCGCCGCCGACCCGCCCGAGATGGCTGCGGCTTTTAAGCTGGCGGTTGAGGCGGGCCGTATGGCCTATGAATCAGGTAAGCCCGCTGTTAGCAAAAGAGCAAGTGCTTCGAGCCCGCTTACGGGCTTTCTGGATTCCCATTTTGCAAACAGATCACAAAATGGGGGCCCTCTAAGAGAACAATAGAAATGTCAGGCTCAGAAAAATATACCAACGCAGATATAAAAACAATCCTGTGGCACAGGCTTGGACGTGGCACGGCCTTCCAGGCCGTGAACAAGGGCAGGATGCCCGTGCCACACAGGATGCCCGTGCCACAAGGTCTCGATCGAAACGGTGAGTATTGGCAGAAAGAGTTAGAGAAAATCCGCAGCAATGATGTTGAAAGGGCCTTGTCTGAGCCCGCAGGCACGTACAATTTTGATAAGCTGTTGGCCCTTGTCTCGCCGGCTGCTGAAAATCATCTTGAACAAATGGCCCAGTTGGCTCACCAGCTAACCATCCGAAGGTTCGGGCCGACCATCAGGCTTTACGCCCCTTTGTATTTATCCAATTACTGTACGAACAGTTGCTCTTACTGCGGCTTCAACAAGGAAAACAAGTCCGAGCGGACGAGACTGACAATCGACCAGGCTTTAGAGGAGGCAGACATTATCGCCTCCGAGGGCTTCAGAGACATACTGCTTGTCAGCAGCGAAGACAGACAATTTATCAGTATTGATTACCTTGTCGAGCTTGCCGGCAAGCTTAGGGAGAAATTCGCCTCAATCTCAATAGAGATATATCAATTGAGCAGAGACGAGTATGCCAGGCTCTTTAAGGCCGGTATCGAAGGCGTAACACTTTATCAGGAAACATACGACCGCCAAGCTTATAAATACTATCACCCTTCAGGCCCGAAATCCGATTACGATAACAGGCTATTAACTCCTGACCATATTGCCGCCGCGGGAATGCGCGAGGTTGGATTAGGTGTTCTTTTAGGTCTGACCGACTGGCGAATTGAGACCCTGGCCCTTGCCGAACACGCCCATTATTTAATCAAACGCTACTGGCAATCTCACATTTCGTTTTCTTTCCCGAGGCTTCGACCTGCCCGTGGCACGGGCTTCTTGTGGCACGGGCATCCTGCCCGTGCTCACGGCCTGGAAGGCCGTGCCACAAAAACACGGCCAAGATGGCCGTTCCATGGTGCACAATTCAGCCATTTACTGAGCGATAAGAATCTTGTGCAAATGATAACAGCGCTGCGATTGTGTTTTGCCGATGCGGGACTGGTGCTGTCAACTCGTGAACGAGCACAACTGCGAGACCATTTGGTCAAGCTTGGCATAACGAAATTAAGCGCCGGCAGCAAGACCAATCCAGGTGGGTATTCAGGGCACAATGAAGCAATCGAGCAATTTGAAATCGACGATAATCGCAGTCCTGCCCAGGTGGCTGCTATGATAAAACAGCAGGGCTTCGAACCCGTCTGGAAAGACTGGGATGTTGCTTTTATCAGGTAAGAAGGAAAACATGAAACGAGTCCCGCACCAATTTGTTAGTTCCCCTTACCATATTTTTTTCAAGATTAGTTTATATGTCGCAAAGTTTCACCGCCGGCTATTTCAGCAAATTGGTGCGGGATTAGCCGTAATTATTATCCCGGCCGTTTTATTCTTCAGTTGTGACAGCAAAGAAGACGGGCAATCCGCACCGGAAGAACTGTTGTTATACTGTGGGGCCGGTATTCGTCCTCCGGCTGATGAGCTGATTGAGGTATTTGGACGCGATTATGGGGTTAAGATTTTTCCGGATTATGCCGGCAGCGAGGTGCTCTTGTCGAAGATAAAGCTCGTACGACGGGGCGATCTCTATATGCCGGGCGACAAACACTATGTTGAACAGGCAGCCCAGGCGGACATGATTCTTTCACGACGTACGGTTTGCTACTGGGTCCCGACTATACTCGTACGGAAGGGCAATCCGAAAAAAATCCACGGATTAGAAGACCTGCTCAAGCCCGGTATAAAGCTGGGTCTTGGCGAACCGGAAGCCTGTGCTATCGGCAGAACATCAAAACAGATACTCGAAAAGAACAACATTACCCGGGAAGACATCAAAAAAAATTTGATGTTTCAATCACTTACCGTTAATGAGCTGGGTATGCAGATACAGGCACAAGCCCTCGATGCCGTTATCGTCTGGGACGCAATAGCACGATACTACAGTGACTACGGAGATGAGATACCCATGCCACCTGAGAAAAATGTAATTTCTACCGTCGATATCGGTGTGCTGAAATTCACCGAACACCAGGAATTGGCTGAAAAGTTCGTGGATTTCGTTACTTCTGAAAAAGGCCGGCGGATTTTTAACAAACACAACTACAGCATCGAGCCTCCGGAATAAAAGTGAATTTTAGGATGAACGTAATATATACTGTGTAAAAAATATATTGGAGATTAATCATGATAGGCCAATTGTCCAACCCGTGGTGGGTTTTTGTTGTGCTGGGTATCTGTGCAGGTGTCGTTAGTGGTGCTCTGGGATTAGGCAGTGGGACCGTAGTTGTCCCCACGCTCGTTTTATTTTGTGGCTTTGGACAAAAAAACGCTCAGGGAACGGCATTAGCTGTGATGGTTCCGATGGCATTTCTCGGGGCACTGCGGTACTGGTGGAATCCGGCAATTGAGATTCGCGCCTTACCTGTCGGATTAATTATATGTGGTGCTTTGGTTGGAGTGTTATTTGGTACGGAATTGGCCTCTCGGCTTCCAGGCCACGTATTAAAAAAAATTTTTGCGGCCGTTCTGGTAATAGCAGCTATAAAAATGTTTATAGCTCCAGCAAAACCGACACAAACCGGTCTTAGTAACAGCATGACAGAACAAACAACAGTAAATTCACCTGAACATGGACACACGGGTAATTAGCCGGAAATCTGACAGTATCTGTTACTACACCAACGGCTGCATGCCCGGAAGAAACTGTAGTGAAGTAGCGCATCAAGCACACAGGAAAGTAGATAAGGAGATTTAATGTCGGTTCAGCTCAGCCAGGAGGATGAGCAAATGCTCAATGGCCAAAAAGGACCTGCCGCCCGGATGGCTATGCGCATAATGGTAAGAATGGCTGACGTTGTTGAAGCGCCGGAAATGATGGACGTCAGCCAGGCCCACATAGACGGCTGTGGCCTGCTCAGTGAAACGGGCTTGGAATTTGCCGAGACCCTGGCGGCAAAAGGGGCGAAAGTGTCCATCCCTACGACGCTGAACATGGGACCGCTCGACCTTCAGAACTGGAGGCGATTCGGTGTGAATGAGGATTTTGCCGCCAAAGCCATCAGGCAGGCAAAGGCCTATACGGATATGGGGTGTATCCCCACCTGGACTTGTGCCCCCTATCAAAGTTATTTAACACCAAGGTTCGGCCGGCAAATTGCCTGGGGTGAATCCAACGCCATCTGCTATGCCAATTCGGTCCTCGGCGCCAGAACCAACAGGTACGGAGATTTTATCGATATCTGTGCGGCCATAACCGGCAGGGTCCCCAAGTGCGGCCTGCATCTAAAGCAAAACCGCAAGGGGCAAATCCTGTTACGGCTGGTGGATATCGATCCCGCCGTCATGCAAAGCAATGCTTTTTTCGCAGTATTGGGACATCTGGCAGGCTCCCTAAGTGATGATAAAATTCCGGTCATTGAAGGGCTCCCCGTTAAAGCTTCGAGTGACCAATTGAAAGCTTTTTGTGCGGCCGCAGCTTCTTCAGGCTCGATTGCTCTTTTTCACGCCGTCGGAATTACCCCGGAAGCTAATACGTTGGAAGAGGCGTTCCAGGGCGGGCAGCCGCAGCGCACCATCGACATTCATCTTTCCGATTTACAGAAAGCTGCCTCTGAATTGTCCACAGCCCGGGAAGGAACCAGTCTTGATTTAGTCATGTTGGGCTGTCCACATTTTTCCTACGACGAGTTTCGTCAGTTGGCTGGGCTGATACAAGCCCAAACAGAAAAAGGTCGAACGCTAAATCCGGACGTCAGGTTTATTGTTATTTCCTCACAAACATCTTACTCCCTGCTGCAAAGAAGCGATTTTTTTGATGTTCTGACCGACTTCGGAGTAGAAATAACTCTTGATACCTGTATGTTCCATACTCCCATGGTCTCTAAGGATACGAAGGTAATTATGACCAACTCCGGCAAGTGTGCGTATTATGCCCCGGGAGAATTGGCGGTACAGGTCGCATTCGGGAGCATGGCTGATTGTGTCGATTCCGCTGTCAAAGGATTTATATGAAGGCTTGAAGCAAAATTGAAGTTAGGCATAAATAATATATGCCTAACTTCAATTTTGCAGAACTCTTGGCTTATATGTCAAAAGGAGGCGATGTGGAAAAAATTCTGACCGGAAAACCTGTAGTTGCAGGTTCTGCCGAAGGAACGGCTTTAGTTTCCAAAGAGCCGATAAGTTTCTGGGGAGGCCTGTGCCCGCACACTGGTGAGATAATAGACCGTCGTCATGAGCTTTCAGGGGCTATAGTTACTCACCGTGTGTTCGTCTTCCCGCAAGGCAGAGGTTCAAGCACATCCAGCGCTACATTAATGGAAAGTATCAAGGCTGGCGTCGCCCCCGCGGCTATAATTAACCTTAAGGTTGATCCCATTTTAGCTCTCGGCTCTATAGTCTCGGACGAGCTATATCACAAGCCTGTGCCTATAGTGGTCCTGTCAGAGAAGGACTTTTTCTCCATCAGGCAGAACGACCATCTAACTATTAAACCCGATGGCACAGTAAAAATTAGCACACCCCCTCGTAGGGGCGGTTCGTGAACCGCCCTCACGAATAATAATAATCCCATGCAGGTGATTTGGCTCACTTCAAAAATTAAATATATGTAATACTTAACTTTAGTTCTCATACATAAAAGAGAACAACAATTGTCCTTTTTGACGCACATGTTTTATTTCTTCCTGATAATAAACACATCTTTCAGTGATGCTTGTTTTTTATCGTAGACCCCGCACAACTGGGTGATCCTAAGCAGGGATATATCTTTTCCAAACAACCTGGCAACCATCCATAAGCAGTTAGGGCCGCACATAGGATTTGGAAATAATGAAGACACATTCTCACTTTTCGGCTCGTCTTTTTCTGGCAACATTTTACTATAAGCCGGCAGTATTAATAACTGAATAACACATACTATGCTTAAACTAATTACATTTCTCACTTTATTACTCACTAACTCGATTTGCCTCTTTTTAAAATCATAAAAACTATACCAACTGCAAAAATAATAATGCACAAAATAATTAAATGTGCACCCCTTTCCTGTAGAACATTTTTAGATACATTCTGGGATCCAATAATATCATCTTGATTTGTTTCATTTTTAGATACATTCTGGGATTCTATAATCTTATCTTGATTTGTTTCATCTCCGTCGGCAAAATTACCATTTAAGTCACTTCTCTGAATTCTCTCTGCTTTTAGATTAAGAGAATCCATATCGTTCAACAAACTATTTAAAGAATCTTCAAGGATAATTTCATTGCCAAAAACATAGGCTATTCCCGCAATTTTATCTCTAACATATACTCCTTTATTAACCATTCCTGCCAGGGAAAATTCGTCATCATTAATATTATCCG
>CAZZAX010000109.1:0-20362 GCA_964653075.1 uncultured Pirellulales bacterium
CTTTACCAGGCCCATAAGTGAAAAATCACCTCATAACTGGCGAACTTGGGTTAGCTGCGTCAGTTCTTGCAATTGTTCCGAGGCATTTTCATCCTTTGCGGTATCAGCGGCAATAGTTGTTGTGCGGCTGTGCAGCCGTGCATTCTGCTTTTGTGCCTCGGTCGGTGCAAAACGCAGACTGTCACAGCCAAAGGATAGAAGGCATATAAATACACAACCAACAACTCTTGCATTTTTTCGAATTGCGGCTTTTTTCTCGCTTACAATATTTTTCATCATTTTTCTCCTTAGCCTTGGATTTGCTTGGCGCTTTTGACTATAATCCCGCTGTGCGGCACAAAAAAAGTGTAAATAACAGACAAAAGGTTATTCTATGGATAAAGCGAGAACATTCAAACCTAAGACAATATTGTTGTGGCAAAAAATTGCAGATGATCCAGAGGCACAACGAATTGTAGAATTATTTCCATCAGCTGATGTCCAGCTAATAAAGCAACAGATAAATCCGCCTTTGCCACATATGTCACCGGCCCAGGCGTTACTGGCCGGAAAAAGAACGTTAATGATTGGTGCAACATCGTCTTTTGTAGGGAATTTCGATGGCCGGCTTGGCTCGAATGTCCGCTGCTGCCCTTACTACAAATTGGTTCCTGTCTCAAATGGCTGTCCGTATTACTGCACATATTGCTATCTGGCGTTTGTCTATCGCAAATACTCCCCTTTCATTAAAATCAACATCAATTACGAAACCATGTTCAGACAAATACGAAAGACCCTGGCCAAGTCTTACGGCAAGATTAGCTTCAATATGGGTGAAATGCTCGACAGTCTAGCGCTTGACCACATAACAGACCTGACGAAAATGTTAATTCCATTTTTCTCCGGATTTAACAACGGTTTTCTGATGCTGCTGACCAAAAGCAGCAACGTCGATAATCTGTTGGCCGTTGAGTCCAACAATAACACGGTTGTTTCTTGGAGCCTTAATGCATCGCAAATGATCCGGCAATATGAATTAGGCACAGCCGACCTTGATGAGCGTATCAAAGCGGCCAGACAATGCCAGGATCATGGCTATCGAATCCGTTTTCGAATTGATCCGGGCATTCTCTATCCAAAGTGGCAGGATGGATATGCCGATTTAATCCAAAAAACCTTAACTCTCATAAAGCCTGAAAACATAACGCTCGGCATGTTGAGGCTTCTGCCAGGCCATTTTAACCTTGCCGCAAGCGCCTATGGCGACCGTGTTCAAAAGCTCTGGGATTATAAATTTGTCAAAGGGGCTTCAGATGGCAAGCTGCGCTACCAGTCAAAACAGCGTATCGAATTCTATTCTTTCTTAATTGATAACATTCGATGCTTCGACAAGAACGTTTCTATCAGTCTTTGCAGAGAAACACCACAGGTATGGAACAATCTTAAAGACCTTTGTGAGCCTAAAAAGTGCAATTGCATTGTATGGTAACGGTTAAGCAACGGAATTTTGTCTCATCGTCATTTTTTGGGTTGGGATGTACAAACAACAATAATAAAAATAAGTAAAAATGTCACTCATATTTCTTCTTGGATAAATCTGCTGCACGGTTTTCTCTATATTGTCTGATATACCTATTTCTCTGCTGATTTTCTTTACAAGTCTTGCTCGAAATCTATCCTGTAAAATCAGAATTCTCCCACTATAATTACAAAGTTTCTCTATATTGAATAATCCGAGAATAAGATTCTTGAATCCCTTTTCTTCATTCATAGGTGATATAACATAAGAAAATGTTGCTATATCATATTTGCCAATATTAAACCTTATCCGTTGAAGCTGATTTAAGTTATCAGGAAAGCCTTTTTGAATGCTGATTGTTTGACCGCGAATGACCCTTCTATTATGGCTATTATTATTTTGGAAATAGTTGGCCAATATATGTTTGCCAGTGCCAAGACAAACACTGGAAGTATCATTTAATATATAATCCACCTTTACTCTTTTTCCTTTTGGCCATTCTCCTGTTTCTTCAAGATATTTGATAAGGCAGTTAAGCATATCAGTGATTGCTAAAGAAGTAACTGCTGGTCCAGAGCCTACATCAAAAATCCTCAAATGTCCCAATCTAATAATATTATAAAAATCTTGAGAGGTAATATACTTGATAAGACTGTTTTGTGTCTGAAGATAATGCCTGCCGAAAAATTTGATTAAGAATGCTCTCATAGCTGCCGGACTTTTTGGATACTGTGTCTCATCTTCTGAAACATTATCCTTGGGCAAATGAGATATTTGACGTCTCAGTATTGATTTTATAAAATCACTTAATTGCCATATTCCATCCGGACATAATTCTTGTAGCAATAAATTCATTAAAGTATTGTTCATTGGTAATATCCTTCGATATGTTTTTTTGCCTTACCACAAAATAATGAGTGATATATTCTGATTTTATTTGCTAAACTCAAAAAACTCTTTTGCTTTATTGTTTTTGGATACCTGCTTTTCAATCGACTGTAGGCGGTACTCGTATGAGATGCTTTTATCCCAGAGTGATTCGAGCTTTTGCTCGAAGTTCTGCTGGCTTTGCAGCAGCATACCAACATCACGCTGGAGCAAGTCGAGCTGTCTTTGCAGGTTGACCCAACTGCCCAAAATCAGTGAAGCCAGAAGCACGAGCTGAACAAGCACGGAGACATTTATCTACCGGTTAAACTGCCACGATTTTGAATTGTCCTCAGCTATCGTTAGCCTCGTTTCTCGACGAGCATCCCGTATCACTTATCCGGCATCTTGTTACGGTTTAGCATAGAATACGTTCTTATCGCCCGCCCTGAACATTACCGCATATGTCCCGGCCGGAAGTGTCCCCTGCTGCATAAACGACTCAGCCATGTTGACCGCCTGCATCTGCCCGCCTATTTCAACCGGTATCGTGCCGGCAGAACCTATCACTACTGCAGTGACGTTATAGACATTGTATGAGGAATTGCTTTTTACCTTAACCGCCCATGCGGCCGCTCTGGCACCGGGAGATGTGACTACGGATACCTCCTGTGCCTGCTCGGAGCCTTGACGGGCAAGTCTTTCCAGTGCCTGTTGGCCTTCTATAATATTTACGCCACCGCTCATAATTATCAGCTCCTTTGCCGGACGATTTTCAAATTCGTACACTGCTTCTTAAAATCCATCTGCACCCGTACAATACGGCTTGTGCTTCGGTTATCGCTTCTGCAGGCCAAAAGGTCTCTGCTTTCCGGGCTCGTGCTTACTATGTCACCGACTCTGTAATCAAATGCAAGAAACGGTGTTTGTATATCGACTGTCTCAATGGTCCCAGCCGAAACCGCGGCCATGTGCCGGACAAACTCGTACAGAGCATCCGTATCATCGACCTCGTCGGGAACACCAAGTGCATCATCGGATGAGTTTGCAAAGATACTCTTATCTGAAACCCTGCGATACTTGAACTGACGGGGCAGTGTAATAATATGCTCAACCATAGGAACTGTTGAATTAACAGGTCCATCGGAAACTACACAAGTTAATCTCTCGTCACTTATTACCGATGCGGTTATTCTGAATTTTAAAACTCCTTTCAGTGCCGCCACCCAGGTATCAACATCAAGCTGATCACTGCTGAGCCACAGTCCGCACTCATCGAGCAGGATATTAAAAGCATGAAGGTACTGCCACCAATGCAGGCCGTTATCGAACGATACCTGAAGGAAATAACCAAGTGACTTTCCCTGCTTGTCTCTGGTTAATGTGGGTCGAAAGCGCCTGCGGCGGCGGGCGAACTTGCCGCTGCCAAAAATCCTGGAAAAGTCAAAAACATCGCCCTGATTATACGGAGCGCCGCTGTAATCTCCCGCCTCGTTGAGACACCATTTGCGATATACATCTTTAATCTGGTAGAAATCGGAGTTGGTTGAAGGGGAGAATTTATCGTAGTTGATGTCTTCGAGACTGCCGTTCCAGGCTTTTATCAAATCGAAGGTTGCTTCAACAACTTTGAAGTCTCCCTGGACGATATACTTGTGTGTTATGGGCCAGAAATTTTTCCTGCTGTGCAGAGTTGCGACATTTGTCTTTGATATACTAAGCTGCTCACCGGTTTGCTGGCAATTAAGCTCGACTTTTCTGCCCGTGCCGGCCTTATAAAACTCAATCGCCTGAGAAGGTCCGGTTGGCACAGGCAGGGGAACGAATTTGAATCTCAGGCCGACCCTTTCACAGCATCGGTGCAGGACTTCTATCAAATTTAATCCCGTCACATCAAGGTCACGGGCTGCCTGGTTCTCAGTCAACACCCTAAGTTGACCCAAGCCCGGCGTTTGTAATAGACCGGACGTCAAATATTCACAAAGCAGATAATCTATTACTTCTGCATAGCTCCAGTGCTTGCCTTGCGATGGTTCGCCGCAAAAGGCCGTATAGCTTTTGCCACTCACTGTTATTGGTTCGGCAGTAGCATTACCCCTGCCATTGGGGTTAAAGACGGTATCGAGGCCGATCAAAAACACACTGGAATCATCTGACTCTGCCAGACGCCGGCCATAAACGCAAACGCGCCGTAGATTTGTGCTGAAATCTCTTGCTGCTATTTCCACCTTTTCGCCGTTTTCTGTCAACTGTGTCTCGATGTTTTCTATTTGACCGTGAAAGAGCGGAAAGCTGAAAGCCGCCGCACCCGGTTGTACGCCGTTAAAGTATTGCCGGATGCAAACAGTCTTTCCCATAGCAAATAAGATCTCAATCTCTTCGGGAGCTGTTAAACCGGAGTTCGGATAAGCGGCGGGATTATACGCTAATCTGGCCAGGCTGAATTCAGGCCAGCCGCTGCGAATAATCTCTACCGGCTCTAATTCCGGACACAACATCCCATCAACCAAAATTGATACAGAAGCGGCCGGAAGTGCCGGTTGTGTTTGAGACGATTGGAAAAAGTCGATTCTGTTAGACATTTTTATCTTGTACCTCTTTTCTCGTTTTTTTGAAACTCATCGAGGAGTGAGAATCAAACAGATTCAGCTCTTAAAATATTAATTGCGTCGATGGTTGTTGGTTCGAACTGAATCTTTAATTGTGCCAAAGAGCTGTTTTCAAGACCGGCAGCATCTACGACTCTGAGAACGAAAAAGTATTTACCTGCCTCCAGAGAGCTGCTTTGGAAGCTGTAAAACTTTCGCCCCTTATAACCAATTGTGGCGAGGGGATTTTGATAGTCGATTTGCCCGGTCTGGTCGTCATAATAAACATTGAAACAGACCGGCGGAGATTTTTGCTTGAGGGGACAATAAAACCAGACAAGACGAATCTTGTCGCCATCAACAAGCCCGGAGATCGAATCGAAAACTTTGTTCGGTTTCGGCTCAGCCGGCTCGCCATTTGAATCTATCGAAACCTTTACCGCGGCGGCTAAAGTGCGTTCCTGATAGCCGCAATTGTTAAACCGGCGAATAATATAAAAGTATGTTGAACCACTGCTGTGTGAGATATAGCCGGGTGGTGATATCTCACAATCGTCCAGCTCAGAGACAGCCAAAATATTGGCAAAATCTATTTCTTCAATATTATATCCGCGGTAGAGAACAGAACAGCCGGCGCTGCGAATCCAGAACCAGCCCAGGCTTAAGACCGTACCCAGCTTAAAAGCATTGGCGGTCATCCCGTTAAATAGTGCTTCTCTTAGCCAGCTCATTTCTATTTCCGGCGGATTTTCTCTCGAAATAGCAAGCAATCCATTTACAGCGGAAAACCCTGCGGTGCTTACTGCAAGACCACGGATTAAGCTTAATATCGCCGAACCATCAGTTGTGCATACTACAGTTCCTCCGACTTTTCTTATTGCTTTTACTGTCGTGCTTAAAGAGGACAGCCCAGTAGAAGTACCCGCAAGGTCGACGATTTGGCCGCTTCTCAACTGAGGTCTTCCTGTCCTGGTGAACATACAGAACGGCTCCCGGTAGAGTAAGGCGATTTCAGGTGCAGATAAGGCACGGTTGAAAAGATAAACATATTCGATATTGCCCGTTAGAAAATGGTCATTGTCAGGAGCTATCCAACGGCCGAAAACCGGCACACCACTCGATGTGTCCATAGTCGTTGCAGTACCGGAATATGAGCCACCGTCGTCTGCACTATTAAGGTAGATGTTCATATCATTTTGACCACGAATAACACCGGCAAGATGATACCATTGATCTGCGGCTAAACTACTCGTCCCACTTTTGGTGTTGCGGTCATATGATGTGTTTGCATCTCCGTCACCATATTGTAGCCACACGATACCTGTAGAGTGAATTACAAGAGCAGCACCGTAGTACTTATTATTTACTTCATGAGTTATCAATATTGGGTCCCAAACACCTGTCGTTGAACGTTTTATTGAAGCTACGATCGTTAACGGCAGAGATAGAGTTCCAAGGTTTGGACCGTTTGTATAATCGCAGCCGTCAAAATATAAACTCGAACCGGATTTGCCTCCCTGCCATACAGGTTTTGCCGCACCGGCAGCGAACGTCATAGTTTTTCCTTTACCGCCCAAGTTAAAGACCGTATTGCCTGCACCTTCATTCATCAGCCAGCAGCCTGTAAGAGATGCAGTCAAACATCCCTCCGGACTGCCGTCTGGCTTTGGTAAAAATGTTCCTCTTGTTGGCTTTAGCTGTGGCACCTGGCGTTACTCCTCAATTATATTGATTGGTAATTCCAGCTCTGGACGTATGCTCTTACATCGTGGCTGTCCGTTGAGCCTGTTTGTTGAAAACCTAATCTGAAATGTGCAAGGTCTTTGATAATGAAACTCAATTGCTGTAGATTAGTTCCGTTATCGCCCTGCATTTCCCAGATGGGCGTATCGTCATAGTTGGTTCCGTCGAGAGAGCCGTAAAGTTTGATTTTTACCTCGTCGGTAGGTGTTGCATCATAATCGATTTCTACAATAACATGGGCACCTTCGTAACCGTTTGTTTCGAGGTCAACATCCGAAGAATACGATTCCGTGGTTCCGGACAATGTTATATATCCGTCACCGGAACCTGCAATTTGACTCTGTGTTGCCCAGTTTTTTTTGATAGTTGACATTAATAAACCTCCTTTGGCTGCCGTTTAGCTTCGCTTATCGAAGCTGTGGGCTTTTAATCCAATGATATGTCCAAATCACCCGCAGCGAATTTAGCGATATCTCCACTGCTGATTGACTTGGATACACTTAATGAGCCGTGAGCTAACATGTTGCCGCCGCTTGCAGCATCGAATAGTGCAAAGTGTGTTATAGTTCCCCAACTGCCGCTTGCCTCCGGGAAAGTAATATCATTGGCATTGTCAATTGTCCCGCCTGATGCAACATTCCAGTCAGCGCCGGCAGTTGCAGCTCGTGCGTAAGAATTACCGCTTGGCTCAGCCAGTCCGGATGCATCATCTGTAGGGTCTGCTGTCGATAATCCGACATAGATGGTAGGTGGTGTGTAACTGCCTTTGTCGAATAAATGGTCTAAAATTTCGTTCTCCCAATAATCTGCAAAACTTCCCATTTTGTATCTCCTTGATTTTCACTGTTTATTATCAGCTCGGTGTCCTTGTGACAGTCACGGCTGTATCCGCAGGGGTATGAGTCAAAAGTACCGCTTGTCCGTCGTCGTCGTAATACTTGATTTCTCCGGTCGATTTGTTTTGTACGGCTTTGTTGGCGAGCAGCTTGTCGCAGGTCACCTTACCTGCCCCGGACCATACAATCTCGTCACCCTCCACTAAGTTGTCACTATCTGCGGGATTAGCTCCGGCCTGCAGGAATGCCTGAATGGAATATCTACCTGCGGGGATATTACTGTCAAAGTCGCCGACATACCTGCTGCCGCCTTTGTCCGTAAGGGATATATCGTAATCATCAGCAGTACGGCCTCCCGTCCCCCAAAACTCAAAGACCTGCCCTCCGGGATACCATACCTCTCCCGCCCCATTGCGAACGACTACATAAAGCGTGCTGCCGGATGTATAATCTATATGTATTTCATTTGCCATCTTAGTCTCCTGTACCTGATAAGCCTGCCAGAATTATTGCCCTGTTTACGCCTCCTCCGTCCAGGTCCCGTTCTTGGCGATGGTCGCCCAGTCGCCGGCTGAATCGGCTGCCAGGCAAAGTGATGCACCTATAGCATTCGCTGATTTATATTTATCTGCTGTCTGTCCGCTGTCATCTCTGATTGTCGCCATGCCTGGGTCAATACGCAGTTCATAAGCGACCTGGACCGCAAAGCTAAATACCGTCCCCGAAGGTGCCGAAGCAGGCAGTGTCAGCGTAACTGCTCCCGTAGCGCTAAGGTTGCTGTGAATACTGCCCGATTCCGCCGCCATAAGTGTGTCGTCACTGGTATGTGCCTCGATTACTTTTTTCACACCCCCGGCGCCGTATGGCATAACAATATTATGACCTGTCCGGCAATCGGTTATCGAATCGATGTCACCGCCCGAAGTGCTAACTATTGCTAATCGAATATGAGGTGTAGCTGCCATATCAGGAAAAGCAGTATATTCGTTGGTTACGAGAGAAGCCGATGAATCCAGATAGATGTAGATATTTGCCTTATCGTCCGCTAAGGTATTACCCGACGAGCCGCCATAGCTTATCAGCGCTGTATCAAGCCAGAACTTGCCCGCTTTTACACCGACATCCAGCCCGCCCTCGTCATAAACTCTCAAGTCGTTCGCACGCCGTGCAGCTAACAGCAACCGATATAGTAATTTTCGAAACTCTACATAGTACGGTGCCGTACCTGTTGCTATATATTCAACACCGGTCTCGCTGTCAGACTGTAGATTTAACAGCTCGTTATCAGATGGATAAACTTCAGCCATAATATTCTCCTTGTTATTCTTTTACGAGACACTTAATACCAGTTCATTAGTCTGTTTATCAAATGAGGAAATGCTTACTTGCTCAGCAGGTCTTGCCGCCGGTATTACCGCGATTGGCTCAGTCTCGTTTGCACTGCTTTTTTTGCCCGTCCCATCGGTAATCTTAACGCCAAATTTATAAACGCCAGCCGTAAGCGGCGGACTTGTCCACTCAATCGTATCGGCATCAAGACCGAATTGGCCCTGCCCGAAACTGCCCTTGCCAAATCCAATCGCCCCGGCTGAATCATAACCGAAATCACCTGCGCCGAATCTGCTCATCCCGAAACCTGCCTTGTCCTGCCAGGCGGGCCAAATCCTTAACGGCCGATCACTCGACGGCTGGTTATAATCAATTACCCCCGTCCCATTGTCAAAATAGATTTCTGTAGTTGCGTCACTTGGCAGGTTCTGAGACCGCAATAAACTTATTTTGACCCGCCCACTCGTAGCCGGCGGGCTGACAAGCTCTTTGCTCAAATCAGTATGCGCATGCTCGGCCTCAACGGCAAAGACCTCAATACGAACAGCGGATTGAAAAGAAGATGGTACCGGAACAATCATCTGCCTTTGCCAGCTGTTAACCGTTGACCCTGCATACTGGCTGTTCACGTAAACCTGATAAAACATATTGCCTTGGTTTGTCTTGTCGGCCCACTTAACCAACGCTGCTCGCGGAGTCCCAACGCACTCGCCGTTCGCCCAGATGCCCGCAGGCAATTCAAACGCTCTGACCCTTTCTATTCCATTGTTGATAAGTTTCATTACTGCTTTTCCTCTGTTGCCCGCTTTACGCTCTACGCAATCAAACTAACTGCGTATAAATGATTTCATAATCAATGACGATTCCTCTGCCACCTGCTCGTTCCTTACTCACTTTGAAAGAGTCCATTCGGAGATTATTGAGTTTTTCTCCGTCGCTTCTGGCCAGTGTATGTGTGTTACCGTCCATATATGCCGATATTGCGTTAATCCTGTTGTTCATTTGTGTTCGGCTTTTTACCTGCAGCAGACCTTTTTGTTTTATCTTTCTGCCGCGCCCACCCATATCGATACTTAGCACACCATCCAGCCCTGCAACTGCTCTTTCTATCGAGTCTCGACTAATACTGCCCGGCTCAATCTCCAGTTGCTGCTCGTCAAACAAATTTTGTCCGTCTAACGTAATTCTCATCTGTTTTCTCTCTTTGTAAACTAATCCCGCACTAACTTTCCGGATGCCCCTACTTTGGTAATATCAGCCACCCCTTCAGAGCCAATATCAATACTGAGCCGACACCGTTCCCTCGCCCTGGCAAAAAGCTTCTGATAGTGCATACTTTTTCTCCAGAAATTTTCGTCTTTGGCTTTACTGGCCAGCATTGCGTACACCGTGGAGATGACCGCAAAAACCGATGCTCTTTTTAAGACATCTGTATCCAGAATATCGGCCGCATCTATATCGCTGGTAGGATTACCCGGGCTGATACCGAAGTATTCGGTCAATTGAAAGGCGATCTCATTAGTCTGTGGCCCGAACGTACAGACACGATAGGATATGTCCGTCCCCACGGGCGGAGCTACACCTGCCATCGTTGAATCCGACCTGATTACAGAAATACTAAGCTGCGTCGCCGAATCCACTGAAATTATTTCATAAACCCCGTCAAGCGTGCCATCGACGGATTGCAGATAGATAACGCCGCCGCTACAGATCTGAGCGCTTACAAAATCCGCTCCGCTTGCCGTAAACGTCGTTCCGCTGACCGTCCCGCCTGTTCCTGTCGCTAATACCTGCTGCGGCAGATGCAGTTCTCCGAACAGTATCGGCTCATATTTCAAAATATCCGCATCGTTTGAGAAACTTACCATTTCCTATAGCTCCCTTCCTACTCAAAAGGGCTTATCAGGTGCCCAAAGAGTATTTACCCTTTGGACACCCATGCCCCGACGCATTCAAATGCGCCTGTTGCACCCCCGCAATTTAGCTGGTGCTTAAATCGCGAATGAGACCGTGTGCCGCTTCGTTCCTTAGTTCCAGGGTATATTCGCCAATCAGCTCACCGCACTCATAGTCACCGCCGCTTGCCAACGGTTTGAAGTGAAAACCACGCCCCGCCAACGGCAGCACATTAATACGGGATGAATCCAGCAGAAGGGCCGCGTCCTGCGGCATCCATCGCGTGGTAACAATTCTGCAAACGCCGAAGTCACTCTCGTAAATGCTGATCATATCGGTAAAGGTAGTATCGTTGGCTCCGTAGGTTCGGCTGCCGGCTGAGAATGCGTTTATCTTTCGCTTTTGAAAACCGCCGACAATTATCAGGTCCACATTGCCGTTGCTGCTGGCCCAAATCTGCCTGAGCACGTAATTAATCTTGTCCTCATTCAGGTCAGTACCCGTTGGAAAGCCCGCATCTCCTGTATAAAAAACATTAGTTGCTAGATGTTGAATAACGCCCTTCATCGACCTTCTCACTGAGCCGCTGCCTTCGGGATTACTCGCCGGCTCACCGCCGTTCACAACAGTATTTTCCAAATCGCGAAGCAGCTCACGCAGCCGTTCCTGCTTTTGGTAATCCATCTCGTCGGCTAAGCCCAACTGGCTCGCTGCCATATCCGTCCCGCTGACTTCCACCGTGGCGGTAAATATCTGCGTATAGTTGCTGCACCTGCTGCGATTGGTAAATCTCGCTCCCGGCTTGTCTGCACCTTCGAGTGCGGCATTTCCGAGAATATTTATCACCTGATTGTCGGCCAGGTTTTCCGCCGTAGTGCCCGCATAACCGCGAACTACCGTAAGCGTATCACTGTTGATAGCGGTCACGAACATCAGTTCCTCGCTGCCTTCAACCTGAATCTGGTCACCCATGCGGAACCTGCTGCCGTTATCAACAACAAAATCGGTGTCGGTGCTCGGGTCGGTATAAGTACTGTCGTTGATAGCGTCCTTATTGGGCAAAAGTGCGTCTTCGAGCCACTCATGATTCGTGCTTGTCGCCTCCCTCATCGGATCACCGAGTGCGTCCAGCAAAGGTGTTTCGTAAGGCGAAATTATCCCAATCAAATCCGATACGTCCTCAGCCAGTTCGGCTAAAGTCGTGCCCGCTGAATAAGTTGCTTTTCCTGTAAAAGCCATCTGTTCTTCTCCTTTGTTTGTTTTTGTCATTCCTGCGCAAGCAGGAATCCATTTCCTTTTGTTCTGCGCTAAACACGGTACGCTACAAGAAATTCCTTCGCAGTTTCAAGTACTCCTGCAAATCCCTTCGGTTGCCTGTCGTTGCCGCTCTCTTTGCTGCTTTTTCGAGGACTGTTTGATTGTTTGTTCCGCCATAGACGGACTTCTTTGCCCCTGCTGTCTTTTTCGCCGTTACAGTTGCAGGCACACCTCCGAACAGATATTGCTTTTCCTTTTTCAACTGCTCGATTACGCCGTCCAAATCCGCATTTGTTTGTCCTTCAATTCTGGCCTTGGCAAGCAGCACAGCCGTTTCCAAATCGACACTTCCCGCAGCGGCCAATTTGCAGGTCAGCTTTTGCTCGGCCTCAATATCACTCAACCGCTCGGATATCTTTGTCACCTGTGATTTTGCCTGGGAAAGCTGCTCCGTCAAATCTTCAACCTTTTTCTCGGCACTCTGTGCCCTCTTTCGATAGCGGATTGACTCGGCGACCGGGACAAGCTTCATATTGTCGCTGTCATCTGTTCCCGTTATGTCTTCTGACAAAACCTCTTGCGTCTCGATAAGACTCATAAAACCTCCTGATTAATTACGAATTTAGATTTCTGTTTTCTCTGCATTCTTAATCCCCGTATCCTAACTCTCTGAGCACCTGCTCAGTCGAAACGCCCAGTTCTTTTTTGATCTGGGCCTCTTTTAATTTCTCCATCATGTTCTCCGGTAGCGGGCTTGGAAAAACAATGTCGACCTCTCTGTCTGCATCACAGGTTTTATAGATGTTGGCCTTATCGAGTATCGCTAGGGCCATCCTGCATATTTCCTTAAGCCCTTCGCTATAAGTAAATTTCTTGCGGTCGTTCTTTGAGAGCATTCCCATGAGTGTTAGCCTAAGAGCAACGGCGCTTGTAAGGTTACCGAGTTTATTTTTTATCACTCCTGCCACCACGGGTGTAACAGCGCTGGTCTTGTCCAGCGCCTCTCTTATTTCCGCGATGTGCAGTCCCTCGCTGGGCGTTGAGGCATCTCCCCCGAACTCTTCGATAGTCGCCTCCGAATTGTCAGTGTACCACATCCTGCCGGGCGAAACGGGCTTGTCCTCAAAGCCTTCAATTCCCTTGCCCAGATACATCTTGAACGACTGAAACGTAATCCTGCTCGCCCTGTCACTCAGTCTGGTATTCAGCTCGTCCTGTAGCGGTATCAAAGGTTCGACGTCACTTAGCCCTTCATAGTAGTATGGCTGAGCGATGTTCTGGATATGCACCACAGGCAGAAAGCCCCACGGCAGTTGCGCCTCTGAGACAAGCTCTTTATCTTCGTATCTCTGCCAGGCCCCGGCGGAAGTAATCTCCGTCACCGCCACTATCTGCCGGCTGTTGCCGCTTTGTTTTCCGCCGGACAATATTCTTGATAGAAACGAGCTTTTCTTGCTCAGCGAGTTTTTCTTCTGATAAAAGTGCTGCACATAATATCTTGTCTTTTTATAGTCATTTTCATCCAGGACGGGCAGTGCTCTTGGTGCCTCAATCAATTCGAGGTCGATTGTCTGTGCCAGTTTCAGCACATCTTCGATTGCCCCCGTTTTACCGGAAGCCGGTGATTGGGTTTGGGTGGAAGAGGAAATGCACTCGATTATTTCTTCGCCAGGCCTGACGAAACAATCGACAAAACCATAAACACTTCCGAGCACCGCCATATCCTGGAAAAATCCGATGGCACCGTTGGCCGCAAATAGTGCCTTTAATATCCTTTCTATTTCTGTACTTTTGTGGCCGTCTGGTGATTTCGAAACAAAACTTATCGGCTTGCCGAACAAAAAGTCCACTGCCGAGTTTATCCGCCATGCAACGTCATTTTCAATTACTACTTCTTTTCGCTGCACATCGCGGGCACTCAGTGCGCCGAAGACGCCAACCTGCCCGCTGTGTATAAGACCTGTTATTCGTACGGGCAGCCCGTACTCCTGTGCCTGCACGTAACACCGCCCTGATTCGTTAACCTTTTGCTCCCGGGCGCTGGTCCCGTTCATTTCCATCCGCGGGTTTGCGTAATATTCCCACAGCTTCTCAAAGTGCCCTCGAACATCGACAGACTGTTCATCAACGAGCCACTCAATGTAGTCGGCCTCAAGCTGTTCATCCCCGAAGATATCAAGTTCAAATCCCATACCTGTTACTCCTCATTTTCGATACTCGATTCTCATTAGGCATCAAACATCACTGCCTCTATAATTAGAGATACCTGCACGTTTGATACGAAAATTCGAGGATTTTTGAGGGGGGTTGTTGTTGTAAGTGCTTATATGGAAATGAATAAAAATTTTTTCAAAAATTTTGAATTTTGTTCAAAATTACCAGCGTTTTTTGCTGATTTTTCATGAAAATCCCCCGCAAATTTCCACTTATTGGGGATGTAGAATTAGGAGAATGGGATATGAAATTAAAGATGTCGTATAAAGAATCGAGTATCAAGCTACTCTGCTACTCGGTGTCTTCTTTCTGCAGGAGTTCGATAATATCGGCTTTTGTAGGCAGTGCCTCTATCGAACCGAATTTTGTGCAGGCCAGAGCCCCTGCCGCAGATGCGAATTCGACCGCCCCTCTAATATTGTTTTCTACCGCGTAGTAAGCGGCCAGTGCCCCTGCAAACGCATCTCCGCTGGCGGTCTGGTCGACAAGCTCCACATCATAACCAGCGATCTGGTCGGCGCCGCTTCTATCGACAACCATACAGCCCCGTCTGCCCATTGTTATCACAGCCGAGCCGACACCGCGGGCAACAAGGTCCGAACCGATAAGCTTGGCTGTACGAACGTTGGCTGCCGAAAGGTCAACAATCTCCGCAGCTTCATAAAGATTGGAAAGCAGAATATCAACTGTAAAGTAATCAGCGGGCAGGTCGCCGCTTTCCTGGCCTTGCTGCTCTAACGGTGTTGCGGGATTAAGAATGACCTTTGCGCCATGCACCATGGCACAGCGAACGGCGGTTACGATTGCTTCCTGTTGCAATTTGCCGTGAATCAGGCAAACATCAGCCTCGGAAATAATCTGCTCTGCGGCCGCAATGTCCTCCGGAGTTAAAGCGCTGTTGGCACCGCTACAGTAACACGCAGCGTTTTCACCTTCGGAATTTACGAGCGTTACTACCATGCCTGTGTTTTTGGCCTCGGCGGTATAGATAAATTCCGTATCGACATTGAACTCAGCCAGAATCGCCTTGACCGTCTGAGCAAAAGGATCACCACCGACTTTGCTGATAAGATGCACATTACACCCGCACAAAGCGGCTTCTACGGCTTGGTTCGGCCCCGGTCCGGTTAGTGTGTATGAAAGTGCAGAACCGATAACGCTCTGTCCGGGTGATGGAATTTGACCGCACCTTATATCCATATCAATATAAGTGCCGCCGATGATAACTACCTCAGGACTCCTTCCTGACATAATGTTCGTTAACCCCTGCTTTTGCCAAAATTCCTTTCAGGCCCCATTTGCTCCTTATTGCAAAATGCAGCTCCTATTGGATAGTTAGTATAACTGTCCGGCAGGCAAATGCAAAACTTTTTTTTACGATAATATCGGGAAAGTCTTTCACGAAGCAAAGCCGGTTATTAAATATTCTGTCCGGAAAACCAGCATTTCAAAACTTCGATTATGTAGTCTATTTGTTCTTGCGACAGCGGTTTGCCCCTGGAGATGCAATGCCACTTTTCAAGACACTTGCGACAGCAGGTGCCGGTTGCGTGCTGTGCTATAAAAGCAGGATGGTTCCTCATCGGCGTCTGCTTGCCGTCGTTTGCCGGATTTGCCTCAGCCAGACGCCTCGTAATAAAATCCCGTGCGTGCTCAAGGATTGTCGCCATGCCCTTCTGCTTAAAATATTCCGCCTCTTTGCCGGAGAGCCGAAACCGTCTGCGAAATCTCGACCGCTCTAACGCCGCAAACACCTCTTCAATATCACGCATAAAGCAATTTCCGATACTTCATATCGAGCCCGAAGCAAGCTCAGGCTGGAGTTCCCACTACTGCCATACAAAGAACACTTTCTTCCGTCCCGTCAATACCCAGAATTGCATTTACATGGTCGTCATATAAGGCCCCGATCTCACAACTGCCGAGATTAAGACTTACAGCCGCCAATGCCAGATTCTCAGCAATGTGCCCTGCGTCGAGATAAATATATCTGTACGCCCGCTGGCCGTACTTCCATTTGCACCGCTCGAAAACAGCCGACCATACGAAAACCGCCGCGGCCGCAGCGCACATACCCTGCCCCAAAGCCGCCGCAGTAATTGAACGATTAAAATCACCCTGCTTTAACAGTTCAAGCTCATTCGACCTGACAGAGTAATGATAAATCCCGGCCTCCAGCTTTCTTACGTTATTGACAACCACATAAGTCTCTATAGGATAAAGGGCTCCTGCCGATGGGACTGTGCGAAATTCATATCCATCCTCGATTCGCTGGATACCCGTCGATGCCCATAGCAGATATGAAAGCTGGCCCTGGCTAATCGCCTTGTCCTGAAAATTACGGATGCTCTTTCTCTGCTTCAGGGCTCGGTCAAGACTAAGAGGTTGATTCAACTCAAAAGATGGAAGTTCAAACTTTTGCGCCTCCGGATATTCCTTGTATAAGGCCGGTTTAGTCTCCCAGACCAAACGATGCCCCGGCATCCTGTCCGGCTCATACTTTGTTTCCTGCTGATATTTATCACCTATACCGTTCATTTCTGTACCCTTGCCAATATCAATAGTCCAATATTATCACTCAATACAGCCATATAATCTCAGGAAAATCCAATAATTCAAGACTTTACATAAATTTTGAAGGGGGCTTTTTACCTAAATATTTAGTATTTACTATATTTTTATAAATTTTTGTAAAAAATAATACAAAACGCTTGACAAAGTTGTGTTTTCAGTTAAACTTCAATACATGTTAGGCATATATCTAACAAACAGTTGGTTTTACAGAGATTCAATCAATGCCTTTAAAACTAATATCAGGGTATAAAGGAGACTAAGTGATGAAAACAATTCACGCGAATGTATCACAAAAAAATCTTAAAGAAAAAAAGAACAATAGGGCCCAGATAGAACTGCTCCGAAGCAGAATTGACCTGCTTGATGGAAAAGATAAATTTCTGATGACATTGTATCTGGAGGACGGCTACAGCATTTTTCAGATATCTCGACTGACCGCGCTTTGCGAGACAAGCATAGCTCGAAGAATCAACAGACTTACTAAAAAACTCTTGGAAGGAAGATATATAGCCTGCCTTAGATACCGTGATAAATTTAATAGAAAACAAATGGCAATAGCAAAGGATTACTTCCTGACAGGTCTGTCAATGAGAGAAATCACCACAAAACGTAATAGAAGCTTTTATCACGTTCGTGAAACCATATTAAAAATAAAAAACATCCTTAATGAATGTGAATCTATCAACATAAAATAAGAGGGAGAAATTATGCCGACATACAGCATTTCAAAAAGTTTCGGATGGCAGGGAACAATTACTGATAAAGTGGCATCGGTTTGCAGAATGTTTGGATTAACGGTGGACAGACTAACCGAAAGGAAAGTCAATTATAGCTGTCAGCTTCAAATCGGCGATGGTGATATCGTCTATATCTCTGGTCCGTCGGGGGCAGGCAAAAGCGTCTTGCTGAGAGAGCTGGAAAAATCCGTTACCACCTCGGACAGGATTAACCTCGACCGAATAAAACTGCCCGATGACAAAACACTTATCGACTGTATTGATGCCGGTTTGCTCGACAGTCTTAAAATACTCAGCCTTGTTGGCCTGAACGATTGTTTTTGTATTCTCAATCAGCCTCGGAATCTCAGCGATGGACAGAAGTACCGTTTCCGTCTGGCGATGGCGTTAGCCGCGAAAAAGAAGTTCATCTTTGCGGACGAATTCTGCTCCGAGTTGGACCGTATTACCGCTGCGGTGATTTCATACAACATACACAAGTTCGCCAAACGTACCGGCACGATATTCATCCTGGCCTCAAGTCACGATGATATACTGCTCGATTTGTCGCCGGATGTTTTGATAGCCGCTGAGCTGTCGGGCCAGACAGAAGTTATCTATAAGAGGACAAGAAAATGAAAATAAAATACGTTCAAATGGAATCTGAAGCATTTTTAACAGACCTGGATTTTGTGGCAATGACACTCGAGCAAAGAGGGGCCTATTTTACTTTGATTCTCTGTCTGTATTGCAACAACGGCAAATGCGAACTTGATATTCCTGCACTGAGTAAGCTCTGCAATAAAAACAACAAGTCGTTTGAAAAAATCTGGCAGGGCATTTCAAAAAAGTTTCAGACACGCAACGGAGCGATTAAACATAAACGTGTAACAAAAGAATTAACAAAGGCAAGGAAATTCATACAACACCAGCATAAAGCAGGACTTGCAAGTGCAAGAAAAAGAAAACAACGTCTTAACCACAGTTCAGCCGATGTTACAACGCGGCTTCAACCAACGAAAACGAAAGGAAGCGTAATCGAAAAGGAAAATAAAGATTCTTCGTATTCGAACACCAATACGACAGAGCAATCTTCTTCTTTTACGACTTCGTTACGAACACGACCTGATAAGGATTCGCACATTCGGGCTTTTGCCTTCAACGAGGCACTGATGGGAATTATCAAACCAAGAAATCAATCCGACAGGACCTGCTTTCGTAATATTACAAGCTGGCTTATGGCCGGCTGTGAGGCTGGCAGATTTAATCATGAGATTTTTCACAGGATTCTGGACTACGCCAAAGAGGTTTCCGGCTGCCGAAATCCCGCCGCCGTCTTTGTCTCCTTGCTAAAAAAAGAGCTGAACTATAATCCAAAAGCGGTTAAGACCGGAAAATTATGATATTGCATGAGAAAATGCAGAATGCGAGCGATGAGTTTGTTTGTGAAAATTGATATCGTACGAAATGATATTTTAATGCCCAATACGAGCTACGTTTATTATTCCTTCGTAATACCACGGGGGTAAACCTGTGGATGGAAGTATCCGACGAAGTCGGACGGGCTTGCCCGTCCCGGTAAATGCCACGTCCGTGAGGGCGTGGAAATTTACTTTTGTATCAAACGTACCAAATTATTCTTTTTCACTGTCAGCTATTGGTTTTAGTTGACTGAATCTTTAAATATTATTCCTCTAGGGTCCCGGCGATACCGCGCATATACCACTTCGGTGGATCTTTGCGTTTAACCCTTAAGGGTAAATCGTTCTCAGTAACAGATTTGTACCCCTTTTCCTTCATACATTCTTCAATGAATTTGGTCTCGTGGCCGCCGATGTTTATCGAGTTTACATCTGCGTATTTGAGCATTTCTTCTTGACATTCCTTCAGATCTGCTGCACATTCCCTGTAGGTTTTGCCTTCCTGATACCAGTACTGAGCACAGCCTGTAAGGCAGTGTAATAAAGCAGTTAGTGTTATAAATGTCAGGAATCGTTTCATTATTGAGCCCTTTCTAATTCATTCTAAGAACACATCTTTAAGCGAATAAAAAGTAGAATCTGTTATGTGCTCAGTTATCCCGATATATCAGGGCTGAGCCTTTTCGGCAATAAAATATCAAATCTGCTCCGAAGATTCAAGCTTTTGATTGCTCCAAAGTCAAAAAAAGAATTATACCAGTTTCTTTTGGATTCGGCCATAACAATACTGATAATTAACTTTGGCTCTGATAATTGTCGAAATAACAGGCAGATTTATCTGTTTATGAATTACCTCAAAACTTGACCTTTGGCCGACAGATCGTGTGAGTAGTAGAGCGGACAAAAAGATGAATCCCCCAGATAACGAGCCACGTAGTAGCGATTTTGAGTCGATTATTACTTTTGTTACAGTAAGATCTTCCAGCAATAAAGATTACTGTTGTTAATCACTGAATATGATTCAGGTGTTGGCGAGCCTTTTGCAATTTTTGTGGAAATTTGTCGCTTCTGAATGCTATAGTCCATTTCCGCAAAATAATCCAACCTCCAAAGCGAACCAGATGGTTACGCCACGAACGATACCACCGCCTCCAGCCTAATCGGATGTTATGCAAAAAGAATAAGATACTGGTGAACGAGAGAACATTTACAGGCACCAGAAACATGTATCCAAATTGATAGAACCTGCCCATAATTCTTCTGATGATTTGCTGTATCTCTTCAGAGTTCAGTGGTTCATCAGGTTCAAACAATGGAAAACTTCCATCATAATATTCCCAACCAATATCCTCAGGGGGGTATATCCGCTTTTGTCTTTGCAACCTGCCCCGTAATTCCGTACCAGGGATGGGCACCGGCAGTA
>CAZZAX010000110.1:0-19468 GCA_964653075.1 uncultured Pirellulales bacterium
TTAAAAAGAAGGATTATGACGGTGTGATGCGCACCGTGGGTTTGCCGGAAAAGGCACTGAGGATGCGGCTCAAGCATTTTTCCAAGGGTATGCGCCAAAAGCTGGGCATTGCTATTGCGCTGCTGAAAGACCCCCCGGCTATCCTGATGGACGAGCCAACCAGCGGGCTTGACCCCACAAGCGCCCAGGAGTTCCTGGCTCAACTGCGCCGATTGAAGGAGCAGGACAAAGCGATTTTGATGACTACCCATGATATATTCAGGGCCAAGCTCATAGCAGACAGAGTGGGCATTATGAAGCAGGGCCGTCTGGTTGCCATCCGTAAGAAACAGGACTTCAAACATGCCGACCTCGAGGAAATCTATATGCACGAAATGCAGGCGGCAGAGACTTCAAAAGTACAACAAGATGGTGGCTGATAATGAGGCGGAACTGCGAAAGGTCAAAGTGTACAAGAATATTACGCCTACCCTGTACAGGCCACCGACTCTGCTGTCTGTATTTAACGCGGGGCTGGAGAAAGGACTGGGTGATTCTTCCAGAATTGAGCTGGAGAGTATTCCCAAGGTCAACGCCGCTCCGACTGGCGACAATCACTATATGTCCATCTTTCCGGTTCTCGATGCATCCCTCATTCTGAAGATCGTGTTGAGTCTCCTGGCCATCCTCATCTCGTATGATCGCATATCGGGCGAGAAGGAGCGTGGGACGTTGAGGCTGATACTGGCAAACAGGACAGCACGCCATGAGGTGCTATTGGGCAAGCTCCTGGCAGGAATCGTGACCTTGGCTGTGCCTGCCACAATCGCCTTTGTGGTGGGGCTGTTGGTTGTTGAACTTTCTCCCATGGCTGATTTGGATTGGTCGGATTGGATTCGTATTGGACTAATGTACCTTGCTTCGCTGATTTTCATCTCAGCGATGTACAATATCGGCCTTTTGTTCTCCTGCCTGGCGAACAGGTCGGCGATCTCTTTAATCCTCGGCTTGTTCTTTTGGGTCGTGTGTGTTGCCGTGATTCCAAACGGAAGTGCTTATGTGGCAACCCGAATTCGACCGCTGGAGCCAAAGGAAAAGACAGACAGGCAGGTCATGTTGCTTAAAAGTGAATTAGAGAAGCAATGGTGGGACATAATGCGTGCCGTCACTAAGGGCTGGAGCCGGAGCACGTCTCAGAGTGATGCTGAAGGCGCGTTTGGGAATGGGTATACTAAACGATTTAACATAGATTATTTCGAATGCCAGCAAGGACTACATCCCGCGATGGAACCCCTTAAGAACAAATATGCCGACAGAATCTGGGAGGTGGAAAAGGGCTATCTCAAGAGCGTCTGGAAGCAGCGGCAGCTTGCCAACAACCTCTCGCGAATCTCGCTGATATTCTCATACGAGAATGCCACATCCGTTTTGGCGGGAACGGATTTATCCAGTTTTCAGTACTTTGTCGGCAGGGCGAAGGCATACAGAAGCCAAATCATAGAGTACATCCGTTCCAGAACTGAAAACTTCCGTTCTCCATCCTATTGGACACCATTCAGCAAGGAGTATGCATCGGATTACGGTGAAAGCAAGAAGGAGGCCCCGGACATTGCCGATCATCCTCGTCTTAATCTGGAGGACTTGCCACCATGTAAGTACCGGCTCGACCTGTCAGAAAGCGTTCGGAGAGCGATTCCGGATTTGGCACTTCTGGTCTTTGCAAATGTGTTGTTTTTCGCTTTATCTTTTGTGGCATTCATGAAGGGCGACGTACGCTAATGCCGAACAAAATAAATTGAACCATCCCTCAGATGTGATATTTGAGATAGGTGCTATGACTTGGCGTGTTATATTCAGGGAGATTTTGGAGAACCTTTTGAGTCTGCGTTTTGTCTTATCGCTGGTCTTAGTAATCTGTCTTTTTGCGGCCAGCGGTTTTGTGTTCGTGGTCAAACTTGCAGAGCAAATGGAAGACTACTGGGCAGAGACGAACAAGAACCTTTCAGCTTTGAGAGAAGAATGTTCAGGCGCCCTTTACAAGGCAGCATTCTACAAACAGACAATCTGGCGAAAACCAAAACCGCTTTCTTTTTGCACCGAAGGATTCGAGAAATCCCTTCCAAATTGTTTCATAACCGATGCATTTACGAGAGATTTACCACAAGTCAAAGGCCGAGGCAATTTTGCGCTTCCTCATTTCAGCGATATCGATTGGGTGTTCATTCATTTCCACGGTTCTGAGCTTTGTGGCACTGGTCCTCGCCTACGACAGCATAAGCGGCGAGAGAGAAGCCGGAACACTGCGTCTGATGCTGGCAAACACAATCCCAAGGTATAAGTTGCTCCTGGGCAAATATTCTGGGTCCATGCTCACATTAGCCATACCTCTGATTGTAGGGCTGCTCGTGAGTCTAATCATAGTGATTCCTTCCAAAGATGTGGCCATCGACGCTGCCGCATGGTTGAAAATTCTCGTTATTACACTTTTGTCTTTGCTTTATCTTTCCATCTTTGTGTTGCTGGGCTTGACTTTATGGACAGGATAAAGAAACAGAGTAAAAATAAAAATCGCAAAAATATTAAAAAAAGTACAAAATCGTAACAAAAGGGTAACATATAGTTGTCATAATTGCTCCTGTTAATGTAACCGTTTTTTTGTTAATCTATTTGAAAGGAGCACAATTATGGAAAAGTGGAAGAACATCACAATCATTTTCCTGTTGGCGGTTGGGATGCTTGGCACAGTTGCTTTTGCCAAGTCTTCGAGCACACTGCTGCAGGAAGGGCTGTACGCCGAGGAGGTCGATGGTGACATCGATGCGGCCATCAGAATCTATGAGAAGATAATCAAGGACGGTTCCGCTCAGAGGTCTCACATCGCCCAGGCTTTGTACCGCCAGGGTATGTGTTATCTAAAGAAGCAGAATGAGGGGCAGGCCAAGATAGTTTTTGGCAAAGTGGTCGAAGACTACAGTGACCAGACTAAAGTTGTTAACAAGGTCAAGCCTCTTTTGGAAGAGCTGGGTAATGCCGACCCGGCGGCCCTGATGCCGCCTGAGACCTTAATCTACGTGGAAACCGGCAGTCCCGGCAGGCAAATCGAAACTATTCTAAACATGCTAAAAGGAACACCGCTTGAAAATCCTCTTGCAGTTTTCGGCGGCGATAAATCTAAGAGGTCACCCGGAGATATGTTAGCTACCCTTATGAATCCGGCTATGATGGCTGAATTCAAGAAAATACGGGGGATGGGAGTTGGTGTTACCGGTGTCGCTCAAAATAATCCTCCGGTCGTAATCGTGTTGTTTCCGGGAAAGAGCGATGCCCTGAGGGGTTTAATCTTGGCCGGACTCGGTTTTTTAGGAAACCCCGGTGACCCTATAGAAGGTATGCAAAGTGTAGTATTTAATGACGGAGGGGGCGCTGCATACGACGATACAACGATAATACTTGTAAGTCCATCTGCAGACTGGGCCGAGCAATTGAACTGGTGTGTAAAACAATACAAGGGTGTAACCAGTAAGCCTACACTTGCTTCGAGTAACAAATCCTTTGCAAAGGTCAGCAAAAAAGCACGTCAGGAAAATGCTCTAACGCTATGGGCGAACGTTGATGAAGTATTCGCACATCTTTCAGAAATAATTCCGGCAGAACATTTTCCCAAAGAAATACGTATTGCAGACGGCATTGCCGATTTTAAGAATATCGACGATTTGATTGTCTTTTTCAACATTCAGGAAAACGGAATTGCTTTTGAACAAAACATAGCTTTTAAGGATGGGCACCGTTGTATTGCATACAATATGATTCGTACTCCGAATCTCACGAAGGCCGGCTTCGAGGCCGTTCCATCCGGGGCGGTTGGTCTTCTCAGCATCGCTCTTGGTGAGGCTGGAAGCGCACAGAGTCTGGTTGCAGGTAAAAGCATTAAAAATTTGACGGGCCTTGACATCGGCAGGGAAATCTTTGCCAATATTGAACAGATAAACCTGTTTGCTTTACCTCCGGATGGTTCTTCAAACGAAGGTAATATGGCTTTCCCCCCGGTAGCGGCCAATCTTGGACTGGCAATAACCAGCCATAATCCACAACAGACTCGCCAGATTCTGACTCAATTATTGACGGTGGCCAATTTAGTAACCGGCCAAAGCGACATCGGGCAGATCGAGCAGGGTACCGGCAAGTACCAAATTGGACTTGTTAACGAGCAGAAACTCCACTGTTATATGAACCAGATGAACAAGACGACTGTTCTATCGTTAAATCCTGATGTTGTTGAGAATTCAGTTTCGGCAATCACCAGACGCAGGTCGGTTTGTACCGCCGGGCCCTTAAACGAAGCAGTAAACAAATTGTCGCCATCTACCAGCAAACTGGTGCTGGTTAACGTAGGCGGGGGTTTGCGTGTTGCCGATGCTTATCTAAAAGCGACACACAATAATCCCCAAAATCCGGCACATAAAATGTATGCTCAATTGGCACAGGCCTTTGATAAAACCAGCATCCAGTTAGGCACCGATGAGAGGGTTAACAACTTTAATATGCGTTTGAGTATAGACCAGCTTCCGCCGTTGGATAACTTGTTCCCAGTGCTGATGCAGCTATCTCAGACTGATCCCACAGCAAAGGCCATGGCTACAAAGCCCCAGCCGCGTAACGGAGCGACGGTTGGTTTAGAATCTGTATCAAAACTAAAGTGGAAGCCAGGGGTTAATGCTAAATTGCACAAAATATATTTTGGTACTCAGGCCGACCAGCTTCCGCTATTAGCCGAAGTGAAAAGTACCGGTCTTGACGAATTACCGGAACTGGAAGAGGGCGCCAGGTATTACTGGCGTGTTGACGAGGTTTGGGCCGATGGTACTGTTATAACCGGAGATGTTTGGAGCTTTACTACGGGCTCTCAGGTAGCCTTGTGGAAACTGGATGAGACCAGTGGTAATGTTGCGAAAGATTCCGCCGGCAGCAATAACGGCACACTTGTTGGCAATCCGCAGTGGCAGCCATCCGCCGGTAAAATAGGCGGGGCGCTGGAGCTCGACGGCGATGGTGACTTTGTGAAGATTGGCAGAGAATCAGACTTTGATATCACTGAGCAGATTACCATTTCAGCCTGGATAAAGGTCAATCAATTCGATAAAGAGTGGCAGGCAGTCATAGCCAAGGGCGATAGTGCCTGGAGGATGCAGCGCAACCAGAATGAAGATTCTCTCGAATTTGCCTGCTCAGGGCTGAAAATTCCGAGCGGTGCTCCCTGGGGGAATTTATTTGGAAAAAAGAGCGTAAATGATGGACAATGGCACCATGTTGTTTGTATATACGATGGAAGTAAAATGTACATAATCATAGATGGTAATGAGGACAGTTCGCAATCTGCATCGGGCGGAATAAACACAAATAATGAGCCGGTCTATATTGGTGAAAATTCGGAAAATACAGGACGTTGCTGGAACGGCTTGATAGACGACGTTCGCGTTTACAACTATGCTCTGACGAAAGAAGAGGTTACGGCGCTTTCCAATTAATAAAGGTAATAGTAACAGCAAGTGAGAACCACTGGTAATATCAGTACGGGTAATCAACTGCGGTGGGTAGTATTACTGCTTGCGATAGCGGTAATACTGCCCACTGTGTGTTTGCTTTGGTTTATGAGCCAGGCGGTCAGAAACCAGCGTCTGGCGGTCAGACAAAATCTGAGCGTCGTTTACCAGAAGCATCTGAAGACATTAAGTAAAGAGATAGATGACCTTTGGTCGGCTCGAATAGGTATTATCGAACAGGAAACAGCGGCACAGCGTCAGCCTATTGAGATTTTTGATCGGCTTGCAGGCCGAGGCGACAAGGTAAGTGATCCGAACATATGTAATGCAGTTATTATCTTTGACAGGAGCGGAAGATTAGTTTATCCGGTCACGGGAGGTGACGATTTTTCCGGCGAATTTCCGGAAGAATTTAATCTGGCATGGAATGCTGAATTCACGGATGAGGATTTTGCCCTGGCGTTAAGGATGTATGAACAATTCATAGATTCGCCCGATGACGACTATATCAGTTACAGTGCTTTATTGGGCAAAATCCGTTGCCTGAGAAAGTCAGGAGAAATTGAAAAAGCTGTTACTCTTTGCCAAAAGATGGCTTATGGGCCAACTCCCGAGAGTGTAAGTGTATCTTCTGTAGCACTGATTGCAAAGGCAAGAATCCTGCTTGTGAATCTCAAGAGTGAAACCGAGGAAGGCTTAAGGCGCCTGGATTTGGAAAATCTGATTAATTCTGCTATAAATTATACTCCAGACAGTGGGTATGGTTTTTTACTAATGCCATCTGGGACAAGGATTTTTCTGTTGCGCAAAGCTCTTGAGATTGTAGGTGAGAGAGACTTTTCTGAAGAGCTTAAAACGCAGGTTCTAAGAGCTATGGAGTTGTTATCTGCCGAAGAATTATCCGCGGCGGCAATTGAGAGATATTATACAGGCTCGGTAGCGGAATCCTGGTCAGAAGAAGATGCACTCAAGCTCGTATCATTGCTGAGTGCAACCCAGGAAATGATTGAAGGGTTTGAATTGAGTGGTGTGACCGGACAACTCTCTGATGAAGTGAAACGACAAATATCTACGGTGTTAGATGCGTATAAGAACAGGAATGTAGGCGCTGCTGCGTTTGGCCGGTCTGCGTTTACCACATTTGAGTCCTGGTCAGAAGACAGCTTTCGCAGACTGGAATTGCCGGAAGATGCCTTTGGAATGTATCACAACTCCGGCGGCAGAACGTACTTGCTATTAAAAAAGGCAAAAGATTTCAGTTCGGATTTCGATACATGTGGATCCGAGCTCGAAGAGCTTGGTGTTTCCTACAGAATTACAGACAATTTAGGCACGTATGCCAGTGGTTTGGAAAATCCGGAAAAGACAGCTTTCCTGACGACCCCATTGGGCAAATTGTTTCCAAGTTGGAACATTGAGATTCATTTTAAGGATATCGATATCTTTGAAACAACAGCCGACAAGCAAAAAGTGATATATCTCTGGACCGGCCTGTTGGCCATTGCCGTAATGATTGCAGCCGGCTTGCTGGCCGCCAGGGTTGTAGGAAAACAGATAAGGATAAACAAGCTAAAGAACGATTTCATTGCCACCGTTTCACACGAATTGAAAACACCCCTGGCCTCTATGCGCGTACTTGTAGATACACTGCTGGAAGGCAGCTACCGGGACCAGCAGCAGGTTACCGAATATCTGCAGCTTGTTTCAAAAGAAAACGAAAGGCTTAGCGGATTGATAGATAACTTTCTTACGTTTTCAAGGATGGAGCGCAATAAGCAGGCATTTGCGATGGCCAGGACAAGTCCGGCTGCAATTGCCCGTGATGCTGCCCAGGCGGTTAAGACCAAATTCAGCCTTGGTCAATGCAGGTTTGAAGTGAATGTCCGGGAGGATTTGCCGGAAGTGTCGGCCGACCGTGATGCGATGGTAACGGTACTTATAAACCTGCTGGACAATGCGTACAAGTATTCTTATGATAACAAGCAGATTGAGCTTAGAGTTTCTCCTGAAAACTTTTTGGTATGTTTTTATGTTTCTGATAAAGGCAGAGGTATGTCTCGCCGGTCCGTCAGGAAAATATTTAACAGGTTTTATCAGGCCGATCGCAGTCTTTCACGGCATGCCGAAGGTTGTGGATTGGGTCTCAGCATCGCTAAATTTATCGTAGATGCCCACAAAGGCACAATTTCTGTTGAGAGTAAACCCGGCAAAGGAAGCACTTTCACCGTGAAATTACCGGCTTGTAATTAAACCTTAACAGGGAAGGAATAATAAATGAGAAAGGTGCTGATTATTGAAGACAACTCGGCTATGCTGCGGGGCCTCAAGGACAATTTCGAGTTAAAAGGCTACCGCGTCAAGACCGCCCAGGATGGTGAGAAGGGACTCAAGGCAGCACTGACTGAAAATCCCGATTTGATTATACTCGATATTATGCTGCCCAAAATCAATGGCTATGAAATATGCAGCGAAGTCCGTAAAAAGAATTTCGATATGCCCATAATCATGCTCACCGCCAAGGATCAGGAGGCCGACATTATACTTGGATTGAATCTTGGCGCGGACGACTACGTGACAAAGCCGTTCAGTATAAAAGAATTAATGGCCCGGGCCGAAGCGTTTATGCGGCGCAGAGGCCGGGAGGAACCGGATGTTTATGAATTCGACAATTACCGGCTTGATACTGTCGCGGGTACTCTTAAAAAAAACGGTAAGGAAATTGAGCTTACGCCCGGGGAATTCAAGATGCTGCATCTTTTCCTTCAGAAGACCGGATGCACTCTTACATCCGATGAGGTTCGTAATGCCGTATGGGGTTATTCACGCTTTATAACTTTACAGGACATCGACCAGGCGGTTGTTGCCCTGAGAAACAAGGTCGAACCGGACCCGAATAATCCGACGTTTATTCACACAGTAGAACTTATTGGTTACAAATTTAAACTGCCGGAACCAAATGGAAACGATACTGATAATTGAAGATGATGCTGCAATGCTGCGGGGCTTGAAGGACAACTTCGAGTTCAAGGGATATGGTGTACTTACTGCGGCCGATGGTGAGGAAGGATTAAATACCGCTCTTAATAAGAAGCCTGATTTAATTCTTCTTGATATTATGCTGCCCAAGATAAACGGCTATGAGATATGCAGGCTGATACGTAAGGAAAATCTTACTATGCCGATTATAATGCTGACCGCCAAGGGTGAGGAGTCGGATATAATATTAGGATTGAATCTCGGAGCCGATGATTATGTTACCAAGCCTTTCAGTATAAAAGAGCTTCTTGCCCGCGCGGAGGCGTTTCTTCGACGAAGCAGACAAACCGAGCAGGATGTTTACGAGTTCGGAGACTGCCGGCTTGATATTCCCGCCAGAAAACTTACATGCAAGTCAGATGAAATTAAACTCTCACCGAAGGAGTTCGGATTATTGGAATATTTTGTCAAGAAGCCCGGCCGGGCACTTACCCGTGACGAGATACTGAATATGGTTTGGGGTTATGACAGCTTTATAGGCTCACGCAGCATCGACCGTTTTGTTACTACATTGCGGAACAAAATCGAGCCCGATCCTCACAATCCAATTTTTATTCATACTATCAGGGAAATCGGCTACAAATTCGACCCCCCCGAGCGAAGTGGTTGAATCATCCATACGGTGACTAGGTGGGCTGACAATCAATCAGGTGAAGGTGGGTTATTTTTCTGCTGCTTTAATTGCGTCCGAGAGTTCGAGAGTGCCCTCGTATAGACTTCGGCCGATTATTGCCGCCGCGGCGCCGATTTCGACAAGTTTCGGAATGTCACCCAGCTCCTTTACCCCTCCGGATGCAACGATGGGCATATCTACCGTCTCGATAAGTGCTTTTGTTCTTTCGAGGTT
Organism: uncultured Pirellulales bacterium; assembly: GCA_964653075.1. GTDB lineage: Bacteria > Planctomycetota > Phycisphaerae > Sedimentisphaerales > Anaerobacaceae > NIOZ-UU13. Next base: position 9,403 of record CAZZAX010000110.1, read on the forward strand.
CGGGCCCGTCATCATACCGTCTTTGGTGATATCGGTATATATAATCGCGCCTAAAGGCAATTTGGCAGCTTCGACGGCAAACTCCAGCAAATTGTAGGGGCTGTCCTGCGTCCAGCCGTGAGTGGCTACTTTTGAACCCCGAGCGTCGAGGCCGAGTACAATTTTTCCGCTGAATTTCTCGGCCATTTCGCTGAACCATTCGAAGTCACTTACCGCATTGGTGCCGATTATTACCCTTTCGAGACCGATGTCGAGCAGTTGTTTTATCGATGCTTCATCCCGCAGTCCGCCTCCGACTTCAATCTTAAACAGATCCAAAGCTGCTATCGCTGATATTGTCGCGGTGTTGACCGGCCTGCCGAGTTTGGCTCCATCCAAATCTACAATATGCAGCCATTTTGCCCCCGTTGAGCTGAATTCCCGTGCCTGTTTCACAGGGTCGTCCTCGTAGTTTATCTGGCGGTTGTACTGACCCTGTATAAGTCTGACACATTTTCCATCTCTCAGGTCGATAGCTGGTATGATATACATTTCAGGCCCTTAATAAATCTTTGATAACTGATAGCCCCGGTACGCGATAGAATTTTTTACCCGGTCTTATCACCGATGAGCGGCCGGGACTTTTCTATCGTGAAATATACCAAATGTTTATGTGTTTCCTCAGGACTGTAGGTTTTTGAATGCTGCTTTTTAATCTCGTTGATACGTTCAGGATCTTTTTCTTCACCGATTTTGGTCAGGTATAATCTTGTACCTGAATATCCCTGACCCTGCTCGATGAACATATAGGCTGCTTTGGGATTGGATTGAACGTTTGCGTAGCTTAGCCGTTCTAACATGCTGAAGGCGACTTTCTTTTCATCGATAATGTAAGGCCGGGAGTAAATGGCGATATCGACATTGCCATCCGAATCGCTCGTAGCTAATACACCGGTACCTTTGGCATCTTGAAAATATTCAGACAGATTCATGATTTTCTCCTTTGAGATTTTATGTCCTTTAAGGCTTTTTTAACTTCGATATGCTTAAATTCGAAGCCTGCTTCCAGTAAACGTTTCGGCAGGGCCCTTTGTCCGGATAAAAGCACCTCATCGGCCATTTCTCCTAAAGCCAGCCGCATGATGAATCCGGGGAAAAACAGCCATGAGGGTCTTCTTATCACCCATCCCAGTTTTCTACAGAATCTTTTCATGGTTATCGGCTTTGGCGATGTGAGGTTAAAAATACCCTTCAGATTTTCATTTTCCATGAGAAATTTTATTGCAGCGACTTCATCATCAAGACTTATCCACGAAAACCATTGCCTGCCGCTGCCGGGATGGCCGCCGAGAAAAAACCGGAACGGCTGCATTATTCTTGGCAGGGCCCCGCCGCCGTTCCCTAAAACCACGCCTGTACGAACGATTACACATCTGACACCCAGCGACTCTATCTGGCCTGCTATTATTTCAGAATTGCGGCATACATCAGCGAGAAATCCCTTGCCGGCGGTGGAGTTCTCATCCAGCCTTTCAATACCACGAGAGCCGTAATAGCCGATAGCTGATGCCTGAATTACCACCTTTGGCTTTTTATTTACCTGCTTGATGGCCTCGATTACCGCCCGGGAGCTATCAAGTCTGCTGTGAAGTATGCCCGCCTTTTTTGCCTTGTTCCACCGGCCGGATGCAACGTTGTCGCCTGCCAGATTAATTATAGCCAATGCTCCATCCGCCTGCTGAATCCAGCTTCCGGTCGTTCTTCCGTCCCATTCGACAGCTTTAGCCCAGCCTCCTATAGATTTGGCGGCCCTGTTTGAATCACGAGACAATGCGATTACTTCATAATCTTTATGCAGCTCTCTGCACAAAGCCCTGCCTATAAAGCCGGTTGCACCTGTTATTACTACACGCATAGCATACCTTTATGATTTTTTATCAAGAGACTGGATTTTATTGACATAAGCTTCGATGTCAAATTTTCTTTTCAGTCCCGCGGCGTTCATATAACGGATTTTACCAAAAACCTTCCTTTCTCCCCATGCCCTGTCGTGTTTTCCAAAGCACCAGGCAACACCCGCGAAGGCGTTCGGGTCCCTGCCGTCGAGCTCGTATTTGTTGTTAAGATACAAAGCTATGTTAAATCCGGTTTTAGGATCTTTACTCCATTCGAGGATTTTTTTGCCCCAGTACATTCTCATATAACCGTGCATTTTTCCCGTGACGACCATTTCTTTTTGTGCGGCGTTCCAGTATGGATCATGGGTCTGGGCCTTCTCGAACTGTTCGAGCGAATATAAATACTCTCTTTTATCTCGGCCGTGGAAATTAAGGGTCCTCAGTGCCCAGGGCGGCAGACAATCAAAAGTGTCGTAACCGTCATTATAGAAAACGAAGTTGTGACTGAGCTCTCTGCGGACTATAAGCTCCTCAAGATATGCATTTTTGCCGCCGCTGTTAGTTTCGAGGACTTTCAGCGCAATATACAACGGGCAAATCTGGCCGAAATGCAGATAGGGACTCATATTCGATACACAATTTTCATTCGGGTCGTTGCGAAACCTGGCGAAGTTATCGAGTTTATTTATTAGAAAGTTATCTAAAAGACGTCTGGCTTGCTTTGAACCGCCGTGGAAGCTTTCAACTTTACCTACACTTCGGTCTATATTGAGTCGTGATGCGGCTTTATCTATGTCATCGATATCGAAAGAGGCGAACTTAAGATGCAGAGAATCCAGTTTTGGTTTTTTGTGCTTGAGGGGAACCATGTAATAATCGAGCTTCTTGGTTATTCTCGGTCGAAACGTACCGGCTGAAAAGTTCTCTTTGGATGAAGCTTGTTCAACGGGAACAATTAAATTTGTTTCAACTTCATACAAAGGGCAGGGATTTTTTTTTGCTGCGTTCCTTCGCCATTTTCTCTGGATTCTTAACTGGCCGCCATCGACAACAACCAGAGCGGCATCTTTTGCTAATTTTATTGTGCTCGAATCGGGTGATTCGTGCTGGATTACCATTTGAATACCTTTCGACCGGAGGTTTCTTTTGGTCTCCCTGAGGCCTTCCAGCATAAAATAGTAATGACGCAGGTTTGCTTCCGGCCAGTTCTCGGTTATGCCGAATGATACTAAGACAGGCTTTTTCAGTTCGTTGGCTCTGCGAATTGCGTATTCGAGCGCATGGTTATATTCGGCCCTCTGTGCGGCCTGCATCCAGTACAATATATATTTTCCGTCACACAGGACTTTGTTATTAAGGGCCTTTATTCTTTCCGGCTGAATCATTTTTAATTTCGGTCCTTACAGTATTTATCATCTCCGGCTTTGCCGCCCCATACACATCCGGTAAAATTCCGCGACCAGCCTGAATATTCATACGGGGCCTGCTTTGTAAATGCAACTAAAATATCGACATACAATTATCGAAAAAATCAAGTTGCTTTGACAAAATCCGGCGTTACACTATATTTGCAAATGTTATCGAAACAAGAACTTTTTTTAAAATAAGGAGGTTTAACCATGAGTAGGCCAAAGCTTTTAACTGTAGACGGAGGATTCAGGGCTGTAACTGTTTCGATTAAACCTGTCAGGCTCTTTATATGGGGGATTCTGGCCATGATTTTAGTGACATCAAGCTCCTGCGCTTTGGATAACAATCCGTCCTCCTCTCAAGGAGGGAAAATACCCGTCATTTTCGATACGGACATCTGTGACGACATTGACGATACGTGGGCGCTGGCTCTGCTGCTTCAATCGCCCGAATTCGATGTTAAATTGATTACAACCGCGGTCCGTAACACTCCTTCGAAGGCAAAGGTTGTAGCTAAGTTCCTGCAAACCGTCGGCAGGACGGATATACCTGTTGGAATAGGAGTGCGGCATAACCAGGCCGGCCATAGGCAGCAGGAATGGATAAAAGATTACGAGCTATCATCATATCCCGGCACTATCTATGAAGATGGTGTGCAGGCATTGATTGATACTGTTATGAACTCTCGCAAACCGATAAAAGTAGTTGCCGTAGGGCCTTTGCCTAATATCGCGGCCGCACTTGAGCGCGAGCCGCGGATAGCTGAGAAAGCGGAATTTGTAGGAATGCACGGCAGTGTTTACCGTGGATACGGCGGCAATCCAAAACCCAGCGCCGAATATAATGTGGTGGCTTTCGTAAAAGAGTCACAGAAGGTCTTTACTGCGCCCTGGAATATGACAATTACACCCCTTGATACCTGCGGCTTAGTCAATCTTAAAGGCCAAAAATATCAAAAAGTACTGAACAGGAACAGCCCTTTAACGCGGGCCTTGATTGAAAACTATCGTGCATGGTACAGACAGGGAATACTGAATCAGGAAAAGGACATAAGCGACTCGGAGTTGACAAAAAGAGTCGATAAAAAGCTTAATTCGAGCAGCACAACACTCTTCGATACGGTCGGCATTTATTTAGCCATGTCAACAGACCTGGTTAAGATGGAAAAGCTGGGAATTAAAGTCACTGACGATGGTTACACAAGAATAGAGAAAGACGCCAAAGTGATTAACTGTGCCACCGAATGGAAAGATTTAGGTGCCTTCGAGGATTTTCTGGTTAGCAGGTTAACGAAGTAGGAGAATTTTTGCCAAGTTGCTCTGAAGAAAAATATTCAATATGAGGGCGTAAGATTAAAAGAGGCAAACCAAAAATAATAGTGGTCGGCAGCTCCAATATGGACCTGGTGGTTAAATCTCCGAGGATACCTGCCGTGGGGGAGACTATTTTGGGCGGAAATTTCATAATGACACCCGGAGGCAAAGGTGCAAACCAGGCGGTGGCCGCTGCAAAATTGGGCGCCGACGTCTGCTTCATAGCCAGATTAGGTAATGATATATTCGCAGAGCAGTCTTTAAGCAATTTCAAAACAGAGGGGGTAAACACTAAATATATTATCCAAACCAAAGAAGCTCCCTCCGGAGTGGCTCTGATTACCGTTGATGATATGGGTAATAATGTAATTGTAGTGGCTCCTGGGGCGAACCAGAAGCTGGCCCCCGATGATGTTAAAAGAGCCGAGCCTGATATTGCTTTGTCGGGAGCGTTGGTTGCCCAGCTCGAAATTCCGTTGGAAACGGTTGAATTTGCTGCCCAGTTGGCAAATAATTGTGGAGTGCTTTTTATTCTGGATCCCGCCCCGGCCCAAAAGCTCAGTCCGAAACTTCTTAAAATGGTGGATGTATTAACACCAAACGAAACAGAAGCTCAGATTCTCACAGGCATCGAAGTAACGGATGAGGAATCAGCCCGCACGGCGGCTAAGAAGCTGTTAGAGTATGGAATCAAGTCGGTTATTTTAACTATGGGCGCGAAGGGCTTTGTGTTAGCCGATAATGATAGAATGGAATCTGTTCCTGCTGTGAAGGTGGATGCTGTCGATACTACGGCCGCGGGAGATGCTTTTACCGGGTCTTTGGCGGTCGGCCTGGCTCAGGGAAAAACATTATATGATGCCGCCTTATTTGCTAATTACGTGGCGGCTCTTTCCGTAACCGAAATGGGGGCACAATCTTCTATGCCTGCCGGAGAGGCGGTAGATAGTTTTATAAAGGATATCGTTAATCAAGGAGTAAACGATGAGAAAGCATAAAAGGGCAATTAATATTAATGTTCTTATCTTTTGTACTGTGATTTTATCTGTCCTTGCAGTTGGTTGTAAACAGCGCAAGTCCGACAAGCCGAGAATTGCGTTGATAATGAAATCTCTGGCCAACGAGTTTTTTAAGACGATGGAGGAAGGCGCCCGCTCGCATCACAAAGAGCACGAGGATGAATACGAGCTTACGGTTGTTGGCATTAAAGACGAACAGGATGTAGGCAGGCAAATCGATTATGTCGAGCTGATGATGGCACAGGGGATGGATGCTATAGTGATTGCTCCGGCTGATTCCAAGGCTTTGGTTCCGGTTTGCAAGCGGGCGATGGACGCAGGTATTATCGTCGTAAATATCGACAATAAATTCGACGTTGCCGTGCTGGAAGACAAGGGCGTCAAGATCCCCTTTGTCGGGCCGGATAATCGCAAAGGTGCAAGACTGGCCGGTGAATACCTGGCGAACAAACTCAAGCCGGGGGACAAAGTGGCGATTATCGAAGGAGTGCCCAACGCGTTCAATGGAATTCAGCGCAAGCTTGGTTTCGAGGATGCAATGAAAGCGGGCCGAATGAATATTGTCAGCTCACAGTCGGGATACTGGGAAACGGCGAAAGCCGAACCGATTGTATCAGCGTTAACTACGGAGTATGCGGATTTGAAAGCCGTCCTTTGTGCCAATGACAGTATGGCCCTCGGTGCGATAGCGGCGATTAGGACAGCAGGCAAGTCCGATGACATCTTCGTCATCGGCTTCGACAATATCACAGCGGTACAAAAATTACTTAAAGATGGAAAGATTTTGTGTACGGTTGACCAGCATGCGGACAAATTAGCCTTGTTCGGTATTGAATACGCCCTCGAGATGCTCACAGGAAAGGGCACACCATTAGACAGGGAAACCCCTGTTGATCTTATTACGGTAGAAAACCTCGAATGAAGGCTGCGACGGGTAAAACAGTATTCAAAGCTTGTGGCATTAACAAGTCATTTCCCGGTGTGCAGGCGCTTTCTACTGTCGATTTTGAGTTGATGTCAGGAGAAGTCCATGCCCTGGTTGGTGAAAACGGTGCCGGCAAGAGTACACTGACGCGCATCATAGCAGGTGTCGAGACAGCCGACTCGGGCCGGATGGAGCTTTATGGACGGCACTACCGGCCGAATGGAAGAGCTGATGCCGAAGCACATGGTATCCGGATGGTAATGCAGGAACTTCACCTTATTTCCAACCTGAGCATTGCGGAAAACATCTTCATCGAGAAATTGCCGAACAGGTTCGGATTTATTGATTATAACAAGCTTAATCGAAATGCAAATGAAATTATGGAACAGGTGGGTCTTGGTGACATTACCCCTGATATACCTGTAAGGCTGCTGGGGGTTGGGCAGCAGCAGATGGTTGAGATAGCGGCAGGATTATCTCGGCGGTGCCGGATACTGGCGCTTGACGAGCCGACTGCGTCACTTACCGACCGTGAGATAGAGCTTCTTTTCGTTCAAATCAATAAGCTTAGGGCCGAAGGCGTTGGCATCATCTATATCTCACACCGCATAGAGGAAGTTACTCGTATAGCTGACCGTGTTACGGTGCTGCGGGATGGAAAGGTTATTTCAACTAATCCAACGAGTGAGCTGTGCGTGGATGATATTATCCGTAAGATGGTAGGTTGTGACTTGGCGCATGAAGAATTGCGGTATGACTCGAATGTCGGCCTGGTAGCGCTTCGTGTTGTTGGGCTTAAGCGGGGCCGAAAAGTTAAGGATGTTAGCTTTGAAGTTCGTCGGGGTGAGGTTCTTGGTGTCGCAGGGCTGATGGGCTCAGGCCGGACTGAGACAATGCGTGCGGTTTTCGGTGCTGACCTGCCTGACAGCGGCGATATATATCTGTATGGAGCAAGCGAACCAACTGAAATCCGAACGCCACGTGATGCAGTGCGCAATGGTATAGCTTTCCTTACCGAGGACCGCAAGGAGCAGGGATTGCTCTCGGAATTGGCTGTGCGTGTTAATATCTCGTTGACACGGTTAAAGGGTGTTAGTCAATTTGGGTGGATGAATATAGCCGATGAGCGGGCCGTAGCGAATAGATATATTGCTGCTCTGGGTGTACGCTGTTCGTCTAATGAGCAAACAGTCGGGCAGTTGAGCGGAGGCAATCAGCAGAAAGTAGTCATCGCGAAATGGATGTACAGGGACTGTGATGTTCTTATTTTCGATGAGCCTACCAGAGGTATTGATATTGGGGCCAAATTCGAAATATACCGTATGCTCGAGGAGCTGGCGGAAAAAGGTAAAGCCATTATTTTGGTTTCGTCCGACAACAAAGAGCTTATGGCTGTTTGCCACCGCATTATGGTTATGTCGGCGGGTTTGGTTGCGGCAACATTCGGCCCGAGAGAATGGAGCCAGGAAAAGATAATGTCTGCCGCTTTTAGTGAGTATGTGCGCGTCTGAGCAAAAGCAAGAGAAGATTATGCGAAAGATAAATAATAAGGGCTTTGTGGGCCTGCCGACTTTTGTTACAGATTATATTGGTATGGCATTGGCACTGGCCTTGCTGTTAGTTATATTCGGCCTTTCCGCTCAAAACTTTTTTACCATCGCGACTTTCAGAACAATTGCCAACCAGGTACCGGATATAACCATCGTAGCTGTTGGGATGACCTTCGTGTTAATAATTGCGGGGATAGATTTGTCGGTAGGGTCGGTTATGGCTTTGGCCGGTGCGGTGTTAGGTCTTTTTCTGGTTAAATTCAATCTTCCACTTCCGGCAGCGATTATCGTGTGCCTTGCGGTGGGTATTCTTTGCGGCGCGGCCAATGGCCTGGTGATAATACGGTGGAGGCTGCCGGCTTTTATCGTTACATTAGGAATGATGGAAATCGCACGTGGGGCTGCCTATCTTGTAACAGATTCCCGAACTATATATATCGGCGGGCCTGTGGAGGTTATCACCGAGGCCTCAATTCTGGGACTTTCTCTTCCTTTTATGTTGGCCGTCGCGATTGTAATTGCCGGACAGTTGGTTCTTTCACGCACGGTTTTCGGACGCTATCTAATTGCCATTGGCACAAATGAAGAAGCGGTGCGATTGTCCGGAATCGACCCTCGATGGCTTAAACTCACAGTCTTTGCCTTGTGCGGTTTTCTGACATCCATAGCGGCAGTGATACACACGGCGAGGCTTTCGTCTGCTAATCCCAACGCCGGTTACGGTTTGGAGCTTCAGGCCATCGCAGCAGTGGTCATAGGGGGCACGAGCTTGATGGGTGGCCGCGGCTCGGTTGTAAGCTCGTTCTTCGGCGTGCTTATCATTGCGGTTTTAGGTACCGGCCTGGCCCAGATTGGAGCACAGGAATCGACCAAAAGACTTATCACAGGCTGCGTTATTGTAGCGGCTGTTATACTGGATCACTACCGCCATCGGATCCACAATCCTCAAAAAAAAGTGTAATCCGTGTGTTTTAGCGGATGCCCATGCTGTTTTGTTTGGCAAAAAACAAAACAGTAGAGCCTTTTTTTAGCCGTATTTTGCCGTTTTTGATATTATATTTGTTATCCGGGTAATAGTTTACTTGACAAATTGTCCCGGATGTGCATAATATTAACAAGAGGTAAGTTCATACTCAAATGCATGGAGAGAAAATAATGCGTGTGCTTGTAAAACAAAGTGATGGCACTGCCAAAGAGCTCCAGTTTGAAGAAGGCCCAATTTCCATTGGCAGGGGAGCTAATAACCGAGTTTTTTTACCTGATAAAGGAGTTTCAAGAGAGCATGCTATAATCCGCGGTATGGGTGGTGGAAAATGGGTAATTGAGGACTTAGGCTCGTCTAACAAAACGTATCTGAACAATAAGGAAATCCGCAAGGCCGAAATCAAGCATGGTGACTGTCTTCGTATAACCGATTTTACCCTTGAAATCATTCTGGAAGAAGAAGCCCGTGCTGAGCAGCCAATTCACTCGGAGGATACACTTCTTCACCTCGAAGCAGCACTTACAGTCCCCAAGCATGAAACTGTGGTAAGAAGGCCGGATGCCCAGCATGCGCCTGCTATGAGATTGGCGGCCAGGAGATTGACGGATTTTTCGAAGGCAACCGAGATTATATTTGAAGCCGGCGGCCTCGATGAGCTGTTATTGACCTTGTTGGATGTTACATTGGAACAGTTCAGTGCATACCATGTTTGGTGTGCTTTGAGAAAGCAGACAACCGGCCCGATGACCTGTCACGGAGGTAAAAGAAGAGACAATACCCCTGTTCAGCTTGGCGAATTACAGCTTAGTGAGAAAATAACTCAGGCGGTTGAAAAGGGGCAGTTTTTTGTAATGCCGAGTGTATCAGCTCAATTGGAGAAAAAGGACAGAATACGCTCGGCGATGGTAGCGGCGATTATGCGTCCGACAGGTTGTTTCGGGGTGCTGTATGTTGACAACGCTATGATACACGAGCATTACAGTCTCA
>CAZZAX010000111.1:0-19043 GCA_964653075.1 uncultured Pirellulales bacterium
ACCTTATCAATCTTCCCGCGAACAACCTTCCCAAGCATCTCCTTCGTCGTCCGAACAGGCTCAACTACGAGTTCCGGCACACTGAACGTCCGCAAATAACCTTCGTAATAACCGGGATCCTTCTGCGGCAGCACGAACGGCTTGCTCGCAACTCCATTCACATCAACATAACTGAAATACGTCCGCGTAAAAGACCCGTGCATCCTCTTACTGCTGAACGCGATCCACCTGCTATTACTCGACCAGCTGTGCCACGACTCACTCGCCTCACTGTTCACATCAAGCTTCCTGTAAACGAATTTCCCATCCGCCCGCTCGCTTTCAAGATCAATCATATAAAGATCGCTGCTTGGTTGATATACCGGGAAACAACTGTAATCACACATACAGAATAACAGCCACTGCCCATCAGGACTCACTCGCGGCTCCAGCGAACTCTTCCCGCTTTCCTCCGCAGAAACAACCACTTCTGGCTCTCCCCACTTGTCCTGATTCACATCATAACTTATTCGCATCAGATCATACTTCACTGCCTCGACCATCTCCTGCGTTATCTCTTCCATCTCACTCGTTAGCCACTTTATAGGTGCGCTGCAGTAATATAAATACTTCCCGTCACTCGACCACGCCGGATATGTCTCGAGTTTGTCCTTCTTCGACAGGTGCTCACATCGCTTCACCTTCACGCTCTTAACATCATAATACACCAGCGCCGAATCAATATCGATCACATCACGGTACTCATCCTTCCTCGCATAATGGAACAGTTGGTAAACCTTGTTCATCGAATAAGCCGCAATCTTCCCGCTCGGGTGCCACGACGTATATCCGAATTTCGTCCCGATCTTATTCACCTCACCGTCATTTACAATCAACTCGCTACTGCCATATTTCCCGCTCCGCAGCCCGATCAGCATCTTATCTGTCTTATTATTACAGAACGAGTGACAGTTCAAACACCCACCCTTGAAATAACTATTATCCAGCACAACAGATTCCGAATAACTGCCAAGCTCACGCTGATAGATTCCAACATCACGCCATGTCCTGTACCCCGGATGAATCTTTCGGTACACCAGGTGCCCGTCTATCTCCTCGCTCGCGATCGTATTACGAATCGCATCATACCGCAACCATTTCCCGTCCTTAACCTTACAAAATACATCAATCTCCAGCTTCTCGCCCTTATTTTGCGCAAGCAAACTGCTCCATTTCGCTTCATCGATCACAATATTACCTGTCTTGCTAAATACCTCGATTTCACCACCCTTACCACTCCTGATTCTTACGCAATAAAGCTCACCATCCTCACGCACGGCAAAATTCATCGCCGCAATATTCGCCGGTATCACAATCGAACTGTAATCCGGGTATATCCGCGCCTCGCAACCGACCTGCATAAAATCAATTATCTCCTCGCTAATATTACGTTCGAAGAACATACCGACACCTGCCACGATCGCCACAACAATTATCAACAGTATTGTATATATATACTTCTTGCTAATCATAGTTCCGGAATACCATAAAAGTAATAATACATGTATGTATTCTTGAATTTACGCGTTAGCTCACTTCGTGCCGCATCTTTAGTTCGATATCGTATCGTCGCAGCCATAAACTCATCGAACCGCCGCTTCGTTTCGTCTCTTATCTTCAGCTTCTTCAACGAAATCTTTTTCTTGTTATATTTATTATTCAGCAATATCGCTTCTTCAAACGCTACGGGTATCTTCTCATAATTGTACTCTTCCATTCTGCCGGCAACTTCCGCAACATTCCACATCTCTCCACGCAGCATATATAAAGCCAAAAGGTACTCGAACGCCATCTTGTTCTTCTTGCCATTCTCGATCTGCGCCTTCAACTGCATCTCTGGCGTCATCAGGAATCGCCCATCTTTCTCATTAGGTATCAACGCCCGCAGCCTCTGTATCTCATCATCACTTCTCAGTTCCGGATCACTCTCAAGCTTCGCCATGTATTCCTGGGCCCACTCGCCAAAGAACAACCGCTTCTGCAATGCACCCAGGTACACCCACGCCGTCTGATTCTTGCCGGAAATCATATTCATCATCGCAAGCTTCTTCAAGATAAAAGGATTATCCCTGAACGCCACCATGCTCTCCGTTAGTACCTCATCTGCCTGCCCGATTAATCCAAGATCGATATACAGGTCATGCTTATGCCAGTACGACTTGGTAAACACAACGTGCGAAAGCATCAATCCATCCGGATGCTGCAGGTAATTAAACATCTCATCCCCGAACCTGCCCAGGTGATACAATGCCTGGTTCCTTGCCTGCATCGACAGTAACTGCCCCGGCTGCTTGTCCGCTAATTCCAGTACCTTCTCCCAGTCACTCTCTCCCCGGCAATATTCGATCTCATACAGTGTTTTCAATTGGTCATTCACAAAGTAATATGCCCCACCACCTGCAACACCCAGCAAAACTGCCGTACACGCGACCCACTTAATAACACCGCCACTACTATCACTTCCAGCACGCCACACCTTCTGCCTGGACTTCTTCTTGTCCTTCTTACTCTTCCTCTTACTGCTTCTCGTTTCACGTTCACTTTCCTTCAAAAATCCCATCAACAACAAGCATACCGGCATACATCCATACATCCCGTATAACCATGGGATCATCCTGTTCAAAAGATCATATTTTGTTATCCGCCACGACCACGGCATCAACTCGCTGTATGCCCCGATATGACTCACTCCGAAACCATATACTCCGATCAGCAGCGGAATCACTGCTCCGAACAACAAGCATCCGAATCCGACAATTCCCCGCTTCTTAACTGCAAGCTCGTATATTCCGCAAATCACCACAAACAGCAAGCTGCCCGCCGCCGCAAAGTAATATGCGATGACCATCAACACGACAAACCATACCAGTGATGTCTGCCATTTCTCACTACTGACCGTTATATACAAATTGAATAATCCGAGCACAACCAGCATTGCCATCGTCGTCTCAAAATGATATACATAGCTCGTGTAGAAGAACAGGATCACGATTCCTGGCACATACCTCACCCATCCAAACCACTTCCCGTCGCATTTCTCGACTATCCTGTCGATACATAACGCTATTCCCCATGCCTGCAATACGACAACTACAGGCCCGATCCACTGGAACATGAAAAACTGCGTCAGGAATACCGATACGTATCTGACCAAACCGCCCGGCAGCGATAATGTCTCAAATAGATACGACCATTCACACGGAAACCCCGATATACCCACCGTTGCTCCCGTTACATAATACAAAAGTCGCAGATCAACATACACGCTCAGGAAAAGGTAAAACAACAGGAAAAATATAATACCACGCAGCTTGCCGCCATTCCGCCAGAGTGTCCTTCCAGAATTCATACTTCTTTTTCCCCTGTCCTGCTAAAAAAACTCGGAACAGTTCATTTATAAGCGTTTACAGGCAATTGCCGGTTCTTGTGAGACAATTGTAAATGATACAATATTTGTTGGATTTTGCGAAGAGTGCTACAAATATTACCCAAGAGATTGGTTACGGTCACATATGAAGAGCTCAAAGTCAAATACCAAAATCCCTATGGAGTTTACCATACACCTCAACGGCTATAAGGTTATACGTTTTACTTTCTTTTCTTTTTGCTCGAAGTTTTCTTGGTTTCGGCATTTACTTCTTCGAGAAAAGCAAGCATATTTGAGTGGAGTTCCCGGGTCTTGTCGGGAAGCTGCTGGCAGAGATCATCATCCTCGCTCGGGCTTCTTGAAAGATCGAACAATTCCAGCCGGTTGTCCTGCCAGGTCTTGACAAGCTTGTACTTGCCGAGAATAAGTGCCGTCTGCGGCTTCCTTTGGACGGCGTGGTGGAACAGCAGAAAGGCACGCCTGCGCCGCACATGGGTACCACGGTTGAACAGTACATTAGTCATACTGCCCCCGTCGAGTGAATCAGGCAGGGCTTTTTTGTATCCGGCAAGTTCAGCTATCGTGGGCAGAATGTCAAGCCCCGTTACCGGGATTTTACTCACGCTGCCGGCCTGCACACCGGGACCGATCACAATAAATGGCACCCGCAGACCTCCTTCATACATCGTTCCCTTACCGTTGCGAAGAGGATGGTTGCGGGCAAGCTCCGCTTCTGGCTGTCCGGGCATTCTGAGTCTGCCCCCGTTGTCGGACATGAAGAAGATATAGGTGTTATTCTGCAATCCCAGAGCTTTGACCTTATCGATTACCTTGCCAATCCCGCAATCCACATCGCTGGTCATTGCCGCGAACTCGGGCATGGTGTGTTTTCTGCCGCGCTGCCACTTCCGGCTTGTGTCGAGGGACTCCTGCCGGTAGTATATATCCAGGTGAACTGCATAATGGGATGCCTGCACGAAAAACGGCCTGCCGTTTGTCGCCTGCCTTTCGATGAAATCGCACGTGCGCCGTGTGATGCCGAAAATCTTCTTGGGGTCGTCAACTGCCTTGGGGCCTCCCGTGCCTTTTGCTCCGCCGGTAAAGTTGCCTGTATAGCCGTCACTGAAATCATACCCCATTTCTTCGGGCGTCACGTTATCGAAACGAAAATCCCACTTTCCGAAATGGGCCGTCATATATTCCGGGTTTGCCTGCTTGAGCATTCTTGGAATGCTCAGTTGCTTGCGGTATTCCTTTGGCCAGTTCTCCTGGTCTTTTTGATAGATGTGACGGGCCGGTGTTTGGCCTATGAGGAGGCTGCGGCGCGTGGGGCAGCAAAATGGTGCGGGCGAGTATCCCTGCATAAAGCGCATTCCCATCTTCGCCAGATTGTCGATGTGGGGCGTTTGATAGTAGTCGCTTCGCGTTCGTATGTCTTTGGGGTCCATCAGAACGGACGAGCCGACCCAGCTCTGGTCGTCGGTCAAGATCACGACGAAATTCGGAGACTGCCGCTTGCTCTCTTTTGCGGCAAGCCTGCGCGTTATCATCGCCCCGCAGGCAGCAGTGCCGATTGTTTTCAGGAAAGCGCGTCGCGAAAAGTAGTATGTCATGTCTATTCCTCTATAGTAAGTGCAGATATCGCTTTTGTAATCTTGCTCATTATCCAGGCCTGACCAATCGAGGTGGTGCAAGCTCCGGATTTATGTAAATCCTGCGTTCTGTCCTGCACAAGTGGGAAACACAGCCGTCATATCAACGCCGAATCAAAACGGCCTGTCAAAGGATGCAGTCCGGCCTGCAAGCCACGCAATCTCCTCTGGTGACAACGCCCGGTCGTAGATGCGGATATCATCAATCTGTCCCATGAAGAATCTGTCGCTCTGTGAGGGACGATAACCTATTGTGACGTCCCAGTCGGCGACGATATTGAACGTGTCCGGGTCTGTTGATTCCAGGGTGTTGTCCTGGCCGTCAACGTAAATTCGCACGTCCGAAGACGAGTTAGTGGCGTTCTCTTTTATTGTCGCTGCCACATGGTGCCACCCCCCGTCGGTCACAGCGGTGAGACTCTCGACCTGGCCGGCGCCGTTGCCCATCCGTATATGACCGTCCGTATGGACCCGGAATTCACACCTTTGACCATCGCTGTGAGTGCCGTAATATAAGATTTCTTGCGGATCTTCACCCATAAACGAGGTCTTGATCCAGGTGGTTATGCTAAAGGCATTCGCGCCCAGAACACCCTTGTAGCCGTTTATCTCTACATAGTCGTGAGACCGCGAAGGTTAACGGCCTGGCCGACCTTGCCCGCCACAAAAGTGGGATTGCCCATTCCAGCGCTATGGCGTCCGTTACCGGAACTGTCGTTAAAAGTGCCTTCAAATTCGTAGTGTGCTTGCAGACCTGTCGTGCCCGGGTCTGCCGGCGTAATCGCCTGACGGTCGTAAGAATACAGCCTGATACCGTCGACTAAGACCACTCCCTGGCCGCCAACCGCTCCAATACGCTCGAAGCCAATGCTTAGCTCAGTGACGTTGCTGAAGCTCACTCCGAATGAGGCCGGATCAATATACCACATCTGCCAACCTGTTCGCTGCAAGTTCTCGGAATCTCCATCGTATGTGACCTTGGAGCCGTTAAGCTTCACGTACATCTGGTCATTAACAGAATTATTCGGATCGCCGTAGAACTGTAGTGTCAAGGCCTTAATGCCATGTTTGGTCCAGTCCTGGCTGGCCTGTATATCCGCGAGATTCACTGTGACCTCTGAATGGGCGGCTACAGTGTTGTCATAGAAAATAGGTACAGATTGTTTGCCGTCATAAAAAATCGAGGTCTCCATAGAAGGCTGGAATGCTTCTGCATAACCTATGGTCGAGCCGTTTACAGAAGGATTGTCAAATCCGTCTTTCCATACCACGTATACCAGATTGCTGCCCTCTTCTCCGGCGGGGATGTCATTGTAAGACTCGAAATCGTCCACAACAATATACTCCTGTGTCGAGAGGTTCCAGAAATCGCCTTGCCAGGTTGTTGGAGTTTCGGCTTCATTGACCTCGTCGACTCGCCAATAGTATGTCGTACCCAAATCGAGGTTCAGCGGGCCATGGGTGGTTTTGCTCTCAGTAGCAACCTGGGCGGTGCCGTCTATCACGGCCTGCTCGTCGGTGCTCAGGTGCACATCATGCGTGGCCGCCTCTCTGCCCGCTTTCCAGCTAAGGATTACATCCACCTCCACATCCGTAGCGCCGGGAGCTGGATCTGGTGTTCTTGCGAAGACCGGTATGCTGAAGAATCGCACCTCACTAAGACCGAATTGGTTGAAGATGCCTCCCCAGTTGCTGTTGGCTGTAAGCCTGACATGTGTTGCCGCCACACCGCCAAAATCTATCGTTATATCGTGTGCATAATCCGGTGCGCCCGGTGCCTTGGAGAATTCATGAGTAGTTCCCAGCCTCACGAAATCGGTTCCGTTGGCTGAGTATTCAATGGTTACTTCCTTGAATCCTAAGCCGATCAATGACTCCAGACTGTCATTGGAGTTCCACACCCACATCTCGTGAAGCTTGTAAGCCCGGTCAAACTCATATTCTATCCGGGCAGGCTCGGCTGCGTCACCGCTGCTTAGCCACATGTTGCCCACGCTGTCGTTACCGTGCAGCAAGCCGCTTTCATTGAGTCCCGAGCCGTTGACTGTATTCTCAGGGCCTTTTCCCTCTTCACTGCTGGAGGCCGTGGCGGCTATGTTCTCAACGGGATAAGAGAATAACTCGGCCCTGAAACTCCAGACATTGCCTTTATTCACCGTATTTAAGGCATCGACGGCATCGACCCGCCAGTAGTATATCTGGCCAAATTCAAGACGCTCGGTGACAGCGTAGATATTAGTGTCTAAGCGGCCCTGATAGACACTACCTGCGTCAACTGTTGTCGTGGCATTGTTCACATCTTCGAAACTTGTTCCAAAATACACATCCTGCGTGACAGCGCCGGTTCCGGGCTTCCATCCAAGGACTACGTCACGCGGCACATCTGTTTGTTCGTCGGCAGGGTCAGGCTCAGATGTTGACGGGCCCCCTACGCCCACTATCATAGTGGTATTAGTTGCCCCGTCAAAAGTCACTGACACAGTCCCCTCCCCGCCGAAGCCGATGATTATGCCCTCACTGATGAAAGCCTCGATGTCTGAGACCTGGTTACCGGCCAGGGTCAGCATGCCTCCCGAGATGTCTATCAAGGCGGTGTCCGGTACGCCGTCGTTTTCATACGCGGTTATGCCGGGATTGCCCCCAAGGTCGATAGTCCCGCCACTGAGGTAAACGGTAGACGTAGCATCGAATCTATAGGCCAGACGAAGTTCAGCATCACAGTGCAGATAACCACCGCTCATATTGATGATGGCGTGACCATGTCGCCCATGTTCTATGCGCTCGGTCACATTGATTGTTGTCGTCTCGCCGCTGACATTAAGTGTTCCTGCTGCTTGCCCGCTGCCGTCGTTCGACTTACGCCCGATACGCAGCTCACCGTTTATATTCAGTGCTGCCCCGCCGGTTACCGTTAGCTCACCTTGGTAGTCAGCGGTGTAGCCAATTCTGAGCTGTCCGGTACTGGCAGTACCTCCGTCAATGATCGGCCAAGTGAGCGGACTAGACGAATCTATAGAGGTGGTCTCTCCGCTGGTGGGCACTGTACCAGTCCAGTTGCCCGCATTGTACCAGTCGCTGCTCACTGCCCCCGTCCATTGAGCCGGCAGGCTGTTAGTCAGGCATACTACTAAAACAACAGAAACTATACATATCGATTTCTTAAACATGGCAATCTCCTTCCTAATCATCTGTTTCATCTGCTCCGCCCGCCAAGTCTCGGTTTTTTGCCCGCCGGTATGAGGCGAAGATATGAGCTGGTTTGGCAAAACAGAACCGACTCGTCAATCATAAAACTACTCAGAACTTGTTATTCCTGCTTCTTATAATACTCTACCACACTTGCCACTTGATGTCAAGAACAAATAGACCAAGGTTGCCCACCAGAAGAATGAATTGGAAACCAGCTTCCAATTATTCATCATCCCGAGGCATAGTAATGACAGGATCGTGCACAATATCCTCATGTAGCAGGAATGCTTTAGCTTCAGGGGATTCCTTGTCCTTCCAGCCGTAGAAGAGGAGCATCCCGTCCACAAAGCTTCCATCGGGTCTTGTTACCGGCTGAATGTTATTATATTTCCAGCCCGGATATCGGGACTTATCGGGTGTCAGGTCCCCCAGCTTTTTCCATGTGTTTCCCTTGTCGCAGGAGACCCATTCTTCGACAGCTCCTCCTCCGTAACTGTCCATATAGCCGCCTGTATCGAGGTACCCGTCGCCGACGATCAGATAGGCGTGTAATGTGCCGTCATCGTCCCTGGCTAAATGGCAGCTGTTCCATTGATGGCTGGAGCGGGCAATAGGCGTCTTCTTCCAGTTTCCACCCGCCCGTCTAACGTAATAATACCGGTGGTCATTTATTGTATCTTCTGAAAGCACATGCAGAAAAGCAGGGTCCCCGTTTTCATCAAGAGCTATGGTGGGCGGCACGCCGGCCCCGCGCCATTTCGTGTCCCAAATCCTGCACTTTGAATCGGCCTGGTCGATGTCGATGGGAGTTTCCATGCTTTCGCCGTCGAAGTTGGTCACATCGTGGTTTTGCAGATCGATCTTGACGTAGTAAAGATTATACTTCCATTCATTACTCACTTCATGTTTGTATCGCGGGTTGTAATACCTTTCTGGTTCATCGGATCTGTTGTCGTCGTAGGAGATAAAAACAACGTGGAGGAACCGGCCGTCTTGACTCGGCAATGTGCATTGGTATGATGACCATTCGAACCTGCCCTTTATATCCATATCGGTTACATCTTTTGCAGGCCCGATCCATGTTTTTCCTTTGTCACTTGTAATACGGTATGTCCAGGAGCTGATGTGCCCCGCTGTACGGTAATAAATCAATTCTTTTTTATCGTATATACGGTAAAAAGTAGGGTAAGAGATTTTCGGAGCGATTTGGGGCCCCGGAGCCCAATCATCCACGCTGCTCCCAATACTTCCGGGTTGTTTGGAAATCAGGTGCGTACCTGGTGTGCTGTGGCAGCCGTGGAGGACATGCAAATAGTCATCTTCATCAGCCCAAATGACGGGGCCGTAGTGATGGTCTTTTTTCCCGGGGCCGAGTGTCACTACTTCCGAAAATTCGCGGGTAGCGGGATCATAGGTGATAGCCATAGGTTTGGTGCGGGCCTTAGGCGTGGCCCCGGTTTGTCCCCCGGCGTTAAAAACAATATGCACTTTGTTGTTGAGATAGATTGACTGGGGCCTCTGCCTGCGATCGTAGAGCATCTTAATCTGCCCGCCTTCGCCGAAAGCCGTAATGACCTGGTTGGCTTTTGTTTGTTCCTGCGTTGGGGACATTTTGGCTTCAGCGCCTTGTGTTATATCAACTCTTGTTTGTGTTGGTTTTTCCTGTTTTTCGCCACATCCGATCATGATTAATAAAACCAGACAAACCGAAGATGATAAAATCTTTTTCTCCATTACTTTTTCTCCGGTATTTGGGCAAAATTTCCCGGTTGACTTCATGAATTGCGCTTCTTTATGCTGCACCTCCTATGATACCGGGGTAAACAACGCCTCCACTGGAATCACGGGTGACACAACCCGTTCACATACATATTATTCTCTACCAGTAAAGCTGAGCTGCTCTTCGAGCCAGTGGTCGGTTCTCATTACTGATTTTCGCTGACGCAGTGCCAGCTTTTCCGCACGGCGCTGGGCCAGACGAAATACGGCCCTGGTAGTTTTCGAGCAGATTCCGTCGGTTTTAAGAGCGTGTCTTTTTTTCAAATAGGCTACGATGTTTTTGGCGTATCGAGAAACGAATTCATCTTCCAGAGACACTATTGCCTGGGCGCTTCCGGGGTCGCCCTGGCGGCCGCACCGTCCGAATAGCTGGCGGTCAATCCGGCCGGATTCGTTACGCTCGCCGGCTATGACATGAAGCCCTCCTGATTCAGCTACCCCCCGGCCAAGTTTAATGTCGGTGCCCCGGCCGGCCATGTTGGTCGCCACCGTTATCTTTCCAGCCTGACCGGCACCTGCGACGATGTGGGCCTCTTCACGGTGACGGACGGCGTTAAGCACCTGGTGGTCTAAATTTTCAGCTTCGAGTAATTGACTGATGTATTCGCTGGCTCGCACACTTCGTGTGCCGACGAGAACGGGCCGCCTTCTCTCATGAATACGGCGAATCTCTAACACGATTCTCTTGAACTTAGTCGGGCCTGTAGGCAAGACTATGTCCGGCAGATTTTTTCTTATGCACGGACGGTTTGTGGGAATTACTACTACCGGTAAATGATAAATCTGCCAGAATTCGGCGGCGGCCTCGCTTGCTGTGCCGGTCATGCCGGACAATTTGCGGTACATTCGGAAAAACCGCTGAAAACTTATGCGGGCATAAGTATCTTTGGGAGGAGTTACCTCGAGCCTTTCCTTGGCCTCGACGGCCTGGTGCAGGCCGTCACGCCAGCTGCGGTCGGGCATGAGCCTGCCCGTAAAATCGTCGACAATGACTACTTTGCCGTCATCGATAACATACTGCTTATCTAATGAATACAGCTCTTTAGCTACTAAAGCTTTGGTGGCAATCTCCTCTCGACGGCGTTCCGCTTGCCAGATGTTACCGAAAGTCCCTGCCGCCTGGGCCAAACGGTCCTTGCCCTCGTTAGTCAGTTCGATTTCTCGATAGCGGGCGTTAATTCGGTAATCTGTATCCCGCTTGAAATTGCTTACAATATTCGCCGCCTGGCGAAAGGCCTCGACCTGCTCAGGATTGGGAGCCGGCCCGGAGATAATCAGCGGTGTAATTGCCTCATCAACAAGAACAGAATCTGCTTCGTCTATTATTGCGAAATTGAGACCTCGCTGCACCAGCCGATCTATTATCGACCCGCCGCCTCGTGTAATCTTGGTAAGAAGCGCAGAACTCAATCCTCTTACACGACCCAGCGCGAGCCGGTCGCGGAGAAAATCTGCCGATACCTCCTTGTTGGTGCAATAAGTTATATCTGACATATAAGCTGCTCGACGGTCATCGGCAGACATGGCCTGTTCTATATGTGCGACACTCAGGCCGCAAAAGCGGTAAATCCGGCCCATCCAGTCGGCGTCACGCTGGGCCAGGTAGTCATTAACGGTAATTATATGACAGCCCCGCCCGCGCCAGCCCGCAACTGTCGCAGGCATCGTGGCCGTCAGGGTCTTGCCCTCGCCCGTCGCCATTTCAGCAATGCAGCCATTATTAAGGGCGAAGGCTCCTGCAATCTGGACGGGAAAAGGCCTCTCACCTATCTGCCGAAATGCTGCCTCCCGGACCAACGCAAAGGCACGCTCGAGGTCCGAATGTTTGTCTCGGTGGCAGCGAAAAATCTCGCGAAGTTCACCGGCGGAATTACGAAGATTTGCGTCGGTCATTTGAGAAAAATGTTTTTCAAGCGCGAGCACTTTTTTTGCCCGGTGCAAAAACATTTTCCGTCGTGGCTTTATACCATCCACGAAGCCAATTCCCACATCCCAAGCTGCATCGAGTCCTCTCGGAAGGGGCTTGTCTGATATCCGCTCCTCGAGCATCTGCCATGTTGCACTTGGAAGTGTTGCCATCTTATATGTGGAACCTCCGTTGGAATAGCTGCCTTACCGTTAGCCACCATTGAAGTGCGAGCGGTTTGGGATGCATTCGGATTCTTGCAACCACGCGTTGGCCGGTTAGAAGACGAACCGAAGAGCCTGCGTTTGGTTTGATGCGTATCTCGAAAAACATCTCTGCGGATTTCGTGCCCTGAGGGTCTTGTGGAACTGTCGGCATAGGCCCGCCTGCCGCATAACCCAAAGACTCGGACGGAAGCAGCTCATGTCCGGATGGAAAAATCTGCTCAATCTTTCCCGTCATCAGCAATTTAGGCTGTCCTTTAACTCGGAATTCAACCGCCTTGTCGGCTTGCTCTATTAACATAGCAGCGACCTTCTGGCCCGCGGTAGCTCGAATAATAACGTCGTCCAGACTTGCCACGAAGCCTATGCTTTTTCCGCGTTCTAAATAAGAGCCTTGATAATGCTCGATGTCCGGTGCAATCCATGTCCCTGAAAGTGGTGGTTTCAGATTCAGCGAGTCCAGTTCGAATTCGAGTCTTGCTATTCTTTCATTCAAAGCTTCGATCTGTTCGTCCAGAATTTGAGCGGCGGCGATTTCCTGTGTTTCAGCGATTCGCCGTTTAATTTCCAGGCTGCGGCGCTCAGCGACGGAACTCTTTTTTTCCGATTCCAATTCAGGATTGACAGCTCGTATCAAGGGCGTTCCGCTTGAAGAGACCTTTGATTCTGAAGGCAAAAAACCGATAACGAAACCGTCGCTTTCTGCGTGAACTATGGCCATTTTAACCGGCTCAACAACTCCTTCGACTCGCCAGTAATCGGGTAATCGAATTAATCCTATACCGACAATTATCAGGCAAAGGCTAACAAGAGTAGAACCAATTGCCCGGGCACGATTGCGAGTAAGTTCGGCGCTCGTTGCCAGAAATTGCAGGAACTTGCCGAAGGGAACAAAAACCCAGGCCACGATTGCAGACATAGCAAACAAAGGTACGAGTACGAACAGCTCTTCGGGGAGTCTGTCGTTCAAAAAGATAAGGATTCTTATGCATATAAACACCCGGAACGCCATGGAAGCAAGGCCGTACAAAACAAACCACACGCGTTCTCCGAAAGTATATGCCGGATTCTGTGCTCTTTTGAGCCCCCAGCAATAGCGCTTAACCAGATAGTAAATATAGTTTCTGGATCGATGGCCAAGATTTGGTATCTCTGTTAAGTCTGAAAGGACGTAATAAGCGTCGAACCTCAGAAGAGGATTTCCATTGAACAGCAGTGTAGAGACACTGGCGACAAATATAACATTGTAGGCAATGATGTGAGGCGTTCCGGTCGAAGTACTGGCCCAGATAATTGCCGCTATGGACGCCGCCGAAAGCTCGGCCATTACTCCCGCCATCCCGACAACAGCCCTGTGCCATCTATTGCGAAATGCCCAGGCGCTTGAAGCATCGACATAAGGCAGCGGGAAGAAAACCAGAAACATAACACCCATAATATGGACCTGCCCGCCGCTTTGGTGAAGTTGTCCGAATTTCTTACATGCAAACGCGTGGCTGAACTCATGGAATATCTTGATTAGGACAAAACTTAGATACAGCAGTATTAAGTTATCAGGATCTAAAACGTCGGAACTTTGATTAAACAGCTCACGAATATTACCGACCACAAAGTATAGTCCGGTTCCTATTAATATCAACCATAAGAAAAGACCGAACCAGCTGAAAAGCCGTCCTGCAATGCCGACCCACCGATCGAGAAAATGGTCAGGGTCTATCAATGGAATCTTTATGAACAGCAGGTTCATAAGTTGTCCCCGGACCTCTCGGCCGACTCGCTTTCGGTAACGGTTAAACAGGCTTTCGCTGTCCGGCGGCAGGTCCGCAAATAAAAGATTAACGCCGTGCAACTGGCCTAAAAGCTGGATTACTTCCCCCTGTGTGGGGGCTCTGTCGGAAAGCTGCTCGTTACATATGCGCCATGACTGAGATACGGTTCTTCGGCCGTCAAGAAGACCTATGAATCGGTAAGCTTCGTCACTGATGCGCGAGTATTGGTTGTTGGAAGGATTCTCCAGGACGTACCACATCTGCCCGCGGAAATACTGCCTGTAAACCTGCACCCCTGACAGTAATCGCGGATGCAATTCCGCAACGCGATACCAGGCTTCGTGAAATGTCGGACGATCTACCGCCATAAGAAATCTTACAAATCACAGCCAAAATTTCATGCGCAGCCAGTTAATGATTCTTCGGGTCCATATCCATATATACAGCCGTTTGCCGATTGATATCTTGGCAATGCCCTCCATGCCGGGCCGCATCCAGGGGCGTGTTTCCAGAAGCCGCACACGTACCTTAAAAACATTACGATTATTAACCACCTCGGCCATGGGATTTATCCGCTCTACGACAAATTTGATTCGCTGTGCAGGATAAGACACCGTAGCCAGATGACCTTCCTGGTCCACCTCAACATCAAAAATCAGATCTTCGGGCACCAGCAGCTCGGCTCGTAGTGATTCCAGAGGAGTGACCTCGAAGAGGACATCCCCTGTTTTAACGGGAGCACCAATCTGGCGTTTCAGGTCGCCTTTAACAACGGCCCCGCTGATTGGCGATATGATTTTTCCCTGTTCTATCAGGTAATTCAACAATTCAATCTGGGCCTGGGCCTTGTCGGAGTTGGCTTGTGCAATCTGCGCCTGTGCAGTTTCACCATCGCGCATGGCAGCCTGGAACTGTGTAAGATAACCGGCTTGTTCTGCCTTGGCGGCGGCTAATTGCAGGCGTAGTTCTGCCGTATCAAGCTCAGCTAAGGTTGTTTCGTTTTCTTTGACGGTATCACCGACTTCGACGTTGACCCTTTTGATATAACCGTCGAAAGATGCACAGACGACCTGCTGATAGGTGGCCTCAATGGCGAAAGGCGCTTCGGCCCGAAACTGTCCCTTTAAAAATATCAAAACAACTATCAAACCGCAGACCAATAACGCCAGAATTTTCGTCCATGTATATCTTGGGCCGATTAGCAAGGCCAGCCCGCTGCGTGTTTTGGCGATTACCTTGCCGCCAATCCAGCGGTCATGCTCGTACAATTCCCATAATCTGGCCGTGCATAACTCACAGGCTAATCGAATTACCTCGATTTCCTCTAAAGTAAAAGGTTTATTCGCTTCCCGCTCCAGAGTCAGAACTGCACGAACTTCTCCGTCCCACCTGAAAGGAACACTTAAAATTGATAATGGGCCATGATTCTTGGACAATTCACCTGCTGCACGGCTGATATAAGTGGCCTCCTGCGAAGCAGGATATAAAACCTCACAGTCCTGGTCAAGGCACTCCTCCATCGCAGATTCTATGTCCTGAACAACTTTCATCTTTCGACTGAAATGTTCCGTGTGGCTCATGGCTTTAAGGCGTACGTATCTTCCCTTGAGAAAACCGATGCTCACACGTTCGCACTGCCACTGAGAAGCTGCTTCGTTACAGAAAGCCATTACGGTACTGATAAAACGCTTTTGCCGATTGATGGCTGAAAGCGCTTCCATCGCTTTTTGCAGACTGACCAAACCTGCCTGCTTGTTCTGGACTGTCAATCGTTTCTCAAAGTTACCCAGCAGGCCGGCTGTTAGTTCCAGTTGTTCCCGGCTTGACTGGAGGGTATTATTGTTGACGGCCCTGACTATAAATGCTCCCATTGCCTGTCCGATATCGGACATTTTAAGCCGGACCAGAACGGCATAATGCTGGATTGTTTTGTTGTCTATCTCCTCCTGGAGCCGTAAAGCTTTCACGATGACCGTATCAGTCGGAGAAGCACGGCGAATAAGTTCAGCCGATTGATTCAGCCATAAAGGCGGTGCTTGCTTTTCTTTTAGTGTCGGATATATCGCAAGGACATCAACGCCGTTCTGCTGGTTGTTTGATAAAATCGCACCACTGTCCGCCCGGCCTAAAAGGCACTGGACAGCAAGAAGATTCGTTAGAAATTGTCTGGAGGAGCCGTCAAACTGCTCAAGCTGCTTGATAAGTTCTGCGGCGGTTGATTTGCCCATTTGCATTAGCTGGCGATGGTTCTGCTGATTATCCATTATTTTTTTCTTATTATGCAGGCAAATTTATATCATTGCCGATTCTCCGCAAGTCCTGTAATGGACGCCATACGGTTGAGTCAAAAGGACAATAATCAAAAACCATTAACATTGCAAGTATTATATGTTATTATATTAATATGTTCAAAGAGATGGATGTCCTTATGACCCCTGATGGGGAATGATTCTTAAAAACAGGTACTTCCCTAAATGTAGTGGTTTTTTTAATCCTTATCACTATATCTCCTGCCTTTGAATTGGTAGCGGAGGCCTCGTTTGACGACTTCGCGGGCGTCGAAGAGATAATCTTCGCCGGTCGCCAGCCCGGCGTTGGCGGACACTGGTACGAAAACTTCGGTTACTACGCCCAGGACGAAAACAAAATGCTTTACGGAGCGATGGGTCGTTTGTGCCGGTTAAAAGTCGCCACCGGTGAAATCACCGTCCTGCTCGATGACCCCGACGGCTCGGTTCGTGACCCCCAGGTACATTACGGCGGTGCCAAAATCCTCTTCTCCTACCGCCCGGGCGGTACGGCCTATTTTCATCTTTACGAAATAAATGTTGAAGGCAGCGGGCTAAAACAGCTCACCTCCGGCCCTTATGATGATATTGAGCCGACTTACCTGCCCGGCGGACAAATCATGTTCTGCTCCAGCCTAAGTGATCGATGGGTCCCTTGATGGTACACGCAGGTTGCCATTCTTTACGTCTGTGATAGTGTTGGAAAGAACGTTAAACCTGTTTCCGCCAACATCGAGCACGACAACACCCCCTGGCCTCTGCCCGATGGAAGGGTCATTTATGAGCGATGGGAATACGTTGACCGCAGCCGCGTCGCCTTCCACCATCTCTGGATTGCTAATCCCGATGGAACCGGCCAGATGATTTACTACGGCAACCTGCATCCCGGAACCCTGATGATTAATGCCAAGCCGATTCCCGGCAGATACGACGAAGTAGTGGCTGTGTTTTCCCCAAATCACGGACGCAAGGAGCACGCCGGAGCCATTACCATCGTTACACCCAAAGCCGGACCTGATGAACTGTCGTCGGCTCGCCGGGTGAGCAGGAAGGACAATTTCCGCGACCCTTATCCGCTCTCGGCCGATTGTTTCCTCGTGGCACAGGGTCCGAAGCTGCTTCTAATGAACGGCAAAGGACAGACAAAGGAAATATAACGCCTGCCGTCCGAACTCATTGAGGCTGAAGTGGAGATTCATGAGCCTCGCCCTTTGAGGCCGCGACCGCGGGAGCTGGTGATTCCCCCGAGGAGCGACAATCGGCAGGCCACAGGCACGTTGATTCTTCAGGACGTGTACGCCGGACGGCGGATGGAAGGTGTTAAGAAGGGCGAGATAAAAAAGCTCCTCGTCCTGGAAAGCCTCCCTAAGCCGATTAATTACAGCGGCAAGATGCCGCCGATAAGCTTCGGAGGAACCTATACATTGGAGCGCATCCTCGGTACCGTTCCTGTCGAAGAAGATGGCTCCGCTTATATGGAAGTGCCAGCTTTGCGTAGCTTGTTTTTTGTCGCTTTGGATGAAAACAACAATTCGGTCAAACGCATGCACAGTTTCCTTGCCGTGATGCCGGGCGAAACGACCAGTTGCGTTGGCTGCCATGAGCAGCGGCAAAAAACCCCGTCCTCGCCGACGGTTCGCTCGCTCCAGGCACTCGGCCACCCGCCGAGTCGGATTACTCCTGTTGCTGGTATCCCCGATGTGTTCGATTATCCGCGTGACATTCAGCCGGTTCTTGACAAACACTGCGTCTCATGCCACAACTACGACCAGCGTGCCGGCCGGGTAATACTTACTTCTGACCATGGGCCGATTTTTTCCCACAGCTACTATACCCTTACAGCCAGGCAACTGTTTTCAGATGGACGCGACCGCTTGCAGACAAACCTGCCGCCGCGTTCGGTCGGCACTTCCGCCAGTCCTTTGATGAAAATGCTCGACGGCGGCCATTACGGTGCAAAACTTACTCAGCACGAACAGGACATGATTCGCTACTGGATTGAGTCGGCCGCGCCCTATCCGGGCACTTATGCGGCGCTCGGTACCGGCATGATTGGCGGTTTTCCAAAGAGCGTGCTTGAAACGAGCGACCGCAAATGGCCCAGCTCCATCGACGCAGCAGAGGCAATCCAAAGACGCTGCAAAACCTGTCACGACAGCTCACTGCCGATGCCCCAGTATATATCCGACAATCTGGAGCTCATACTGTCAAATCCCGACCCGAATGACATCCGTATACAATATTCGCGGCACCTTATGTTCAATCTTTCTCGGCCTGCGAAATCGCTTATCCTGCTGGCGCCATTGGCGACCGGCGCCGGAGGTTATAACATCTGTAAACAGCGAAATGATTATGGAACCTTCGGCCGGACAGTGACCGTTTTCGCCGATGTAAACGACCCGGATTATCGAAAAATCCTCACCTTATGTCACGAGGGCAATAGGCACCTTCAGCAAATCAAGCGCTTTGACATGCCCGGCTTTCGCCCGGCGAAAACCTACATCCGTGAAATGAAAAGATACGGCCTGCTGCCGCGTAACCTGCCTGAACATGCCTTAATCGATGTGTACGCAACAGACCGTGCATACTGGCGCTCACTCTGGTGGCAGCCAAAAGCAACAGCCCGAAGCGAGGACTCAATACCGTAGGGAGTGCAATGCAAACCATATTGCTAACCGCATTTCTACCTGCGGTTCACACATGTTTTTATCACTCCGGAGTTTACCCGGAGTTTATCCAGAGCTTGTCCGGAGTTTATCCAGAGCTTGTCCCCGGGTGCTGCTCACCTGACTCACAGCAGGGGAATGCTAGCTCACTTGCTTTTCTGCCG
>CAZZAX010000112.1:0-18938 GCA_964653075.1 uncultured Pirellulales bacterium
TTTCAAGCAGGAATCCGGGATTCATATTCCCAGATCGTGTATACCCATGGGGTATTGAAGGAACTCCCCAATTTGGTCCAAACTTCCAGTTTACCGTGATTCCAGCTCCCGGTGCCATTCTCTTGGGTAGCATTGGTGTCGGCCTGGTTTCATGGCTGCGCAGGCGCAGAACATTGTAAGATTTGTTACACATTTAAAGAGTTAAAAGGCTGTGTGCAATCATACATAAATCCTTGTTTTGTTCGGCAGCGAATGGTCTTTACTTACCTGGCTTATAGCATAGGATATACAGAATAACGCATAATTTTACGCAAACAAATTCTTCCGTAGCCATCGGTGTTTATCTATTGCACTCGCTCCGGATAAACTATTGCTGCTACGAGGGCTTTTCCATATCGCTGCCAAAGGGTACTTGAATCGAGCCCTGAGTCATTTTGCCGCATTTCTAAGGTAATAATTGGAATCCCCAGATCAACTCCGGCGTATGAGCCGAGTGAGCCAGGCCTTGCACCCAGCTTTTTTACAGGTAAATCACAATATTGGGCCATCCGAACAGCAAGAGTCGTACCCGGACCGTCGTAATCAATACACGCCAGCGGCTGATGAATACTGATGATACGGTCAGGAGAGTACTGGTCAATGAGTTGCTTGATTACACGTGCCTCCGGTTCAGAAAGCGCCGTAGCCCCGGATTGCCTGTTGTTAACACGGTTAGCTGACGGGAAATTGCGATTGAGGTCCACTCCATTGGCATTGAAACGGCTCCTGTGCGCCATGCCGTCAGGATTAGCTACGGCTAAAAACACAACTCTGCGGCCTTCCATAAGGTGTGATTGTTGCTGGAGATATTTTCCCAATCGGCGAACAAGAGATACACCGGCGGCCTCATTGCCGTGAATCGCCGCCAGGACAAAGGTTACATCCGGACCTTGACCAAGCACAAAGGATAAAATAGGCAAACGCCGGACCGAGGTACCAATAATACGGTATTGACCCGGAACTAAAAATGTTGACACCTTTGGCACCGGTGGCAGTGCGGATGGCAGTGTTCCCGATGGCACCAATGATGATGTAACTAACTCCGGATAGGCTACGGTTTGATAGCAGCCGGCCAAAGCAAAAAGAATCGATATAATGCAAATGTGCAAGACAACAGAATTCTTTTTATTCATTTCAGATATTCTTTCAAGCTTCCTTTCTTTCTTTCCCACACAGTAGCTATACGGAGGTATTATAAGCTCATATAGCAAAGAGTAAAAGCAAAACTCAGAAGTTCAGATAAAAAGATTGGCCGAATGGTTGACTTTTCAGTAGTAATTAAAGACAATGCTTGCGCACAGCCGATAATACTTCAAACGCTTGTTACAAGCAGAAACATTGATGATAAATTGTAGGAAATACGTATTTCGGTACGATTAAGCAGTTCCGCAACAAAGGTATAAATGGAACAGAAACGCAAAAAATCAAGCCTGACGGCTTATATTGTAGGTGGAATATGCCTTGTGCTTGTTGCGTATCTGGGACGGGGATTTTATTACGGTGCAAAAACAATACACCAGCTCCTGGCCGAGAACAAACAACTTAAGCAGGCTATAACCAATCTTACACGTGAGGAACAAATAGGCTACGCCAAGGTTATTAGCCAGCAGACGATTGACGACCAGCTTCTTACCACAATAAAGTTTGTTGAGACCGCTCGTGACGATAAACTAAAGAAAATTCTTGAAAAAGAATACACCATCGAAGGCGATATAATTCACTTTGACGCCCTGATTGTGAAGTTCGGTAATAAAATGGTTATGGACGGCACAACAAGGGCGCTGTATCTGTGGAGAAGAGTTTATGGCGAGAAAATGGCACCGGAAGAAGGCTTTCTTATAGAGCAGCCCGGAACTGAACCTCAACGATACAGAGACCTGCTTAAAGCATTGCCGATTAAACAGAGTCAAATGTTCTGGTTAAATATTTGGGACCTGGCAAATGACCAAAAAAAGTTAAAGGAATACGATATTGAAGCGGTCTATGGAAACGTCGTTTATACAAGGCTGAGTAAAGGACTTATCTACGTATTCAAGATAGATTCGACCGGTCAGGTTACTCCTGAAACTGTACCTGATATGTAATCAACGGAATTCGCCGGTCAGGAGGAATGTGCTCCGAGAAATTGCTCTTTATAGCTTCTCTTTTTTTGTTCAAGTCTAACCTCCCCCGCATTTCATAAGTCTGATTAGTTTGATTGGAACAAGGTTCTTGATTGACGGACTGGTAAGTGTCAGTTATCGTATAAGTTTGAAAATTTTACACAAGACTTTAGGATTTGGGGATAATGAAAGGAAATACTGATTTTGATATTGTCGTGATAGGCGGCGGGATTGTTGGTCTGGCAGCGGCCTACAAGATTACTTTGAACCATCCTGATATAAGTATCGCCGTATTAGAAAAAGAAAACAGGTTAGCAACCCATCAGACAGGCCATAACTCCGGAGTTATTCATTCGGGTCTTTACTATAAGCCCGGCTCAAATAAAGCAAATACCTGCGCCGCAGGACGAAAAGAGCTTGTTGCTTTCGCAAAAAAATACCGAATCCCCTACAAGATTTGCGGGAAAATAATAGTCGCAACAGAGGAAAAAGAGCTTCCCAACCTCGAAAAGATTTTTCACAACGGCCGGGAGAACAATATAGAAGGTATTGAAAAAATCGGGCCGGAAGAAATAAAACAAATTGAGCCTTTCTGCTCAGGTATCGCAGGAATACGAGTGCCCTGCACCGGAGTTATTGATTTTGCCCGGGTTGCAAACAAGCTGGCCGAGCTGATAGAGAAAAAAGGACAGGAAAACAAAGTCCTGACCTCGCACAAGGTAATAGGCTTCGACAAGCACGATTTCTATACGAAAGTTGCAACAAACAAAAAGACTTTCGATGCGAAGTATATTATCAACTGTGCGGGACTTCAATCCGACAGAATAGCAAAAATGGACGTGGTAGAGACCATGATCAAGATAGTTCCTTTCCGCGGCGATTATTATGAGCTGACCGAAGAGGCCTCGGAAAAAGTCAAAAACCTTATATATCCTGTCCCGAACCCGGATTTCCCCTTCCTTGGCATTCATTTTACACGGATGGTTAACGAAAAAGTCGAATGCGGCCCAAATGCGGTATTTTCATTCAAAAGAGAAGGCTATGGCAAAACAGATTTTAGTCTCAGAGACACCTGGGACGCCATAACTTATCCCGGTCTTTGGAAAATGTTTTTGCAGCACTGGAAATACGGACTGGGAGAATATAAACGGACATTCTCAAAACAATCATTCCTTCAGCAATTGCGAAAACTTATTCCTTCACTTGGTGCCGATGATATAAGGCCCGGCAAGTCAGGAGTCAGGGCACAGGCCCTCGGACCGAATGGTGAGCTGATTGATGATTTCAGAATAGAAAGACAGAAAAATTGTATCCACGTCTTAAATGCACCTTCGCCGGCCGCGACCGCTTCACTGGCCATCGGCGATTATATAAACCAGATAGCAACAGAATATTTTAGACTGTGAAAATAGTGTGTATTTTATTTATTAAACATATTGGAAGGAGAATTTTATGAATCGCCGAATTTTTTTAAAAACTGTCGGATTAGGGGCCGCATCGCTGACTTTACCGAGTTGCATAACCAAAACTCAACAGCTATCAGCCGCTCCTCAAACATATAAGAAACCAAACATCGTTTTCATACTCATAGATGATATGGGCTGGACAGACTTAGGCTGCTACGGCAGCAAGTTTCACGAAACGCCCAACATCGACCGGTTAGCCAAAGAAGGGATGCGCTTCACCAATGCATACGCCGCCTGCCCTGTCTGCTCACCAACCCGCGCCAGTATCCTCGCAGGCCAGTACCCGGCACGGGTAGGTATTACTGATTTTATTCCAGGTCATTGGCGGCCCTATGAAAAACTCATCGTACCACAGAACCGGCTGCAACTGCTGCTCGAAGCAATTACTATACCCGAAGCACTTAAAGAACAGGGCTACGCAACGGCCCACATCGGCAAGTGGCATCTCGGCGGACGGGACTATTTCCCGGAACACCAGGGCTTCGATACTGCCATTCAAGGAGGAACAAACCAAAACGATAAACGGGTCATCAGTTATACCAACAAGGCAATCGAATTCATCCAGACCAGCTCAGACAAACCGTTTTTCCTCCATCTTTCACACAATACCGTACACATCCCATTGGAAGCTCCACAGGAGCTAATCGACAAATACCAAAACAAAGCAAAGCCACCAACCGGCGTCAACAATCCCACCTATGCAGCTATGGTCGAGCACCTGGACAACAGTATAGGCCGTATAATGAAAAAGCTCGACGAATTGAATCTTACCGAGCGAACTATTGTAATCTTCTTCTCGGATAATGGCGGCTTATACCAGGCCTATGGCGGCTATCGGGGCAAGAGAGAGCCTGTTTCAACTAACGAACCGCTTCGCGACGAAAAGGGAACCCTTTACGAAGGTGGAATCCGCGAACCGCTGATTGTTCGCTGGCCCGGCGTAGTCAAACCGACAACCACCTGCGATGCACCTGTTACCAGCGTCGATTTCTATCCGACCTTTTTAGAGATTGTCGCAGCCAAAGGCAATCCATCGCATATACTCGATGGAGAAAGCATCCTGCCGCTGCTAAAGCGGACCGGCACGCTAAAACGTGACGCCATATACTGGCACTACCCCCATTATCATCACTCCAGACCCGCCGGCGCAATCCGAGAGGGAAACTTCAAACTAATCGAGTTCTATGAGGATGGCCGGCTCGAGCTTTACAATCTAAAACGCGATATTTCAGAAAAGCGTAATCTCGCAACAAAACTACCAAAAAAAGCCGCCCAGCTACAGAAAAAACTCGCCGCCTGGAGACAATCGGTCGATGCCAAAATGCCCACACCGAATCCGGATTATGACCCGGCAAGGGCACACGAATGGGGGCGCCGGCAACGAAAGTAATCTCCAAAATAGTTTCGTGAAGTTTTGTTTATAATAGTGAAATCTTGTAAGAGTAAATTATTATGAAAAAAAACAATCTCAGGAGAAGAAAATTCCTGCAAACAGCCGGACTGGGAGCCGCCTCGATGTTACTTGGCTGTAAGGTTGCAGAAACTAAAACATCTGACTCTCCGACACCGTTGCCGGGTTCCCATTCACCTTCAAGCTCCAACAAGCCTAATATTCTTTTCATTATGACCGACCAGCATAGGGCGGACCTGATGACCTGTGCCGGAAGAGACCTGGTTCCAACACCAAATATCGATCTCATTGCCTCGCGCGGTGTCCGGTTCACAAACGCCTATTGTCCTTATCCGGTCTGCGTCGCCTCAAGAATGGCTTTGCTGACCGGCCTGTACGCACACAGTACCGGTGCAATTACCAACACCAACCAGCTCGACTGGCGTTACCGTACGATGGCTCATCATTTTGCTGACAACGGCTATCTGACCGCTCTGATAGGCAAAATGCACTTCGGAGATGCCCACAATCACGGCTTCGAGTATTATATGTCCATCAACGACTGGCTGATGTATTTGGGCCCAAAAGTGCAGCACTACGCCAATGAAATCGCCAATCATCCGCTGGGACAGCACTTTTTTAGAACAGTGGATGATGGCGGTGCCGGCCTGCCTGATATCGACGGGCTATGGCCAAAGGGCAGCCCCTGGGTTGGCAATGTCGAAAAATACAACTTTGACAGCATGGCCTCAAAACTTGAAGCAGAAGACCATCTGGATATGTTCATAGCCCGCGAGGCGGCTAAGTTCATAACCGGATATCGCCGGCAGCCGTTCTTTCTCCTAACCAGTTTTATGAAACCGCATTCCCCCTTCTATCCACCGAGACAATGGGCCGAAAAATATCCCGTAGATAAGATGAAGCTCCCGGAAGTTGGCGATATATCCAAATATCCGCCACACATCCAGAGACGCATTAAAAATACCCAAGCACAGGGCCAAAAACGCCAGCAGGCCCATCGGGCAGGGTACCTCGGCAACCTCGCTTTCGTCGACACATGCATAGGTTACGTATATAAGGCACTCGAAAAAGAAGGCCTGCTGAATAATACCATAGTTATATATACTTCCGACCACGGCGAGATGGATGGTGACCACGGACTATACCAGAAGTTCTGTCTGTTCGAGCCGTCTGTTAAGGTGCCGTTGATTGTAAGCTATCCGAACCATCTTCCGCAAAACAAAGTAACCACAGCATTAACTGAATACTTCGGCCTATACCCGACATTAGTCGAGCTGGCCGGACTCAAACCACCGGAAAAAACAACCCTCCTAAACATATCGGACGCGCCGGCCAGGATGGATGCAATAAGCTTTGCCGATATTCTGCGAAGACCCGATTTGAAAGGCCCGTCCGCGGCTTTCAGCGAATATAATTTAAGGACAAGAACCTGTGAATATATGATTCGAACCAAGCGTTATAAGTATATATTCAACCACGGCTCAACGCATGAATTGTACGACCACGAGACCGACCCGGGCGAATTCGTAAATCGTATCGACGACCCTGCTCTGAAAAAGGTGCGAAATCAATCGCACGACCGGCTCTTTACATGGTACAATCCTCAAAAGAATCCTTATCGTCCTGCTTAGACTTTCTATTTTAATTTCAAAAAAACAGTGATAAAACAGTGATAAAAAGGAGCTTAAATTATGGCGGAAAGTTTTGATGTTGTAGTAATCGGCAGCGGCCCGGGCGGTTACGCCGCCGCTATAAGATGTGCACAAAGAGACGCTTTGGTAGCAGTAGTCGAAAAAGATTGTATTGGCGGCACATGCCTGAATCGAGGATGTGTCCCGTCGAAGACATTGCTTGCCTCGGCCCACACGCTGCTGATGATTAAGCATGCTGCGATGATGGGTATTGATGTCAATGCCGCCACTGCCAACTGGCCGAAAATCCAGGCAAGAAAAGATGCCGTAGTAGGCGGCTTTCGAAAAGGTCTGACAGGATTAATTAAAAGCCACAAAGTGGAAATAATACAGGGCAGAGCACTTGTTACTGCACCGAACCAAATAAAAATCGAAACAGATACCGCAAAAACGCAAATACAGGCGGACAAAATAATCTTGGCGACAGGTTCGCAACCGAGCCAAATTACGTCAGTTCAATTTGACGGTCAGACCGTTATCAGCAGCAAAGAAGCCCTCGGATTAGAGCAAATACCCGGCTCAATGGTAATAATAGGCGGAGGAGTAATCGGCTGTGAAATGGCCTGTGTATATGCTGCAATGGGAGCTAAAGTAACAATTGTCGAAGCCCTTTCACGTTTGATTCCTATGGAGGACCAGTGGGTTGGTCGGCTAATAGAACGAGAATTCAAGAAGCTCGGTATCGATTCGCATACAGGTCAGAAGGTAACTTCCGTCGATACAACAGTTACACCGGCAAGGGTAGTGCTCGAAAACGGCCAAACAATCGACGCCGGAAAAGTCCTCGTCTCCGTGGGTCGAAGGGCGGTTGTTGACGATGAAACCGTCCAGGCCCTGAATCTGAAGATGAACGGCCCTGCTATTGCAGTTAATGAAAAGTTGGAAACCAATGTTCACGGTGTTTATGCCATTGGCGACGCCGTAGGAACTACCTATTTAGCCCACGGTGCCTTCGCAGAAGCCGAGGTTGCCGCCGTCAATGCCACAGGAGGCGACGAAAAAATAGCCGATTACTCGCTTATTCCACGGGCTGTTTACACCTTTCCGGAAATCGCATCCGTTGGTAAAAGTGAAGAAACCTGCATAGAACAGGGCATCGACATCTCTGTCGGAAGGTCGTTCTTCAAAGCCAATGGCCGAAGTGTGGCGCACAACGAAACAACCGGCGAAATAAGGGCCGTAAGGGACAACTCGACCAATAAAATAATCGGCGTTACAATGGTCGGCTCTATGGTTACAGAGATGATAGGCGCAGCAAGAACACTTATAGGCAGCACCGAAAAAATAACCGGTATTAGCTTCCCTCATCCGACCGTTTCAGAGGTGCTCAAAGAAGCCGCCGAAGATGCCTTCGGCCTGAGCCTGCACAACCCGCCAAAACCATAAAGACGAAAAAATCTCATAATTTCCGAAATTTTTCGTCAATATTCTTCAAGGCTGATACGCCTTAATATTAGAACGTATTATTCATCGAGCAGGGTATCCATCTGTAAAAAGTCATCGATTCTGGCATTTATAACGCAAATACCCCGCTTCCGCAAAAGGAGGTGATGCCTATGAGAAAAAATATCATCTTCTGATCATTGATTATTCAATAGAAAGAATGCAAGAAAAATATTATGGAGGACAAAAAAATGAAATGCAGGAATATTTTAAATGTTGTCCTATTCTTGGTCGGGTTTTTTATATGTTTGTTCGGAAACATAGAGACGACTCTTGCAAACATAATTGCTGACTCTGCTAGCGAATTCTCCGATACTCAAGGACAGGACAACTGGTATTACGGCTATTACACAACTCCCGGTGATAGCTAATTTTGGGCACAAAGCGTTTATTTCGACCCTTTGGGTCACGAAGGTCCTCAATGGAACGAAGAAAAACGACCTGACGATAACGAATGGGGTGGTGCGAGCGTTACAGCTTTTGGAGGTTGGCCAAACTACAACATTCCACAAAGTTACCCAATCCATTGGAGTATTCGTCGCTGGACTAGTGAGGTAAGTGGGGACATCATAGTCTCTGGTATTGTTGCTGAATGGGGTTCAATCAGTCATGGTGAAGGGGCAAATACCATCATTTACGTCGATGGAATCAGCGTTTGGTCACACTACATTCCTCCAACACCTGGTTATGATCATGCCTACGAAATTAAAGTTTCCGGTATTAGCATCGGCTCAGTCATAGATTTCGCTATAGACCCACGAGATAACAGCTGGTATGATGGAACCATCTTCACATGCCAAATTATCTACCAACCGACACCTATTGAAGTTACAGTTAATATTGATCCTGATACCCTTAATCTGAACAGTAAAGGCAAATGGATTACATGCTATATAGAGCTACCAGAAGGCTACGATGTGGAAGATATTTATGTAAGTACAATAAAGCTCGATGACCAGGTCCCGGCAGAATTACATCCAACGGAAATTGGCGATGAAGACGATGACGGCGTTCCTGATTTAATGGTGAAGTTCGATAGGTCTGCCGTACAACAAATACTCCAAGTAGGAGATAACGTAGAGATAACTGTAGCCGGAGAGCTACAAGATGACTCTCCATTTAAAGGCAGCGACACGATTAGGGTCATAGACAAAGGTGGAAAGAAATGACCAGCAACTGCGAATTTTATACACAAATCAAGGGCTGGCATGTCCAGCCCTTTTTCTTTGTCTTTGAAATAATCCGTGGATTTTACCAACGAAGCTGATCCTGTAGCACGACGCGCAATCACTGTTCCAGTTCGTTCAGGACATTTTCTATCAGCGGTTCAAGCTCAGAGATACGTACTTTGACAGTTTCCCAGACTATCTCCATATCGACGCCGAAATAAAAATGTATTAGTTTATCCCGCATACCTGCCATATCCGACCAGGGAATATCTGGATATTTTCTCCTGACCGAGGTGGGCAGCTGCTTGGTTGCCTCTCCAGCAATCTCCAATTCTCTTACGACTGCACTTATGGTCTTTCTATCATTTATGAACTTTTCGTACGAGAGTCCTTCGACAAATTGCTGGGCATTACGGAAGGCCTGAAGAATATCTCTCAAATAAACGCGAAAGTCGCGTTTCATATATAAATAACCTCATTTAATATTCTGCTCCTGAATTCCGGTCTCAGAGCATTTATGGAAACCAGGTCAATTTTCGCCCCCGTCTGCTCTCTTAAATATCTTTCCATTGCAACGAAATCCAGAAGGTCTATACCGCCGGAGAATTCCACTAAAATATCGACGTCACTGGACCTGCGGGCCTGACCCCTGACATAGGACCCGAAAATACCAAGACGTTTGACTTTGAATTTGCGACCGAGCATAGGCTTGATCTTTTTGAGGTTTTCTTGCAAAGAAACGAGGCCACGACCTTCGTCTGATGTCTTAACTTTATTGCTCACTTTTTTATATCCTTAAAACCAATAAATAAACTGAAATACATTATACATAAAAGGGATAAGCAGAGCAAAATAGTTTTTGCTTGTCTGCAGAATAAATGCATATTTTACTTTATACAGTGTATTTGTGCCGACTGGCAGTAAAACTACTGGTTAAATACCACGAACTATAATTATTTAGTGCAATTTGTACAATCTTCGGCTAAAATCGAATATGTGAAATTTGTAGCCGAAAAAATCCAAAACCGTGAACTCTTGCCCGCGCAAGCGGATATTGCATGTCCTCTTCACATTATTGACTGTGGCCTTGCTGATTATCGCCAAGTCCTGCAATTACAGCACCAATTGCGAGAGAAAAGACGCCTTGGTGAAATACAAAACACCATCCTGATAGTTGAGCACCCCCCTGTCATTACTCTCGGCGCCCGCCAGAGTGCAAATAAGCTATTGGCTGACAGAGCTGATTTGGCACAAAAACACATCTACGTCGTCGATATCCGCAGGGGCGGCGGAACAACAGCACACAATCCGGGTCAGTTGGTCTTCTATCCGATAGTAAATTTACAGGAGCTTAACCTCGGAATAAGTGAATATATCAGAAAGCTGGAATCAATAGGTGCAGAACTATTAGGGCAATCAGGTGTACATACTGAACGAAGGAAAGGCTTTCCGGGCATGTGGGTCGGCGAAAAAAAAATTGCCTCTATCGGGGTACGCATCTCTAAATTTATAACCTATCACGGTATGGCAATAAACATTAACAACGACCTGAGCATCTTCGATTTTCTTGTCCCCTGCGGCCTGGATGGCATAGAAATGACATCAGTGCTGAAACAGACCGGCAAACACAGTTCAATGAAACAGGCAAAAGAAAGATTGTCTCAACTGTTGATAAGGCATTTTTATTAAAGACTAAAAGAAAAATACAAAATGCTAAATACCGAATCAAAACAACGAAAACTACCCCCCTGGCTGCGCAGGCCCCTGCCGTCGGGCGGCAATTTTAATCATACCCGGAACATTCTCGACTCTCTTGGCCTGGAAACTATATGCAGTAATGCAAACTGTCCGAATCGGGGCCAGTGCTGGACAAGAGGCACAGCAACTGTACTGATTCTGGGCAAAGTCTGCACCCGAAACTGCAAATTCTGTTCGGTAGCCTGCGGCAAACCCGAACCGCCGGATATTATAGAGCCGTTCCGCCTGGCCCGGATGGCAAAGCAAATGGGATTAAAATACCTCGTTATTACAAGCGTAAACCGGGATGATTTATCGGACGGCGGCGCAGGCCATTTTTGCAACTGTATTAACGAAGTGAGGCAACAGTGTCCGGATATGAAATTTGAAATACTTACGCCGGACTTTCGTAACTGCCAAAAACAGGCGTTGA
This sequence comes from uncultured Pirellulales bacterium, assembly GCA_964653075.1. GTDB lineage: Bacteria > Planctomycetota > Phycisphaerae > Sedimentisphaerales > Anaerobacaceae > NIOZ-UU13. The sequence goes on from CAZZAX010000112.1 coordinate 11,492, forward strand.
AAATCCTCAGTACCGCTTTACCTTTTGTCTTCGCCCACAACGTTGAAACAGTTCCATCGCTGTACAAAACCGCCAGAACAGGCGGAAACTATCAGCGGTCCCTGAATTTGCTCAAAATAGCAAAAGAATGCTCCGATAATATACAAACAAAATCCTCAATTATGCTCGGATTAGGGGAAACCGACGACGAGGTCGAGCAGGTTCTCAAAGACCTGTATAACACCGGCTGTCAAAGACTTACTATCGGTCAATATCTAAAACCATCAAAAAATTCTCTCCAGGTCGTTGAATACATAACACCCGACAAATTCGATTTCTGGAAGCGAAAAGCAAAAGAATTGGGATTTCGCTGGATTATATCTTCGCCGTTCGCCCGCAGCTCGTACTTTGCCGAACAGGAAAACACTTTATAGCCACTTTATAACTTCAATAAGCACGTTAATATAGGACATAATAAATACATTTATAGCATCATTCAGGTCAGCCGCTTTGTCTTTATTCACAACATTTCTTATACTTTAATCAGGTTACAGAGAAAGAAGTTTATAAAATTTCTTTAACGCAGAGTGTTTTCCGGGGGGAGAAAAAATGGCACCTGTAAAAAAGAAATCAGAAAAGCCGAATCGCCGAGGTGCAGTACTAATCGTATCGATGATATTTGTGCTTATATTTTCCGCTTTAGCTGTCTCAATGGCCGCAATGTCCGGCACAAACGTCCAGCTTGCATCAAACCAGCATAAAGTTGGCTGTGCAATCGCCAGCACAGAATCCGGACTGGAAACGATGAGATTCTGGCTTAACCGTGTCACATTTTCAAGCTCGATCCTGCCATCTGATTATCACGACGAAATAGTCAGTACCCTGCAAAGTGACCTGTCTGCCAACAGTATTACAAATATCTCGGTTAATAACGGCACAATACCACCTGTTCCGCTGGACTCTGCAACGGGACAAGCTTTTGAGGGCGAAATCCTCATTGACGCCAACAACACCGATATTTTGCAGCTAACAGCCACGGGCGGCAATGAAATAACTCGCACAATAAGAGTTCAATACGATATTCAACCCTATGAATATCCTATTTTCGACTATGGACTGGCAACAAAAGGCCCTGTACACTTCCTCGGCAATCCGACTGTAAATGGTGTAAATTCCAATGGCGAAGCAGATATCTTTATTGAAAGCAATAGTAATAATCTTGCAATGCTCGTTACCGGTAACTGTAACTTCGACGGCGATATCACTGTCGCAAACTCGACTGCCAACGTTGCCCTAATGGGCGCCGTACAAATAGCCGGCGACACAGGCCAGACTGCAATAGACAACCATATCGACATAGGCGCTGACCCTCCACAATTCCCTATACCGGATACGCAGCACTTTCAGCAGTATGCAACGGGACCTGTTATTGACTCATCGACCGACATATCCTCAGGTATGACCTTAACCAACGCAACAATAGCCGCCGGAACTGACCCGAACTTTTTGGGTAATATCATAATAGAGGGTATTCTGTATATCGAACAGCCTAATGTAGTTATTTTCAGCAGAAACGTTGCCTCCAATGGTATGATAGTGGCTGAAGGTGATCCGAACTTTGCCGGGCCAAACAACAGTATTTCTTTTCTTGGTAATTTTGCCACTAATCCGGTTCCTGCAGGTGTTCAGTTCGATGCGATTCGACAGGAAGAGGGCTCTTCGATACTCGCCCCGGCCAGTTCCGTTACTTTTGCCGGCAATTTCTCCGCCTTAAGCGGGGTTATGGCAGTAAGCGGCGCACACTTCTCCGGCAATGTAAACGCCATGATTGAAGGTACGATTATTAATTACTCCAACAATCCGACAGTGATAGAAGGCAATTCAACATTGAATTTCGACAGGTCAGCGAATATCACGGTCCCTGCCGGTTTTGATACTCACCGCATACTGACTTATAACCCGGCCTCGTATGAAGAGATACATCAATAAACTTTATTTAATGTTTATATTAAAAGCTTGGCAGAAATTGCCGGAATAAGTTTCATTGGCCCGGGCCCTGCTCGGCCACTGTAAGGTTGCAATTTTGTCTTCAAGAATGGGCATTCCTGTGAGATTGCCTTTTTTTCTTGTTTTTTAGCTTTTGGTTTTCAACTTCAATCGTGTATCATTTAGGGACTAAATAAAAAAATCGTAAATAATATGGCAAGCGACCTTAAAAACATGTTACCTTTGGGCGGCAATTGGATTGTCGAAGTAATTGAAGAAGAACCCGTAAGCCTTGAAACCTATCTGCATAACGGGGACAGCCAATTACATGAGAACGACCACGGATTTAATCTGCCGGACGTCATCGGAATCCTGCCTATTCGGAACGCTGTTGCCTATCCCGGGACAATAACGCCATTGGCGATAGGCCGTAAGCAAAGCAAAGCTCTGCTTGCCGACACTGCACCAAACGAATCTGTCATAGGGCTTCTAACGCAACGCAATCCAGATACCAATAAACCGAACTTCGAAAAGCTCTACTCGGTTGGAACAGTCGCATCGGTTCTTAAGGTCATAAAACTCCCCCAGGGCTCTATGCACGTCGTGGTTCACGGAACAACCCGCTTCAAGGTAATAAAAAAGATAGCCACAAAACCATACTTAAAGGCCAAAATCCAGCCGCTTGCCGTCAAAGTTAAAATGACAAAAAATCTCCAGGCACTTATCGTAGGTGTCCGCCGGGCGGCCAACCGCGTCATTGAGCTAAGCACCCACGTACCTGAAGAAGCATCGGTCTTGTTGGAAAATATCGAAAATCCTTCCGCCTTGGCTGATTTTCTGGCTGCCAATCTCAGTATCGACATCGCGACTAAACAGCAATTGCTCGAAGAGCTTGATGCAACAAAACGCCTTAAACAAATATCCGTTATCTTAGCTAATCAACTCGAAGTTCTCGAACTGAGCAATAAAATCCAGGGCAGGATCAGAGAATCAATAGACAAAAATCAGCGGGAATATTATCTGCAGGAACAGCTCAAAGCCATTCAGACCGAGCTTGGCCAAAAGGACCTTAGAACTGACGAGCTTAAACAAATCAACAAAAAAATCGCAAAAGCTAAAATGCCAAAAAAGGTCGAGCAAGAGGCCCTTCGAGAGCTGGATAGATTAAGCAAAATACCTCCCGCTTCACCGGAGTATAGTGTCATCCGCACGTATCTGGATTGGGTCTGCGAACTGCCATGGTCAATTCAAACCAAAGACCAGCTTGATATTAACAAGGCTCAGCGAATACTGAACACCGACCACTATGACTTGCGCAAGGTAAAGAAACGTATCCTCGAATTCCTGGCCGTTCGCAAACTGAACCCAACGGGTAAAAGCCCCATACTTTGCTTTGCCGGCCCGCCAGGCGTAGGTAAAACTTCTCTCGGAAAATCCATCGCACGAGCTATGGGAAGAAAATTTGTTCGTATATCGCTCGGTGGGATAAGAGATGAAGCCGACATCAGGGGACATCGAAGAACTTACATCGGCGCTCTGCCCGGCAGAATCCTGCAGGAGCTGCGAAAGTGCGGCAGCAAAAACCCCGTATTTATGCTCGATGAATTGGATAAAATCGGAAGTGATTTCAGAGGTGACCCGGCAAGCGCGCTGCTGGAAGTCCTTGACCCCGAGCAGAACTTCAGCTTCACAGACCATTATCTCGACCAGCCCTTTAATCTATCGACGGTAATGTTCATCGGCACTGCAAATTATACCGAGCCAGTCCCGCCGGCTCTGCATGATAGAATGGAAGTCATTGAGCTGCCCGGCTATACAGAAAACGAAAAACTAAACATAGCAAAAAAATATCTGGTCCCTCGTCAGATTAAAGAGCACGGCCTGAATAAAAAATCATGCACCATAAAAGAGGATGCAATTCTCACGATAATTCAGGGCTATACTCGCGAGGCGGGAGTCCGAAACCTCGAAAGAAATATCGCGGCTATCTGCAGGGCCGTTGCCACGGAAATCGCCAAAGCCAAAAAAAGACGAGCAACCATCGGCAGGAAGGACCTTACGAAAATCTTAGGTCCTGTTCAATTCGAATCGGAACTGGCCCTTAGAACCGGAATACCCGGTGTCGCAACCGCTCTGGCTTATACACCCTTCGGCGGTGAGCTGCTTTTTATCGAATCGGCCTCTATGCCGGGCGAGGGTCGGCTGCAGCTTACTGGCCAAATCGGCGATGTTATGAAGGAAAGCGCTCAGGCCGCTTTTTCCATCGTAAAAGCAAATGCCAAAAAACTGAAAATTGACGCCGACCAATTCAAAAAGTTCGATTATCACATTCACGTCCCGGCAGGAGCAATTCCAAAGGATGGTCCAAGTGCCGGTGCAGCAATATTTACATCACTGGTCAGCCTGCTTCTCGGAAAACCAACCCGGCCGGACGTAGCGATGACCGGCGAAATAACCTTACGAGGACTTCTCTTACCCATTGGCGGCCTGAAGGAAAAAATCCTGGCCGCGCAACAGGCCGGCATAAAAATCGTTATACTACCTGCAAGAAACAAAAAAGACCTACCCGATGTACCAAAAGAAGCCAAAAAGAACCTGCAATTCGAATTTGCTAAAAATACCGGCGATGCACTCAAAATCGCTCTGAAAACCGACTAAATGTCCGCTATTTTTCCCTCGTGTGCAAAAACCTGTTTAACTGAGCTTGTCACATTAAATCTTTTGAATATTACAAAAATGACTCAGGAACATTCTCGTCGATTCAAACGCCACTTTGTCAACGGGAATCTCCGAAGGATTTATCAGAATCAATTCCTCTATCTCATTCCTGTTAAAATCAGCGGGAAGTTTATTAATTCTCGAATAAAAGAGCAAATCACAAACGTTATAAACCACATTTTTATATTCATAAATATTCGGAAAAGAGCCCAAATATTCCAGATTTCCAATCTCTATTGTTAATTCCTCCTTTATCTCCCTCTTTACTGCATCTTCTGCGCTTTCTTTCGGATCAACAAACCCTCCCGGCAAATCCAGTTTTCCCTTACCCGGCTCTTCGCCCCTCCTGCTTAAGAGTATCTTCTTGTCATACTCCAATATTACGGCGACTGCTGCAGCTACATTTTGAAAAAAAGTAAAGGAACACACTTTACAATCGAATTTTTTAACACCATCGAAAAGTATGTCTTTCGCCCCGCAGGAAGGACAATAGTTAAATATTTTCATGTCTCTAAAATGCCCCATCATATTATTCGTTTATTTGAGCTTATTCGACACATTCACCACATCCACCATTTCAGCTACATCATGCACTCGGACAATTGATACACCTGCCGCGGCGCAAAGAGCAACCGTTGCAGCCGTACCGAATATTCTCTCTGAAGGTTTCTCTTTGCCGGTGAGCTTGCCGATAAAGCTTTTCCTGCTTGTCCCCACAAGAACTCGATAACCGGATGCGACGAATTTACTGATATTTCTCAAGAGTAAAATGTTATGCTCCAATGTCTTGCCGAAGCCGATTCCCGGGTCTATAAATATCATATTTTTTGCAATGCCGAAATCCTCCGCTCGTTCGGCCCGGCCTACAAGAAACTCCATAACCTCGCCAACCACATCCTCGTATTTCGGCTCAATCTGCATTGTTGCCGGCGCCCCCTGCTTATGCATCAAGACAACCGGCACACTGTGCTTGGCCGCCAGCTCGGCCATCCGCTCATCACTCAAAGCAGTTATATCATTCAGCATACCCGCTCCTGCTTCCAAAGCAGCTTTTGCAACTTCAACCTTGCAGGTATCAATGCTGACCGGCACAGCTATCTTTTTGCTCAGCGCCTTTATCACGGGTACTACACGTTCTATCTGCTCTTTATCCGAAACCGATGCAGAACCCGGCCGAGTTGATTCGCCGCCTATATCTATTATTGCAGCACCTTCGGCTGCCATTTGCATACCACGCTCGACCGCCCTTTCGAAATCGAAGAACTGACCGCCGTCGCTGAAGGAGTCCGGCGTAACATTCAAAACCCCCATCACAACACAGCCCGCCGAAAAATCCAGCTTCCCCCTTGGCCACTCGACAATATTATCGCAGCAAATTTTCATTTTTGCGTTTTTACTTTTCACTCGTTTTGAATCCGATCCCTTTGAGCTTTTTGGCTAAAGTGCTGTTTCTGTCTTCAACAAAAACCTTCGTATTGTGAAATTCTCTGCGAACGGAATAATTCTTCCGCAGCCCGTCAAAATACTCCCCCCTTTTTTCCTCTGGCTTCTCGGTAATCCGGCGCAGCTTTGCGTCATCTTCTCTGATATCGTAAAGCTTCCGCACAGCATTGGCCAACGCATCCTGCTCGTTATCTATACCTGGTTCTATTTTCAACTGACGGACGACAGGTTCGGGTAAAAAATCTTCAATACCAAATTTGGGACTAAGTCCAAAATGTTCACAGGCCGCCTTATAAATCATAATCAAACCTGTAATCTTGCCGTCCAGCGAATAGCCCGCAATATGCGGCGTGCCTATATCAACAATTTCTAAAAACTCCACATCGATATTCGGCTCGTTTTCCCAGACATCAAGGACCACATAACTAAACCGCCCCGACTGTATCACCGTCTTCAATGCCTCACTGTCAACCACTCCGCCGCGGGAAGCATTAATAAATACACACCCTTTCTTAAGCGATTTGAAAAAATTCTCATTAGCAAGATGATACGTCTTGTCAATACCTTCGAACGTCAATGGTGTATGAAACGTGATAAAATCGCAATTATATAGTTCCTTCAACGGCAGATATTTCGCCTCGCCTGTTTGTCTTTGCAAAGGCGGGTCGTTCAGATAAATCTGCATCCCTAAAGCCGCACACTTTTTCGCAACCCTGCTTCCGACATTCCCCGCACCTATAATCCCTATAGATTTGCCTTCGAGATTTATATCACATTTTCGACCGGCTTCGAGCAGTCCGGCAACAACATATTCTGCCGCAGAATTGGCATTCGAACCCGGCGCCGATGCAAAACCGATATTTTTCCGCCGCAGAAAGTCAATATCGATATGGTCAAAACCGATAGTGGCGGTAGCTGCAAAACGTACCCTGCTGCAGGCCAGCAAGTCCGCATTCACCTGCGTAATACTCCGAACCAAAAGAACATCGGCATCGGCAACAGCACTCGGCGTTATCTCTCGACCGCCAACAGCTTTGACCTCACCGATCGAAGAAAAGCACTCTGCCACAAACGGAATATTGGCATCTGCGATTATCTTCATGTAATCATCTTACCTCTTTACGGATTTCTTGTTTAACTTCTTCAAAAAAAACAGTCATATCGAAAAGTATATTGAATTCAATACGAATAGCAAGAAAACTGTAGTATCAGACTTCACACAGTACAGATTCTGTACGGGTATAATGGGAAAGTTACTGATTTGTGTCTCTTTTTCTTGTGGATAGAAGTATCAAGTTCCTTAATCCCTGAGTGTCTCTGG
>CAZZAX010000113.1:0-18645 GCA_964653075.1 uncultured Pirellulales bacterium
GCAGCCGAGCAAAGGGGCTCGGTCATTCAGCTACCAACGATTGACCAACTGTTTAACAGGAGGAGTCATTGGAGGTAGCAGAACCATATGGTGACATATGGTTTGAATGATAGGAGCCGGATGAGCTGAGAGGTTCACGTCCGGTTCTCGGAGGGGCCGAGGGTGAAATTCCCTCGGTCTACTCAACCCTGAAAATCAGGGTGTTTTTCAGCTCTTGAAAGAGCAGAACTCGAACGTTTTAGTCTGTCCCATCTGGTTGACTGCCTTCTCTTGATCTGTGTCTATTTGGAAAAATAATCATTCCTGTTGATCGAATTAGAATACCTATCAGACTAAAGAGATCCTTATTTTCCCTGTTTGAGCATCATTCGCAATAAGAATATCGCTTGGATGCTCGCCTGCTGTCAGTGAAGGCCGGTGTTTTCCTCCCGCTTTCGGCTCAGTAATCCAGTCTGCCAAAGCTGTGGGGCGGTCAATAAACGCTTCGTCTTAAAAATTTTCGCCTCGATATCTTATCTTTAGCCATAATATCCTCTTCCAATCTAAAATCTCTTATTCAACGTTATACAAAGCATACTCACTTATAAGGAAATCCCTGCTACTTCGTCGATACTTCAACAATGGTCAACGAATGCGGCGACAAGTTGATGACGCCCTTTTTGAAAGTCAGTTTCGTTTTCTTTGGTACCACGCGGTTGGGATGCTCGATGTCATTATAAGAATCGGCAGACTCACCGGTTAGAACCGTTGCGTCATATTCTCCATTAAGCAACATGTCTTTAATCTTGATTGTGCAAGCTACGGAGTCGGAAGGATGGCGGTTGACCAGCGAGATTGCCCATTTTTCGCCGGATTTATCAACGGTTGCGATAGCGTCAACAACGGCAACGGAGTTATTGCCATGGGTTAGTTTACCCGATGTAACTTTCACGCTGCTGACATATTCTTCAAGTTCGTTAGCATACATCGCCATAGTATGAAAATGCGTACGTTTGACGATTCCCCTGGGATGGACGAACAGAGGTCCTCTTGTGTTGACAATCGGAGCAATATTGGCCATGCCTATGTCGTCAGCATGACGTAGGCAGGCGTTTAAAAATGATGCGGAGAAGAGGGCATCTGCCATTGTGTACTGAGGGGCAATAGCGTTCTTGCCCCTGGCCTGAATCAACTTTTTCACCTCGGGATTACTGGGGGCACTAATGGTTTTACGCGGGAAACCCGGATGATGCCAACCCCGAAGGTTCCATTCGTCAAAGGCGATTTTAATCTTGCCTCGGTATCCGGCTTCTTCAAGAATGTCAATTACACTAACAATCGTTTGTTCGGGACCATCTGATAGCATGATGCAGGAAAGGTAATTGGGCATCTCATTTTTCCCCCAGAGACCCAACCAGTATTGATGTATACATACATAATCAAGATGTTCTCCGGCAGCTTTTAACAACGGTAAAGTCCAGCTCCGATCAGTTGTTGCTGCGGCTAATAGTACAAGTTCCGGATCGGCTGCCAGCATCAATTCAGCGCACTTGTGTACGAGGGGGCCCCATTGTGCAGGTGTTTTCACACCGATTTCATGGGCACCCCAGTTTTCGTTGCCGATGCTCCAGTACCTAACGTCAAAAGGTTTGTCGTGACCACTGCCTTTCCGCATTTCAGCATAAAGACCTTCGTCACTGTTGCAGTATTCGACCCATTCCTCCATTTCTTCAGCTGTACCGTTTCCGGCATTTGTACATATATACGGTTCGCTGCCAATTAGCCTGCACCATTCCACAAATTCACTAGTACCAAATTTGTTGGACTCTTGGACACCCCATACCGGATCAGGTGTCGGTTTACGACTGGAGCCAACACCGTCTTTCCAGTGATATCCGCTGGCAAAGCATCCCCCCGGCCAACGAACTACGGAAATTCTCAGTTCCTTCAATGCTTCGATAACATCCTTGCGAAATCCCTTCTCATCGGCCAGCGGTGATCCTGGTTCAAACACACCCCCGTAAACCTGCCTGCCAAAATGCTCGAGAAAGCCGCCGAAAATCATTGGGCTGTAGGATTGCCTTTTGGCAGGGGTATCGATCGTTACGATGGCCTGTATTCTACTTGGCGGTATGTCTGTCTTGTAAGGAGACTCCAGGGTCACGTCATCGTATTTCTTAACTCGTTCCAAAACCAACACCCAATCCTGGGGTGAGGGCAATCGGGGTGCCTTGTATTCGCCGGACGATGTCATTGGGCCCTTGTTAATCACGGTACCTTGTTCAAACCGTCTCCCGGTGACCGGATCAAAGTAGAACACTGAATACGAAACGTCAGGTTCAAGGTGTTTGACAATTGTCCCTTTCCAATTGTATATGTCGCGCTTGGGCTGATAGATGATCCGCACTTCGCCCGGAATCCCGGCGGCAAAGCAGTCCTTTTCGGCCCACTCAGGATGTGACTCGAAACGCCACCAGTGATATGTTTCCAGTAGTCTCTTGCCGAGCCCGAGCTGGATTGCTCCGGGGTAGTTCATACCCTGCCTCCACGTCGTCCAATCGTATACCGGATTGATGCCGGGATCGCCTTCCACGCTGCCATGCCAGATCCCTGCGGCCCCATAAGTGTGGCCCGCTGCACCGCTCAGCAAAAAACGCCAGAACATGTAACGTTGATGATCTTGAAAGTTCGTTTGCATGTGACCCTCATAGCAGGCCTCACCACATAGAACCGGTCTCTTGGGAAACATCTCAAGACAAGACTGCATCAACTGGGCAGTACGGTTCACGGTCTTCATGCCGTCATGGCCAAATGCCACCATGTCGAAGTCAAACATGGAATTGTCTCGCAACATCTCACGGGGGTGTCCTGGGGCGTGGTAACAGAGAAGAGGGTGATAAGGATCAATGTCTTTCAGATATTCCGCCAACGTTGACCAGGGTCCGTACGCATCCTTAGCTTCACCGCCGACCATCCATACCGTGGGGTAAGCGCCGTAGCGGGCAACCAGATTCCGCCAATGTCGCTTGAATCCGTCAAGTCCCACTTGGACAAGAGTGCTCTTGCCGCCATGTTGCGGACGCCCCCAGCCGCCAACGATCACCGGGACGATTCCTGCATCCACCAGATGTTTGATGCGACGGTCCGCGTATTCGAAGTATGTGGGATTCACTCTGCTGAAATCCTTGGTTTCGTATGGCTTGCCACCTTCATTCTCCCAACGTGCTTCCATCATATTTTCATCAGGATATGGACCGCAAACAATCTGCACCACGTTAAATCCCTTGGCCTTGCGGTCCGCGGTCAGTTCTTGAAAACCTTCCCAGGTCATGCGTTTGCACAGATTCTTCCACCAGGTATCGCCCAGCCATAAAAAAGGAGTACCGTCGGCATGCTCAAAGTGACGTTTGTCATCGGCCACCCGAATGGGACCATGACGGTACAAAGGATTCTCATCCGTGTAGGTCATCACCTCAATCTTCCCTTCCACACCGTGGAGCTTTGCGTTGTTTTTATCCGAGCACTCAGTACGGAAAGTGTGCACCCCGGCAACGCTCGAAGCATAACGCAAACACCAGCGTTTGCCGCCGGCCCAGAACATTGGAACCCGCAGTTTATAGGTATCCGGCTGCGTAATCACAGCATTGAGTTCTATTTCCAAGAAAGGATTCCTATACGTCTTTCCGGAAATAAGGGCCACTTCCGCAACGCGGTTGGCTTGTACTTTCATTGCCCCGGCCGCCTGGACAACCACAGAAAGACCGCAAAACACAATCGAAATAAAGGCAATAAGCTTTGTAGGTCTGAACTTACTGATATTATGCATCATTTTTTACAAATCCCCTTGCTTAATTCCAGCACTAAACCATCAGTTTTGCTGGTGTGAATAGTTCATAACGGAGTATAGAGGGAGTATGCTGTTATTCTTCGCATGTCCCCTGCTTCCTGTATTGCATCAATGTAATCATGATTCGTCTTTGCTAATAATCACGGCATGATCCCCTTTGGCCACCGTGGCCTCGAACCATCGCACTAATGCATCCTGCTGTTCACGTTGAAACCTGCAAATATCGTCAGGGCTGACGAACGTCAACGCATCCTCATCCTGCCATAATGCCTTGGTCTTCATGATGCACGCCTTCACGTCCTCACTGTCAGCGAAGCGGTCGCGTGTGGGGGCATAGATCAGGCATTTGCGCGGGGCGATCAGGGCGAGGACGTCATCGTAGTCAAAGGGAATGGTCGATTCCTTTCCATGATACAGGCCCAACTTGGGCATCAGGGCATGCCACTGCCAGTACTGGCGTATGCCGCCGGTGGGTTTGGCATCGGTGTCTGTGCGCATGGGCGTGAAGCCGCTAAAGCAGGCGAGGCCGGCGATGCGCTCGTCCAGCGCTGTGGCGTAGAGCCCGACCATGCCGCCGTAGGCAAAGCCGCAGATGTAGATCTTGTCTGGATCGGTTGGCGGCACCGGCTGTGCAGTGATCCCCTTGCCATCGACCAGGAAGTCGATGACCTTCTGCACGTCGTAGACTGCCCGGCCCATCCTGGACCAGTGGGGATATGTGTCGTAGAAACCAACGGCATCGTTCAGATGGTCCCCAAAGCCGAACTGATCATACATCACGACCTTGTAGCCCTCTTTGGCAAGCCGGTAGTAGATCGTGGTGCCCTGCACACCGTATCCCTCGTTGCTGCCGTGGGAGTAGTTCCACGGATGCAGCCAGATCACTGTGGCCTTGTACGTTTCACGTTCGGGATCAAAGAAGATGTTGCCGTGCATCTTGCCACTGAAGCTGAAGGGGACTCTCTTGATGCCGCCCGGATTCCAGCGGTCTCTCGACCAGTCAGGCACGCCCAGTTCATCACCGGTCTTGATGTGATAGGTGCCGGCGCCCTTTATGGACACGGGCTGCTCGCCCAGCATCCACCCGATCTTCCGGCGCACCGATGCCTGCTCAGGCATGGACAGATCAGATACGCGCTGCTTTGCCTTCCATGCCTGCCAGTCAAAGGCGTGGATCAGCAATTCCGGAAAATCCGAGGCCGTAGCTCTTCCTCTGCCAAAGGCCGTGTCGAAAAAGTCGAGATTGTGTTTGACCTGTTCATCCGTGACCGGGCCGTGATTGCCCTTGCGGTAGCTCAGGCAGATGTTCTCTGGCCTGCCCAGGAAGGTCCATGCCTTCTTGGCATTCAGGTAACTGTGCTCCACGCCGAAGGTGGGATCACTGCCGTCGTTGTAGGCCGTGTCGAGCAGTAGGTGGCGCGGCGCAATACAGGCCATCAGCGCATTGCCTTCGACCGGCAGTTCGTTTTCCCGGCCATGGAAGGTTCTGGCCTTGTCGATCAACCACACTTTGGGACAGTCTTCCAAAGACACGGACTCCATGAAGGTCTGACGCGCGGCGAACCGGTACGAGCACGCAGTGGGTGTGCCTGAACTCCTGGCCGCCACACAGGTGAAGCGTTCATCAAAGGCCGCGGCATAGATCGACTGCTTGCCATATCTGGAAAATCCTGTGATGCCGACTGCCTCGGGGTCGATCTTGCGCCCGTACTTTGGGTCCAGCAGATAGTCGAGCGTCCGGCTGGCCAGCCACGCCTGAATCCCCAAAGATGAATTCCAGGTGGCGTCCGGGTATTCATTCTTGAATTGCTTCCAGACATTCTGGTATCCGGGATAGTCTTTCTCACTGTGGTGTGCATCCAGGCCCGGATAGATACACACCACATAGCCTCTTTTCAGTGCCTCCTCACCCCACATCTCCCTTTGATAATTGCGCGGCTGGGTCATTAACAGCGGTCTAGCCGTGGCGGTCTGTGCCTTCGGCTCCCACATCTCGATCTCGAACGACTTTTTGTTCGGCGTGTCAAAGGTCAATACAATCCGCTGTCGCGTGGAGCCGTCTCTGGGCTCCTTTGTCTTGACCACCTCTGCCGAGAGCAGTGCAGGGATCTCTTTGGGGGTGTGACCGATGAAGGTGTCGCACCAGAGTCTCTTGATCTCTGCCTTGCGCGCTTCCCAGGCATGCGCCGTCTTGACCTTCCTGCCATCCAGAAAGGTCATGGCATCGGGCAGGTCTGCCCGGTAAGTTCTTGTGTGCCAGTCCGTAACGACATCCCTTCTGCGGGATGCGGGAGAGACCTTCATGTCCACGATTTCACCGTTTCGTATGCTACATTCGAGGGTCGTCATGTGCGGGGCATGGAGCTTGAAGTCCACATCCCAGTGCTTGGTCCACGCTGGTAGGATGCGTATTTTTCCTGCATGCGTCTGCATGACCATTTCCTGCATACCGATCATGCCGCTGCCGCCCCAGTTGTGGTCCGGGGTCCAGTCAATGGTATGGGGCCAGAAAGCCGGGAAGCGGTAGGGACCATTGTCCATCTTTCGGGAGTTCAGCTTCTGCGCAAGTTCCGTCTCACCGAGCCTTGGTGCATGGATATTGGCCTGCTCCCAGGAAATGGTTTTGTATCGGTCCTTTCCGGTAGAAAGGGAGGTCCGCTTCATGAGATCGAGATCGGGCAGGCCGAGACCATACAACTCATAGGGAAAGAGCGGGAACATCTCGGGACAGTGCCAGCTCTGGTGATCGTAGTTCTCGGCGGGCTTCAAGTATCTGCCGCCGAACCTGTCGCTGCTGGCCGTTGGCATCTCCGGCAGGCGCTCAAGTATGCCCCGCCAGCGTTCCCTCTTTTCTACAGGGGTGTACCTCTCCGGTAGATTGATGAGTTCCGTCAAAACGCGCCGCAGTCCGGCGATCACGCTGGTGGGATTGCGTGCATCCCAATGTCCCTCGAGTGTATTTGCCGGAAAAATCACCAGTTTGCCATTCCCATCCAGTTCCTTGCCGGAAAGCTTTTCGCAGCGATAGCGGTAATGTTCATCATAGAAAATAACCGATTGCTCGATCAGCGGCAGGTACCTGGCAATGTCAGCTCCCGAGGACTGATGATATTGCAGTATGAGCCAGGACCAGTCCAATTGCTCCTCGTAGACCTTACCGCCTGCGCGGTTGACCTGGATGCCGACTTCAAAGTTCTTCGGTCGACCCCGACGACCACCCTCAAAAAATCCGTACTGACAGGCGCCCGGCAGTCCGGTGATAGCTGATTGTTCCTCAAAGCAACAGCCATCATGCTTCCAGTAATGACGCACCCGGGCCATGGCGTTAGGCAGTCCGTTCAGATAGAAACTGAAACCCGACGGCATCAGATCGAAGTCGCCTGTTTTCAACATCGGACGATAGACCAGTCGCTGGTTCTGGGCTGTGAATGCCGCACCCCATTGACGATGGTCCGGAGTATAGCCGGGACCTTTCTTGCCGTTCACGTAGAGCGGATCGAACGTGAACAGACCCCCGTTGAACAGGGTTGGTTCACGGCCGTTCACATTACTTGCCAGCATGTAGCGGAAGAGCTGGTAATTGCGACCCAGGCGCCATCCAACGTCCTGTTCGCCGCGGCCGGAGTTGATGACTAAACGGCTGCGGTTCCAGAAATCGGCCCACCACTCCTGATTCTCATCCCAGGCCTTTTCATCGTCTTGCGGCAACAGATCGATCAATTCCTGTAGCGCCGTGTACCAGGCATCTTGTTTCTCAACCTGATCGATGTGCAGACACGCGCGAAGGCGATGCGACCTCACCGCCGTCTTGCTTACATACTTGAAATCCTTGAACGGGCATTCAGCATACTTGCCGCTCGTTTGACCTGTCAGGGTGAAGTTGTCGCCAACAAGCGCACCGCCCCAGACAAGATTCTCCAAGGGATTGACCATCTGGTCGCGAACCAGCTCCAGTTCCTGCTGGATTACCTGGAAGTTGAAGCAGTCTTTGGTATTGTTTACCCGATGATGGAAACGAACAAGCTTTTCGTTGGCGCGAATTTCATCCTTGTAGAGAAAGACCTTTCCCGGATAAGCATCGTAGTTGATCATACACATGGCGCGACGATCATGTTTGCTCGGGTCGTTGGGCAATTCGATCGTTTCGGTTCGCCATGATTCGTAAGTAGCCTCTACCATGACAGGATTTTCCGACTTGATATCCAGGTGGATAATCGGCCGAGCGACTTCGACCCAGACCTTTATCGCCAGATTGTTACCGTCCGGCTGTCTGGCTGTAATCAGCATATACCCTTCACGAAGTTTCAGCTCCTGTCGAAACTTGCCGTTTTTAAAGGGATTCGGAGTGAGCCCAATTCGGATCCGGCCGGGCTTCAATAATGCACCGTTCTCGTCCCGGCAACCTGCCCGGCCCATGTAGAGCAGCAGCTCGTCATTCTCCACCCATACGTTCAGCCCGATATCCCCGCCGGACACCGGCATCGACTCGCTGGAGTTCTTGCTTTGGCTCGTCCAAACGACGTTGTACTGCTCCACCCAAGCCAGATCACCCATACTTTCCGCGGCAGACACATCGGATTTGACCATCTCTGCGGTATAACAAAACGAACTGCTGACGACAATAACACCCACCAAGACGAATTTCTGTAATTCTTTAATGCTCATTTGTCTATTTTCATTGTTAAAACTCACTTTTAACATCTTCTCATTGGCCCTCCATCAGGAAAAGGATCGAGTCGGATCCCCAGTGCCAGGCGCCAAAAGGCATGATGAAATCCGCGTGCCCATTCCCGTCGAGATCGACTTGACGGCGAACACCTTCGTGCCCACCAGGCATGGCGTGACTCCAGCTGCCACCGTTGTGCTTATCGCTCCAGGTTCGCCTGGAGGGGCTGGGTAGGAAGCTGATAGCATAGAGACGTTCACCTTTGCCGTTCCACACAGAGAACATCCCGTCAACGTTAGCGCCCAAAGCGTAGCAGGAAATATCTTCGACTTCATCACCATCCCAGTCCCCCTTAGAGAGCAAAGATGAAGGCACGGCACGTTTCCAAAGGAGCTTTCCGGTGGCATCCCAGACGAAAAGGTATCCACTCTTGCCGCACATGGCGATTTCCAAGCCCTTCCTACCCGGATCAAAATCCCCGACGGCCATGTTCTGCGCGTGGCTTAGGCCGTCTTTGCGATAATCGATCTTGACTTTGATCTGACCGGTCATCGCATCGACAATGTAAGTGGGGCCTTTTTCTGCGCTGCATCCTTCATGATCGTAAATCAGCTCGGTCTTTCCGTCTCCATCCACGTCAGCACAGACCAGGTAATCACTATGATGCTGCTGTGTTCTATCCTCCCACAAGACTGAGCCGTCGCCCTTCAACGCCATGGTCAGCTTCTGCCAGTTGGCGAATATCTCATCGAGTCCGTCACCGTCTGCATCATGGCGATACGCCTCGTGGGCGTAGGCATCTTCTCCTTTCAATCCTGTTTCATGCTTCCATATCAGCTTGCCTTCGTCGTCATAGCAGCGAAGGGTGCCCTCGCTGCGGACAACTACAGCTTGTCTCTTCCTGTCCAGAAAATGTCCAACAATGATATCACCGACGGCTTCTTTAATTGACCATTCGGTCTTTCCTGTCTTCGCATTGATACACCAGGTGCCGCCCTTGGTGACGTGGAGGACAGAATACACACCGTCGCCGTCGAGATCAAATGCCGGCAGACGGCTCTCATCTCCGTGAAGAGCCGCCATCGGTTCGCTTTCCCACACAACAGCCCCGTCATCATACCGAAGCCGCTCTATCCTTGCATCTTCATGCTCTGACTGACAGCGAAAGATATCGAGCTTGCCGTCACCATCAACGTCCTTTACTTCCGAGATAACCGGATGAAACGCCATACAGTCTTCGCCTTCAAATCCCTTCATGATCCAGGCCTTCTTGATGCCGGGCACTTTGGACCAGTCCCTGATCTTCAGCATATTGACACGAACGACTTCGCCCCATTTGTCTTTGCCGACCGCAAACTCGCCCTTCGGAAGAAGATGCATATTGAGTGTGGAATTCTTGTTACCTTTACTGGTCTCCCCAAACGGATTTTTGTATGTATTGACGGAAACCAGGATTAACTGCACAACATTATTCGCTTCGACTTTCGACAACTCGCTCGCCTGGGTAAACAACGTACTACTGAAGACCAGCACTGCTGTCACAATCCATTTCTGAGAATGTTTTGCTCTCCTGTCTCTATTGCTCCTGCCCATTCGTGGTTATCCTTTTTTCTATTCAATCGTGTTTGATTTCGATCGGTCCCAAAAGCCCGGATTTCCTGAGCTTCCAATCGTCACGGATCTTGATATTGGTCTTAGTATAACGTTCTGTCTGTGGTTTGCCCCGATCTCCAATGAGACGGTTTTGCCAGGAGTTGACCACCGTGATCTGAAGTCGGTTCTGGCCGGACTTGAGCGCATCGGTTATTTCCAACCGGAAGGGCTTGGTCCAGGTGATGCCGGTGTCCTTCCCGTTGAGCTTGACGGAGGCGATGCCGACATCCTTAACTTCGTTAAGCTGCAGCCAGTAACGCTTGCCATGGGCAGGTCTCATTTCGAAGGTATTCACGTAAGTAGCCTTGCCGGAATAATACTTGATGCCCTCGTCAGCATGCTTCGTCCAATCGATCAATGTCTTAAATTCAACAGACGCAGGCCCGCCCCAGGTCGGGGCAAACGCTACCTGCCACGGGCTCTGAATCTCTTTGACAACACTCAGCACCGGGTAATTGGAACGTTCCGTACCTTGCTTTGCGGTAGGAATGGATTTGCGGAATAATACCAAGCAGGAACCATAGGGATCAAACTCCATGAGAATAATTGTCCGGCCATCGATCTGTTTGAATGCGCCCGCTATCGTAACGTGTCCTGTCACCGGGTCCCACAATTCTGGCTGTTTGTCGGAAACTCGGAATGCCGAGGTAATGGATTGGGGTCGATCCGTTTGGTTGCAGATAAAGTAGACATCAGCGTTACCAATGGTGTAATGGATGTACTGGTAATCCGATTGTTTTTCAACGTCGAGCACCTCAAAGTCCAGGGCAATACCATCCCGTTGCAGAAACTCACGAGAGGTCTGTCCCCAAACGAGACGACCGTTGCCGACCTTTTTCTGGCCTGTTGCCGCCGGATTGCTGCCCCAAAGCCTGTCGGCGAGTTTGTGGAATCTGCGCTGGGCGGATTGGCCGCCCACCAGACTGACCAGTCGCTCCGGTTTGGGCCCCATGACAGTGGCACCTTGCTTAAGCAATGTCTGAACCTTCTTCAGTACCGCCAGGGAAAGAACCTTATGATCCGGCAGGACCAGCACACGGTAGTTCAGTCCGCTGGGCACCACGACCTTAGCGTTTACAACCCTTAACTTCAACAAGACCTCTTCATTGGTTACGTCGAAATCATAACCGGGTAAGGCGCCGGCCCGGTTGAATCCCTTGTGCACGGCAATATTGGGCACGTGGTCGCCATAGTAATACAGGACATCGGCCACGAATGTGCCGCGCTGAACCACAGTTTGAATGCGATTCATGTAGTCCATGAACGGCTTCGAAAGATCCCACCAGGTCACCTTCGGATTGACGTGCGTGCCGGCAAAATATTCCTGGCCGGGGATGCCCATTGCTTTGGGTGAGCAGGTAAAAGTGTGGAAGAAGATCATGTTCAGGCCTTCACTGTACTCGAAATCCATGGCCGGTTTCAAATCATGCCATAACTCGTCGGCCCAGTGGGGTTTTCGCAGCGATGTGAAGGACTCTGCGCCTACGATCTGCTTGCCATAGATGTGCGCGGCCGATGAAGCCTGTTTGATATAGAAACGGTTCTCGGGCCTGGGGCGATGCGGGCATGGTATCCAGAACTCGCTCATAACAATGTCACTGTGTGAATAGTTGGTAATACCGTCGAGCAGAGCGGCGTGCGGACCGGAACATTCGGGCTGGATTCCCATGTTGTACCGTGCCGCCTGTTCGGCAAATCGCTTATAGTGATTTTTCGACACACAGTGAGCAATAGTCTTTCTCAGGTCGGCCAGGAAGGCGTTGCTGACCTCACGGTTTTCAATAATCTTGCCGGCAACCACGGGCAAATACTTTATGATATCATATCCGCAGTATTGCTTGAAATCCTCGGTAAATCCCGGGCTCCAGTTCATACCGCCGCATTCCCAACTATCGGTTTCCAACTGTTTCAAAACAGTCCCGGCCAAGGAACCCGCCTTCTGCAGCAGCGGATCGACCGTCCTATACCAGTAGCGGTCGAAGACATCTTTGCTGAGATAATCGATGACATGTCCCTTCCAGTTGTCGCTCGACGTCGCAACATGAGCCTTGGTCGGGGTATAACCGATACGCAGGACCGTCCATTTCCCTGCAGGCACATTCCATTCCAATAGGCCATCTTTACTTATTTTGTCTGTTACATTTATGATATCCTTAAGTAATGCGTCTTCTTCTCCATCTACAGAAGGATGATCATTCAGCAGAAAACGACAATCTGGTGCCGATCCACCCAGTTCGCGTGCGCCGGATTTGGCTGTTAGATGACTGATGGGCTTCCTGGTTATCCCTACCTTCTCGGGATAAGCCAGCACACAGATATCACGATAGTAGTCGTAATTGGATTTCGGGATGGGCAGAATCTGTTCGATCCGGGCCGATCCTTCCACCTGAACCTCCGACCAGGTGATTTGCTTGGCCTTGTCGTCCAGCGTGACAAACGGTCCGCCCAGATTCCAGCCGCTCTGAATGGAAAGGCCCAACTCTAAGCCGAGGCGCTTGGCTTCTTCAAGCGCATGGAGATAGAGCTCGGTCCATCTCGGACCGGAAAACATCGGGCCATTAGGAACGTTTTTGTCAGGGCCCCAGCGCAGTTCGGTTCCCGCGTCAAAGATCATCGCCCCGCTGAAGCCTTTGTCATGCATCGCTTCCAGGTCTCTGGTGATCGCCTCTTTGGTGACATTACTGTTGAGCCACCACCACCAGCAACGAACTCCGGCCTGACGCGGTGGATTTCGGAAGTCGGCCTCTAAGCTGCCTGCCCTCAGCGCCGACAAACTTATAAGACACACTACTATCGCTGCAGTTTTTCTTTGCATTATTTATTTCCTTTCAGTTCGATTAACCATGATGCGTACAGGTCCGAGCAGACCGGAGGGCAGGAGTTTACCAGGCCCCCTTCCGGTGGTAAACGTATAACGGCCGGCCTTGTACTCTTTGCCTTCCAGAAAGCCGGATTCCCATTGCACGGTTCGCACATCCCTGTCAGGTGCCTGTTGGTCCCCGAGAAGGCGATTCGGCCAGCGGTTGGCGATGTCGATCTCGAGTACATTACCTTTAGCCTTGACAGCCTCTGTGATATCCACACGCCACGGCGCACACCAGACGACCCCCAAATCCTTACTGTTAAGTCGAACACAGCAGATATCGTGAACCGTTCCGAGATCAAGATACACACGATTACCTGAATCCTGAAACTTGAAACCTGAGAACTGAGGAAAATCTACGATTTTCCGATAAGTTGCGATACCGGAATAATACTTTATACCGCGCTTGGTATATTTGGTCCAGTCCTGCAAGGTGTCGAATGTAACCTTCTCCGGGCCGCCCCATTTGGGATCAAAAAAGACTTCCCAGGGACCTGCCAGTGTTGTCACTGTTTTTACTTCGGGGAATTTTAACTTACCTGCTTTTGTCACTGATTTAGATGAATCCTTGCCTGGGAACATCACAAAGAAACTCTGATAAGGCTCAAAAGTCATCGGAATAGTAATGGTTTTACCTTGACAGGTAAACTGCGGCAAGGTCCTGATTTCCGTGGTCACGGGATCCCACAACTGCGGCGTGCCTTGTTGTACCCGGAAGCTGCATGTCGTTTCCACTTTATGGTTCGCTGTATTGGCAACA
This sequence comes from uncultured Pirellulales bacterium, assembly GCA_964653075.1. GTDB lineage: Bacteria > Planctomycetota > Phycisphaerae > Sedimentisphaerales > Anaerobacaceae > NIOZ-UU13. The sequence goes on from CAZZAX010000113.1 coordinate 13,769, forward strand.
AAATAGATATCCATAGAATCATTTCTACGGTGGGTAAAACGAACCGGTCCATCCGATTGGAAATCCTCCGGTATGTCCATACGCGCAAGCAAGACTGTGATCGTCGCATAATCGGGATATAGCTCAGCGGTTGTGGTTTTTATCGCTTTTTTCAAATGCCATGGTGCCATAGATCCGGGTCCAAGCGTTTTCGCAGCGGACCAATCCGTGCCCTTGCCTCTTGCATACCATGTCTGATCTGTCACAATCACCTTGCTCGTCCCGTCAGAATAACTCAATCGCATGGCGGCGATAAAACCCGCGGGATTGGGTGTGTCCGAGGCGTTGTTAGCAACAACGCTGATTGTGTTTTTTCCTTTACGCAATACCGGCAAAATGTCCGCCGAATAGATCATGTTAAAATTGTTCCCTGATAGTACTTGCCTATTGTTAATCTTGAGCGTGAATGTGTTGTCAGCGGTCGCCTCGATTTTTGCCTCTGTCAGACATCCAATATCCGAAACTTCCCATGTATAGCGTAAGTGCACATCTCCGACTGGAGCAGAACGTACCGGATTGCCTCTATTAAACCAGATCCAGTTCCCTCTTTCTGGTAATAACGGTTTTTCAGATTTAATCTTTCTTTTACCATGTTGAACGCCCGGATCCCAAATAATGCGCCCTTTGCCAACCTTCCGCCCAACTGAGGGGATTTTACCCCACAACGTTTCCGCCAGCTCACGCACCTCGTCATCACACTGCGGATAGTCACTCAGACTGGGTGAGGCGACCGGTGGCGCACCGTAGACAACGGCACCAGCTTTGACGAGTTGGATAATCTTTTTCAGCAGCTTCGGAGTCATGGTTTTAAAACGCGGCAGCACAAGAAGTCTATAGGATGTCCCCCCCGGAAACACAATGCGTCCGTCTTTGACGTCGGCGCGTGCCATCAGGATATTCGGCGAACAGCCGTCAAACCCATACCCCTTCTTGTCGGCCAACGGGCCACTACCGTGCAATGCGCTGGTAGGCGCACGAAAAACGTGAGGAGCGCCTTCGGGTGTTAGATACAGGATATCGGAAACCGTGACACCCTGACGCAACAAATGACTGCAGCATGTGACGTACTCATGGTAATCCTTCACCATGGGCCACCAGGTCTGACCACGATCCCAATGCACCCCGTAAGGTCCCATGGTCATACCCGGGCGATATTCCTCGCCCAGCGGCTTGTGGGCAAAGGTATGATAGACAAAACGGTTGATTCCCATACAGAACGCCCAGTCGCCCTGGTTCTTCATCGACCAGGGGTACTGCTGCCATTGGTCTATCCCTGTAAATGCTTCCGCCGACACAATCGACCGACCCATGGTGTGGGCGATGGAAGTTGCTTCAATACAACTGAAAGACGAATCAAAACCAAATCCTGCCCCCCAGAATTCACACATAGGCACATCGGCCACTGCCCCCAGATCTAAGTCAGCGCAGGGATTCATGTCATAGGGTTCTATGGAGAGTTTAAAACCGTGCTTGTGTCCCAGCGTTTTCAGATAGCCTGCGTAGTTCTCCAATACTAATTCCTGGGCCGTGAGGCGTACATCCCAGAGAAAGCGTTCCGATACCTCAACACTCTTGACGGCGCGACCGCTGAATGTTACGAGGAAGGGTTGCGGATCGTATCCACGGCGTCTGGTAAATTCCTCCCCGAATGTCGGTGTCCAGTTCTGCGCACCCATTTCCCAACTGTCGAGGTGGACCGTGGTCCAGCCATGCTTTTCTGCACGCGTACCAACCTTCTTGAGGAGTTTGCCGTAGTAATTGTCAAAATGATGCTCCAGTGCGGCCTTATCAAACTTGTCATGGTCAAAGCCCACACCGGGGGCTGGTGCAGGTCGGGTACTCGCACCGGTAGAGCGGCGCCCCATTCGCATAATCGTCCATTCCCCGTCCGGGACCTCCCATTTCAGGTAACCATCCGCCTGCAGCCGCCCGGTCAGGTCGATCATAGTCTCGGGGTCAATAATGTTTGATGTGTCCTGCTGCGGGTAGTTCGCTGGTGCCGGTAGATAAGGCTTGACGCCTGCCATCGAGGTGTAAGGATCACGTTCGAACAGCGCCTTCTCATTTATATTATCGATAACCGGGGCGCACTTTGGGAACGCGTAAACCACAACATCCTCATAAAAGGGACTGCGCATCGTGTGCCATCGGGTACTGCGCTGGCCGGGCACAGGGAGGACTCCGTCGAAAGTAGCGAGTCCCTTGATTTCTATGGTGCTGAACACCAGATGTTGCATCGACTGCTCTGGTTTGACCCAGGGCCCGCCGCTTCCGGTCCAACCCGGTCCCGCTCCCAGTGTGATATCGATGCCAAGACGTTCGGCATGACGAACGGCGTTAACAAAAAGTGCCTGCCAACCGTTGCTCATAAAATCAACTGGCCCGCGCGGCACACCCACATTCACTTCCAGGAAGACTAAGTTGCCGATACCAGCCTCTTTCATTGATTCGAGGTCTTTGACCATCTCGACACCATCCAGATTCCCGTCCATAAAATACCAGTACACACCGGGCCGGGCCGAGTTCGGGGGGGTTCTGAAGGCGTCTTCGAGGTTAGCGGCGGATGCGAATGAGGCTATCCCTGCAAGTATCATCATTATCAACACTGTGTGTTTCATAGGCATTCTTTCTCCCTGGCTCGAATACTCATTGAGCAGACATGGTAATATGCAGAAAGTACTGTTTGACAAGCAACTATCTCCTCATCTTTATCATCAAGTCCACCTCAATTCCCGCTTTGAGTAAGCAACTCGCGAGAATAAATCCCGCCGCACCTGAATCATATATCAGCACTGCCATAGTCTAATTTTATTCAGATCGCTTCTTTTTCGCCAGACTTTTGTTAATACGTGAGGTCTTGTTGAAGTCTGTACTGGTATTACTGAAAAAAATTAGTAGTAATTCTTCTTTATTTTAACTATCCTTATAAGAATACTATTATCGAAACATTTATTTCTTGCCGTATACTTTATCCGATGCAACAAAAACCCTTGTTTTTAGCCAAAAAACGCTGTATGAGCAAATTATAAAAAACCGCATTTTTTGATGTTTATGGAGCATAGACGAGTACGGATATTTCGGTAAATTTCGACATCATTTATGCCTGCCATTATTCACGAATACCTTTTATCTCAGGTAGAAAAAAGAATTGGGCTTGCCGGTCCCGGATGGCGCACCCAAAGGAACAGTTCAATAGCTCGTGACCAGGGGCTTCAGCCCGATCTATCTGTGATGGGGCCTGATAGCCAGCGGCTCATAGTTGAAGTTTGCTGTAGTAATCTCGATTACGATGCCAAAAACATCCTTATTGAGGCGGCAATCCCGCATATTGATCATCTGATTGCTGTCACACCGGATAAGACAACCATGCGTAAACTTCAGGATACCCTGAAAAAGAACGCAGAAGATCCGGATGGTGATTGGCAGAAGACTATCACATTATTAGATGCTGCCCGGTGTCTTGCGGATAACTTCGACTGGCCAAAGGTTTTGTCATACAGCAAGCGAAAGTTGTTCGGTGAAAAAGAGACTGACCAGAGCAATTGATAATCTTTATTGGAAAGGAGCAAGATTATGGAAGGGCCTTTGAATCCTCAGGAAAATCTAAAGCCCCTGGGTCCTGATACAAATCCTTTTGAAGACCCGATGCTGGATGCTGTCGAAAGCAGCGTTGAAAAACCACTCGGTTTTGTTGATCCTCTGGTTGAAAGTGAACAGCCTCTCATTGATGACCTCGCAATGCAGTTGGATGCAGTTGAAGCTGGAATAGAAAACTCTCCGCCAATACCCTCTCAACCCGGGCCAGTTGAACCTCCAGGAGAATCAGGAAAAGACGAAACAGATGCGTCACAGCAAGAACCTTCAATTCCAATGTCGCCTTCCACCCCGGATATCGATCAATCATCTGAGGATTCCATCGGAGAGGAAGAGGAACCTGTTAACGACAAACTCCACAGTCCGGGTGATCTGGAACGATTTTTCAGACAGCACGGGTCCGGTCCAACGGCCAGGCCTCCCCGAATGCCATATGGTGACGGCTGGCGTCAAGGAGGCCATCCTCGGGTGGGCGGATCAAGACGAGGGGGGCGCACTGGGACTAAAGGAAGCGGTGGCCTTAGACACTGTCCCGATTCCCGTGATCTTGTCAACGAAGACAAATGTAACTCATGCGAGAAATACCGTCACTGGCCTGAAGGAACAGACGAAGAACCTCGAGGGTGCTGGTACGACTGGCAGTTACAATCCCCCGGCGATGACTCCGAATGATAGTAACGCTGTTGATTTTTGAAGCATTCCACCACAACATCCCTAGGAGCGTGTCCGAGTATTCGCTCTCAAAATACATAAGTCTTTGGCAACAAAGAACTTAATGTTTTTGGGCCCAAAGCAACTAAGTCTTTTATCTGCAAGTAGTTATGAATTCAAAAGCCTATTACTCGGACAGACTCCTAGTAAGAATTAACATCTCGTAGGACTCTTATATTTATGACAGGACAGTAAGCTGACAGGTTGAACTCTATTTCAGTGGAAAAATCGATGGCTATGAAAAATCAAGAGCAAAGTCAAAAGAACAACTGGCCGCCTATACCTGATGTTTTTACTGAATTATTGACACCTATCGAAGCGGCACAGTACTTAAGGCTCGATGAAACAGGCAACCATACCCCACGAACTGCCATCCGTACTCTGAATTACTGGCGTGATAAGGGACAACTCAGGGCCACTAAATTTGCCAGACGGGTGTGGTATCTGAAAGAAGAGCTTGAGAAATTCTTACGAAACAAAACAAAGACACCTGCAAAATGAGTGAATTTGGCAGAGTCAAGTAGAGGTGAAAA
>CAZZAX010000114.1:0-18437 GCA_964653075.1 uncultured Pirellulales bacterium
AACAACTCCTTTTTCCTTTGCTCTTTCTGCCACCTCCTTGCTCGCCAAAGGTGCTATGGAACTCATATCGATAAGGATAGTGCCCGGCTTCGCCCCCTCAAGAACACCGTTTTTACCCAGCACCGCATCCTTAACATCCGGGGAATTGGGCAGCATTGTTATCACAATCTCGCTCTTTTCGGCAACATCTTTGCTCGATGAGCCTGCCTTCGCTCCGGCCGCGACTGCCTCATTGACCCTCTCAGGCACAATATCGTAAACAGTGAGTGAATATCCCTTTTTAAGGAGATTTCCGGCCATAGGATTGCCCATTATTCCCAATCCAATAAAACCAATCTTCTTCATAGTCAAACCTTTCTCTTCTCTGTAGTGTTGTTAGCAGATTTATTATTACAAAGCCGACTTCTATGTACTTTCGATAACCGAGAACAAAAACATTATTCCATCTGGAAATTCTCCAATAATTTCCAGCCGCCTTCATGGAACTGTGAAAGTGTCTTTTGCACTACTCCATATGTAATGAAGTCCTTTAGCTTCATTCCTTCAGGTTCGTAAGCCCGAACAAACTCAGGCAATGCGGAAAGTCTCTTAATCACATCTTCCGGTATAGGATGGTCTATGCGCTGCTCGAATGGCAATTCTTCGGACAGTAACAACTCCTGGTACGGCGGGGCAATAGACATAATGATTTCCGCACCCGCTAATTCGGTCATATGGTAAGTTCCTCTTAAGGCGGCAACAATTAAAGTAGCTTCGTAGCTTTGCTCTTTGTATATGGAATAAGCACGTTTGGAAACAGCCAAACCCGCCTGACGAATATCGGATTCACTTATATCAGCATCACTATCATGCGCCACATCTCTAAGATAATCGTCAAGGCGCCCTATCATAATGACTGCAAAGCATTTGCCCGGCTCCTTGCCATTCTGTTCGGCTCGCCGTATTCCTCTGCGGTGTCTTTCGGCAATGGCAATGACCTGCGGCACCGTATAGCTTATGGTCAGTGTAGCCGTGATTCCCTCGGCGGTGCAGTCCTCAAGCACATCAAGTCCTGCGGCCGTGGCGGGCAACTTAACTGCAATGTTTGGTGCCCAGGTGTGGAAACGCCTTGCCATGGAAAGCATAAAGTCTCTGTCTCCCGCCCGGGCGGGATTGACCTGCGCACAAACATATCCCATCCGGCCCTTACTTTTTTTATGTTGAAACTCAAGCTGTTTCGCAGCGTGCGTTATTACAATACTCATAAGCTGTTCGGCTTTTCTTTCCGGTTCCGCATGTTCGGAAAGCACACCATCCACTTCCTTTACCCATACTTCCCTATTCCGGAACAGTGCAAGATGCGAGAGAAAAGGATTAGTCGTAGCACCGATAGCTCCTCTCTTGATACCTCGCTCAAGCTCGCTCGGTTCTGCCGAATCATGCCACCATACGGTCCTGGTATTTTCAACTGCCCACTGCAAATAACCTGTCTGCTTCATTGCTCACTCCCGGGGGTTTTTATGCAAAGAATATAAGGTTAAGCCCTGCCGGGCAAGGTATTTTTTGAGGTTGTTATACAGCTAAATCCAGCGCCACAACTTCATGATCCAATACAATAGCACCCATCACAAGGGCTAATGTGCAAGTCAGGGTGAGAATTGACAGGTCACGGATAGATACTGAATTACTCATGGTGCATTATCCTCTATTGAATTCATGGATTTAGGAGAAGCGGGAGACTCGCAACGTAGCATGCGGTCGGCAAAGTCGCGCAGGAAATCTTCGCGCCACCGGCTCACGGTCTTGGCACCGATGTGCGGCCCTTCCGCGACTTCCGGGGACGGATCGTCCGTCCACCAGTTGGGCGACTGCGCGGACGGCCGCCTGGCATTGTCGGGTGACGGCAGGAATGAAGTCAGTCCGCCGATATTTCCGTCTAGCGCCGGGACGTTGCTCCGAATTCTGTAGCTGTAGGTCTTCGCGTTCTTCGGAGAGAACCGGAAGCGCACCGAGCCTTCCGCGCCGAAGTCGCCGGCCAGCGACTGGTTTTCGATCTGCATCGAAGCTTCGGGATTGGCCGGTGTTCCCGCGCCAACTGGCAGAACCAGTTCAAACACCCCGAATTGCTCGATTCGATCCGCAGTGGTTGTGAGCCGATTGAATACAACGTGCGGCCGCTCCCAGGCGCGGACGAATTTGCCGCCCCAGCCCGGTTGTGTCGGGTCGGCGGGATTGCCGAAGAGCAACCAGCCGACGGACGGAGTGTCGCCCATCTTGACCGTGCCACCGAGCTGGGTGGCAAAAAATGCGCCAAGCGTGCCTTTGCCGGCGATGTATTTGGTCACGAATTTCTTATTGTCCCATTGGCCCTTCTGATTGCCGCCGGTAAACCAGCCGCGATATGTAGCGTTGGCCTCGATGATACACAGTTCGGGATGGTGGTTGGCGATGTATTGGTAGGCATCAGGGCTCCACTTCTTGTTCGGTCCGCCGATCCAATACACCCGTAGTTTCTTCAGGATATCGGGCGCGTCGTGCAGCGCCTGTGCAAGATCCTCGATGCCTCCCCAGATCAGGATATACAGCGGACGTGAATCGTTGCGCCGCGCGCACCGCACGATCCACTCCGATCCCTCGGTCGATTGTCGAACGCCAGCATAGGGAGCCATCGCAGTCTCACCCTGCTTGGTGATCGCACGCAGCACATCGGGAGTGGAATACTTGTCGGAATACGTTTTCAGGTTGGCGTAATCTTTCGCATAGCAATCGATAACCTTCAAAATGTCCTCTTTTCGACCGGGACCGTAGGGCGAAGAGACGAACCCCTCGACGTCGAAGCAGTCTGCGTAGATGAGGAAATGCACCAGTGACTGAAAATCGTCTGGATCCGTTCCCCCGATGTCCGTCGACACGAGAACCCGATAGCAGTGGCCGGCAAGCGAGCCGCTATTGGCGGTCGTCCTTCTATCGGACTCTTTCGACCTCTGGGTTTCAGCAAGAGCGCATGTCACCGCCAGACCGCTAAACGCCAGAATGACAAATTTGATCGTGTTCCAGGTTGTCATGCAGCTAAATCATACCTTGGTCTTCATATTCTTATCTTTTCTGAACCTGTCGTCTTTTTCATCAGTTCGATGACTTTCGCCTCATCAACCTCTATACCCAGGCCATGCCCAACCGGAACTGTCGCCGAACCATTCTTAATATCCAGCGGCTTGGTGAGAACATCAGTAGTAAGAAATTGAGGGCCGTTGAGTGCGGCGGGCTTAGTCAGACCGTATGCGCCATAGAGTGCCAGTGCTGCGGCCATAGAGATATCCGGATCCGTCAGCCCGCTGCCCAGCCACATAAGCCCTTCATTCAGGAGGATTTCAATCTGCCTTTTCGCAGCAGCCAGTCCGCCGCATCGAGACGGTTTCATCGCCACTCCGTCGAGCATTTTAAGACGAATAAACTCGGAAAGTTCTACCGGAGAGACAACACCCTCGTCCATTAGAATAGGCAAAGCTCCTTGCTTTTTCAGGGCCTGGTACCCGCTGATATGATTGGGTCTAAGCGGTGCTTCGAGCACATCTACACCGGCGCCGGTAAGTTTTGGTGCAACCGCCAGAGCGGCGGCCTGGTCATAGCCACCATTAGCGTCCGCCCACAAAAATCCATCCGGTGCTCGTTGGCGAACCAATCTGGCAAGAGCAACGTCGAATTTTGGATCAGGTGCGACTTTTATATTGAAGTTTGAGTAGCCATGCTTGTAACCGGCGTCAATAACCGATTCCGCCTCATCAAGCGTCCGGGCGTTAACCGTCCAGCTCAGCGCCAGCGGCCCGCCTCGCGGCCGACGCCACATCTGCGACAGGGACCAGCCATTGACTTTACCGGCCAAATCGTGCAGGGCCATATCCAGTCCGGAGCGGGCTATAGGCATAGCAGTAGAAAAGCCCGGCGCCAGGGCAAGGTCCATTGCCCTATGGGCCCCGTCAATGTCCAGGGGATTACATCCTATCAGAGCCGGACCCAGATAATCCCGCAAAACAATTTTGGCTGTTTCCAGAGTCTCGTAACTCCACTTTGGCGAAGGAATACTCTGGCCCCAACCGACTGCACCATCGCCGGAAGTAATCTTGACTATAACTGCACCGCGGCCGTAAGTACCGCCCGGACCGATGAAAAACTTAAAGTATCCTTTTGTTGGATAGCGTACGGTAAACAACTCGATGTGTTCAATTTTAGGGTTTGGCTGTTTTGTATAAGCGACCGAGGTGATAAGTCCCAACGACACAACAGCCGAACCGCGAAGAAATTGACGCCGGCTAAATTGTATTGAATCATTAGACATAATAGAAAAAGGAAAACCAAAATAAGTTTTTTACATAGATACTTTACGGCCGGATACGTTTACCTGTCTTACGTCAAGTTCGCCTGATTTCATTTCTACGAAAGGTTTTCCGTCTTTTAGGCCGGCAGTTCCAAAACCGCTTTCAACAGATAAGAAACAGCGAAAATTGTCACCGATTTTCGAATCGATATAGAGCGTCTTATCGATCGCATCGTAACGCAGGCCGGTAAGACCCTGAAGCACGCCATAGCTGGATAAGGCCCGCGCGTACCAGTGTCCGCATTCGTACTCGTTGAATGGATTCCGAATACGCCCATCATATCGGTTGCGGCATACTCGCACGACCTCAAGCCCTTCTCGAACCAGGCCTTCGAGCATCAGGTGGGAGGCAACCTGGTATTCAATGCCGGTCCATACTTCGTCGCTGTAAACGAATGGGATAGACAGCTCCCCGCCTCGCGGCCAGGTGCACAGAAGCAGGCCGCCGTCTTTACCCATGGCAAAAGCAGGCCGTTGTGGATTGGCATGATCAGAAAGGTCATGCTTAAGATTATACTTGTGAATAGCTCTTAAATGGCTTTTTACCTTTTCGGTATCCACGATTTCACCAAGTCCGGCCACGCGCGCAATCCAGAAGCCCAGGACACCATCCGACAGACAACCCGTACCATATTGGTATTTGGGCCCCTGTGTATTAAGCATATTCACTATGTGGTTATAACCCGGTCCATTCTGCGCAGATTTAAGCGGATTAAACCTGGCATTCAAACCTTCAGTTTGGATTTTTTGGTAGAAGTACTCCCCATTGAATAGTTCGCTCTCAAGGAACTTTTTTCCTTTAACCAGCAACTCGCGATAACGGGAAACATCCTCATTCATTGCTTTGCCCATCTCTATGGCGGCAGCAAGCGCACCAAGATAGAAGCTCGAACAGTGTCCATCGGGACCCCAATATTCGATATCATACGTGTTGTGATGGGGCTCTTCCAGAACACCTTTACCCCTTGGATCCCACGTGTTAATACAGTAGTCCAGGCTGATTTCGACTTTAGGCCACAATTGTTTGAGCCAGAGTGTATCCCCGGAGATGCGCCATTCACGGTAAACTTTCATAATTCCGCCGAGCTGACCATCCGAGGCGGCGTAATAATCGTGTGTGGTCGGGCGTATGGGCAAAGCTGTTCGAAAACTCTGATGTCCGCGTTCGTCCTGGCTTTCATTAAACTCCGTCTCCCGCAGGGTCCGTTCAAGCGAAGGAAATAAATGAGGTATCGCCTGAGCATAATTCCAGACGTGTGTACAGGAACCGTGGCAGCAACCTCGATTATCACTGCAACCCTCGAAACACCAGAGACGACCGTTTGTTTGCCGCAGGACTGTCGGGCTTTTGAGAATAGTTAAGTTGGCTGCTACGGCCTCGATAACTTCCGCAGGGAGAGTTGTGTCATAAAAGCTGTCGGTAAACAAAGCTGTCTTGCGGCGCAAATCATTATAGTTGCGACGCCAGTATCGCGCGACTTCCCGAATGTCCTTGAATCGACCGGCATACCAGGGAACGTAGTTGCCGTTACAGTCACATTCACTGCCCTCGCTGGCTGGGGCATCCGGCGCATCCTTGCCGAGACGCAGGTTGGTCCTGGGTACATACCAAACGAACATCAAACGCACAGTTTTTTCCTGGCCTGGTTTCAATTTGAAAGGCACAAACAGAGATGCACCCGGGCACGCTCCTTCAACCGGCGGGTTATCGAGCAGCCGAGCCTCCTGAATGTTCTTCCAGGCAAGTGTAAGGGAATCCCACCAGCCGCCCTTAAACCAGCAGTGGTCAACAACAACATTGTTGTCATCTACAAACACTGCAAAAGAACCCATATTTTCCGGCTTTTCCTCCGTTCCTTCCTGGCTCAGAACAAAACCGTTTCGGATAGGTAATATCGTGTTTCCACTTCTGCCGATGGCCATAAAGTTTTTCGTATTGTATGAGAAAACAGCATCGATAGTCTCGTTTGAAACGTTGCGGAAACTGTACTCCAGCGCCCCGGCCGGCAGAGACGCATTGTCCGGATCCCCGGGAATAAACGGGCTCCAGCCGGTAACTTTGATTTGCAGCGGGACTTCCCGGTCTTTTAAGGTCACTATCCCAAAGGGAAACCGTGCCAGAAAGGAAGCTTGATCAAATCTTGGCAAGCCAAAACTGGTACCGGCCGCACCGTTACCCGTATTGGGAGCGCCGAACACCTTCCAGGCAGGAACCGGGCCTTCCAGAACTTTGGCCACATTGTTATCAGCTCCCTTTATACATAAGGCTGCGAATGAGCAAGGTTCGTTGAAAACCTGCATCGTATTTCTGACGGAAACGTGAGAAACAGCCCCGGTTCCTTCCAGACAGACCATTCCGGCACCGATTCCGCCGATAGGAAAGGCAACCCGATTCAAATAAGTGCTCTCGTACCGTCCGTTGTACTTCCGATTCTGGGCCTGGACGGTTACTGTACTGAGCAGGGCGAAGAGACTGACCATAAAAATAATCAGAAACAACCTAAGCTTGGTGTGGTTCGTACACATGATTTACCTCCTAATTGAATTCGAGTAAAATACTTTCCTGACCAACATTTCCTGTCTGCGAATCTCATATACGATGCAAGGCTCTCCAGGCCAGTCAAGATACCACATTTATTTTGAAACTGCAACTATCGTAATAATCTTTTAATTCTGAAAATCAATCAGCTACCCAGCTTTTACTTATGAAATTAATTTGTATAATGTTAATATTGCCCCGCAGTTGTTTTGGATTGGCGACACAATTATATTCTTTGGGAGGCAAGTGCTTGGATATGAGAAAGCATAGACTAAATCAGTTGAAACTGGGATTTGCGTTATTGGGGACATTTCTGTGCACTTCCTCGGATGGCAAAATCTTGCACGTTTCCCAGAAGAATCTGCCGGGCATCGGCACAGACAGTCAGGTACGTTCCATCGGCGAGGCAGTCTCGCAATTAGCGGCCGGCGATACGGCAATAATTCATGGCGGTGTCTATCGTGAGCAAGTTACTGTCGAGCAGAGCGGCACAGCCGAAAAACCTATTACAATACAAGCCGGGACTGGAGAGCTTGTAGTTGTTACCGGCGCGGACCGGCTTACCAGATGGCAAAGGGTCGATGGCAACGATTCTATTTTCATTGCCGATTGGCCCTATCGTTTTGTGACCTGGAATAAGCACAACACACACCCCTCGGACGACTACCACAAACTGATTGGTAGATGCGAGCAGGTGTTTGTGGATGGCTATCAACTTAAACAGGTCCTTGAAAAGCAGAGACTCAGCCGTGGGACCTTTTTTGTTGATCTTAATGCAAAGCGTCTTTATGTGTGGGACAGGGGTAACAGAGACATCAGCAGCAAAAAAGTAATGGTGGAAGCTTCCGTGCGCAGTACTATCTGGACCTGCAAGGCAGACCACCTGCGGATACAAGGCATGCGCTTTCGGTACGCTGCCAATCGTGCGCAGCATGGAGCCGTACAGTTCTCAGGAGACGACAACGAGGTTGAGGATTGCACGTTCGAATATTCTAATGCCTGCGGAGCCAAATTCACAGGCGAGAGAATTACCATTCGCAAGTGCGTCTTCCAATATAACGGTCAGTTGGGATTCAGTGCCGGCCGTGCCCACGGGCTCCTGATGACAGACTGCGTAGTAACAAACAATAACATTAAGGGATTCGACCGAGGCTGGGAGGCAGGTGGTAACAAAATCGTTCTCACAAGAGCTGCAATCATCCAGAACAGCATATTTACAGAGAACAGGGGCAACGGAATCTGGTTCGATATTGGCAATGAGAAGTGCCAGGTGCGGAATTGCCTGATTTCAAACAACGAAAACGCAGGTATTTTTTACGAGATTTCTTACAGTCTCCACGCCCACGACAACGTGATAGCCGGCAACGGATTCGCATTTACTCCGTCTGCATGGGGAGCTAATGCAGGTATAAGCATATCCAGCTCACCGTATTGTCTCATCGAGCGTAATCTTCTGATTGGAAACAAAGAAGGATTAAGTCTCCGGGAGCAGAGGCGTTCCACACCGCGCATAGAGAGCGGTTCGGAACCAGTCTGGAACCATAACCAGACGGTTAGCAATAATGTGTTCGGATATAATCGGGATGCACAGGTTTGGGGGTGGTTTGACATAGACGACGAGCGGCACTGGCCGAAGTCAATGCAGGAAGGCTCCGCCAACAAACAGGGCCAAACTGACAGCAATCCTGCAAACGGGCCGCCCTCCGGTTCGGCGCTGGCGGACCTTGAATTGACCTTTCGAAACAATATATACTGCCCCGGACCGGGACAGGGACTTTTCAATTGGGGGGTAACCTGGAAAAGGCACAAGAGATATCTGGATTTGGATACCGTGCATCGCGAGTTATCTTTCGGGCGAGGGAGCCGGGTTGTGGATATCGGTATTAAGGACTTCCATAAGCTGGATTTGCGAGTTTTAAAGGACAGCCCCGCCATAAAAATGCAATGCTACCCGAAGGGAAATGTCCCGGGTGTTCGACTGGGCACTCACTCACAATAACAACGGATAGTATCAGGGCTGCCTTTCTGCACTCAATGAGCCAAAGGATAATCTATCTGAAGGAAACAACCACCTTACCCGCGGCCTTGTTGAGATTCACTATCTTCTCCTGTCCTTCAGCAGTGACACGGTGTTTGCCATAAAACGCCTGTACACGGCATTGTCCGTTTGTATTCGCCTGACCATTCCACTGTGTCCACCACCGCTTGAATACCAGTTCACGATACGCATTGGCGGCGGGAGTTGGTGTCCAGTCCCGTCGGTATAGTGAGGATTGCGGTATCCAGTTTGCCCCCTCCCAAAAACCCCACATAAGGATCCCGTGCACTGCAGGATGTGCAAAGCAGATGCGGTAGTAATCGGCAAGCGCCTCGGCTTTTGCACTTTCCTGTTCAGGTGTGAGTTTCAGATTTCGGCTTTTCAAAAAGCGGGAGCGCTGACCCGGAATGTTGAACTCGGTAATACGAATTGGCAGGCCGATTTTTGCCAGCTTGTCAAGTGCTCCCCGCAGAGCATCCGGGTCAAAAGACTCACCGTGCAGGTGTCCCTGAACACCAATACCACTGATTGGTACTCCCTCCTGAAGCAGCCCGCGGATATGAGCGATATAATCATCCAACCGCTTACCTGTCAAAACATCGTAGTCGTTAACGAATAGTTTCGCTTCCGGATCTCCCTGCTTGAACCATACGGCCATCTCTTTGGTAATCCCCGGTCCCAGTCGTTCGGTATAGTAGTTGCTGTGGATCATCTCATTATTGAGATCGAACTCTGCAAACCGTCCGCGATATCGACGAGAAATGGTCGCAGCACGGGTCTTGAGCGCCTCACGCAACTGTTCATCATCTAATTGCTTTAGCCAGTTTTGAACTCTGTTGGGTATGCCCCAGAACACACAGTGCCCGCGTAACGGGATACTATGCTCAGAGGTCCACTCCAAAATCGCATCTACGACCGCATAATTAATCCTGCCCTGGTATCGCTCCATTGAACCCCACTTCAACGCGTTTTCGGTAACACCCGCATTGAAGTTCGCAAGGAACACCTCTTTATACTTTTTTCTATCTTCAGGATTAAACCTTCCGCTAAATGCCGATGACGAAATCGCCGCACCAAACCAGAACTCGTGTCGAAGCTGCTCTACCTGCACCTTGGACCCCGGTTGTGCCTTAATTATCAATGTTCCCATGCGATGTTGCTGAATCGCCTTACTGATGTCACTTGCATTTGCGCTGAGCCCAAATGAAGCAAAAATGCACGTTATGGCAATTACCACACTAATCTTAAACCAATTCATCGTAATATTCTCCTTTTCTTATGCAACCATTTACCACTGGATAGTCCCGCATTAAATTCTTATTCAATCAGTCACAACAGCAGCCGGACACTCTTAAACAGGCTTCAGCGTCTCCAAAATTTCCTTAACAATGAAATCAATTACTCCGAACATCATAGGCTAAGAGCTTATCTGAATAGCGCACATAAAGCCGTCCGCCGCAAACAACCGGATGGGCCCAAAAATAACCACGGCCATCCTTTGGCAAACGAAATGAGCTTACCTCATCCCAGCTCTCGACAGATGCCTTTATAAGCGACATCGTACCTCTTTCATCAAGGCAGTAGAGCCGGCCGTCTGCAAATGTCAGAGATCCTTTACCGGGAGCCTGCCACATTTTACTACCGCTATTGAAATCCAGGCAGAACCAGCCACGGGCCTGGTGGCCGGAGCCGTAAAGATGACCATTGAGAAGCAGCACTCCACCGTGATGATTGTCTAATAGATCACTTTTCCACACTTTCTCTACAGAAAATTTGCCGTCAGCCTGTCGCTTTGGACGTAACAGAATGCTCCCCCCACCGTAACCGCTTGAAGCATATACAAGACCGTCCTTTACTATCACATCCGTTGCGCTGTTGTTGCGTTCATTGCCGAAAGCGTAGTCCCAGAGTATACGTCCATTCCCCGGCTCAAAGCTAAACACGCGTTTTGCACTCATCGTAATTACCTGTTCGACACCTTCAATACGTGCCACAACAGGTGAACAGTATCCAACCGGGTCTTTTATTTGTTTGTTGATCCACAGCGTTCGTCCCATACGCTTCTCTAATGCTGCCGCATAACCATCATCCCCGCCCGGACAGCAAAAAATGGAATCTCTGTGAATCAGAAGAGATTCGCTCAATCCATATTTTGGCCGCTCTGCTTTGAAGGTTTTTAACAGGTTTACGTTCCACCGTTCCCTGCCCGTACGCACATCAAATGCAGTAAGCTGTCCCATTTCGGACAGGTGATAAACCGTGTTCCCGTCAACACTCGGTGTGCCCCGAGAACCCGCATGAGGAACCGCCCAGGGTTGTTGTTTAGAGGCCTGCCATGACTGTCCGTTGAGCCGTTGCCACAATTGTTTTCCATTCATATCCAGGGCCGTTACATAAGTCTTTTTATCAATCATGCCGGCCGTAAAAATACGCCCCCCCGCTATTGCCACTGAGCTGAATCCATGTCCGATGCCGGAAGCGGTCCATAACAGCTCAGGACCATCCTGCGGCCAGGTCTGCATAAGCCCTGTGTCAGCCGACAGATTGTTGCGTTGCGGTCCATGAAAAAAAGGCCAATTGTTTTTATCGCCGGCTAACGCCGTAAAAGATAGATTTAGAACCAATAAAAGCACAAATCTAAAATGAAACATGGATCCTCCTGCTAAATTTTTCACACCATTCTCACTGAATTATCACATTGTCTAATGATCATCTTTTTGTTGTTCCCCGAACCGAATGGTCCGAGCAACGACATGAGTGTATCGGATAATACATAAACTTTCAAACAGTTTTTCCAGCCATACGGAGTGTTATTAACACCCAAGCCACCAGACAAAAACCCACCAGAACCAACAGCCAAAACCAACCCGCGCATGACGGTCCTCGATTTATATAACTTCACACCGTACAACATGGCCGGCTTTATCCGAATTCGTCCTTGGCATGTTTGACAATACTATCAATCTCCCGCAACAAAGCGTCACCGAGTGGTTGCCGAGTGTGTGCTGCCAGAATACCGTTGACATGTTCAGCGAGCCGGTCGGCAAAGGAGCTGCATCCCTGACCCTGCCAACCGTCAAAGCTCTGCCTTGTCCATAGCTGGTCGGCCAACCAGAATTCCCGGCGAAAGTGTTCAACTGTGTGCGGCTCCGCCAGGAAATTTCCGGCCGGCCCTACCAATTTAACAATGTCGGTAGCTAATGTCTCGGCATTGACCTCGAAACCGCGTGCAATTCGCCTGATGTAATTCATAAGCTCGTTGTCAAAAGCCAGCCATAACAGGCTACCGGCATGGTCGGTTCCGCATATACCACAGTGGCCAAAAGTGTCCGCCCCGGCCAGAACACCCAGAAGCATTGAGCTTGCCTTTTCGATACCTGCCTGAGCATCAGGAACTTTGGCATCAGTAAGGCCAACATTGATATACACGGGAAAGCCATAGAACTGTGCTATCTGTGTCATTGCCAAAGCCATCAGACCTTGCTCCGGTGAGCCGAATGAGCAGATACTTGTGCGCGGATCCATAATATGCGGGATACCGCCATAGGTAATGGCCGTACCCGGTGCAAGTAATTGTGTTACGACAATGCCTGCCAATATTTCGGCATTTTCCTGCGCTAATGTGCCGGCCAGTGTCGCCGGAGCTGTCGCGGACGCCATCGCCATCGGACCGATACTGACAGGCTGGCCCGCCTGCGCGAATTCTCTGACTATATCAAGGCCATCTCTTGGCAATTGCAGCGGGCTAATAGGTTCGAGAAAGGCTTCGACCATAGGTTTTGCCCGCATCGCAGCTTCACCACCGGCGATCGTGCGGTATATTTCCAGAATATAACGGGCGGTAGCGCCATTACGAACCCAGCAGCGGGTTGGCTTTGCAGTTCCCTTGACCAGTTCGCCGGTGAGAAAGACATCTCGATATTTCTCACAGACCTCTTCGGGCTGTGCCATGACGCCAACGATATCGATGTTGTCCAGGGCGTCTCCAAGACGTATCGCGTCCCTGGCATCCTGGATTGTTGCAGGTCGTCTTCGGCCGGTCTCTGTATCTATCCAGCCGAATTGCCCCGGACTTGACATTAGAATTAGATCGCCATATCCGAACCTGACGGGCCGGGTACTGTCCCGGCCATATAACAAGAATTTTTTACCGGCCTGTGCGATACTGTCCATGACCAGCTTCTCCGGAAGCTGCGCTATCCTGTTATCCCCGGCTACCTTTGCTCCGGCCCCGCCCAAAAGCTGCAATATTTCCTCATGATGCACCATAACACCGGTATCCTGAAGGATTTCAATGCTTGCATTATGTATGTCCTGAATCTCGCGCTTGGACAGAAAATTAACTTGTATTGTTGCCATTGTTGATTTGTCCGGTAAAAAGGTTGGTAAAACTTTAACAGATCTGAAGCACACACCAATCCTGTCATGCTTCTTAATCGAAACATTATATTATTAGCAGGATTCTAATCACATCACAAGTTGACATTTGATAATTTTTGAATACCGTAGTTCCTGCGGATGAACATATCGGCTGCAGGCAACTGCTCACGTGTGATGACCACCGCCGGATTATCCATCTCAAATTCTATTACATCATACCTGGATTCGGGATTTAGTTTCTGAGCCGTCGGTATATCTGCGATGGAACGTATGGTCATACCATTATACTTTTTAACAACAATTTGTCCCAGCTTATTGTAGCCAAGGTTGATATTGGCCGGTAGGACGTAACTTAGTATCACTATGTCACTGCGTTCAGGGGTGGGTTTGAAGGAAAGGTAGCGATAATAATGATATAATTGCGGCGAGACCTTGCCGGCCCAGTCCTCGCCCCATTCAGCCAAATACTCACGGGTAAGCTTTTGCAGGATAAATCCGCCTGTGATTATGTATTCCGGCTGCTTATCATATTCGTGATATGGTACGAGCATTTCTGAGGCTTTGAAGTTTTTAACCTCGGAACGGATCTGAATCTTCTCGCCCTCACGCCAGAGATCGAATAAAACCTTTTCCCCGACAGTTTTACTTGTAATCAGATGATGGAAATTCAGCAATTCGTATTTCGGGTGAATGAACTGGCCGTAAGAATTGAGTGCATTTCCGTTAATCGCCAGGATGACGTCAGCTTGTTTGAGCACATCGCTGCCGGTCCCAAGATTATAGACGTCGGTTACATAGGCGCCGGCCTTAAGAGACGCCGGCATCTTAAGAAATGACCGCATAGACGGATCAAGAAGCTCGGAAGTGGTAAAGCCAACCGACCCAAAACCTTCATAACCGCCCCCGGCAACGGCTGCTAAAAACCTGTTGATTGTCTCGGCCGGGACCAGACTTGCTTCTTTTCGCTCATTAGACCAGAACGCTATGCCGATTGGTTCTGAGTCAACACAGTAAACTTGTCCCGCTCCCGTACGATGAGATGTATTGGCGGCGAGGTAATGGAGGCGTTGTTCGTATGAAGTGTTTGTCTTTCGAACCATTGCTCGGTCAAGATAGCCCCGTCCGTTATATAAACGATTATCAGATGAAAGCCAGTAGAAATCCACTTCAGCCCCCTTCCGGTAGTCCTCGGTAAATATAAGCGGCTTCAAAGGCTCGCTCACCGCATTAGGGTCAAGCTCGATTAGACAGAGATTGCTTTCATAATCGACGACTTTGATTTTGGCGCCGACAAATTCGTTCTGGCCATATCTCAGGGCTTTAACATAGGCTAAATTCGCAATGCTCCTGGCCGTCGTGAGAACCTCATATTCTCCTACAGCACAGCCACATGCCCAGTTTTCCGTTAGGTTTTTATGTCTCCATGGCTGGTCCTGCTCGTAACCGTAATAGGATGTTTGCAGGTAAACTATAGATTGTTTCATGGTTTCCGTAACATCGCTCTGGCGGCGTTCTGCTATTGCTGGCTGTGAACACAATGCGATAACAGCACCGAACATAATTAATATGAAAACTATGTGTTTTTTCATAACTTCTCCTATAAGCGGATTTCGGCAGGTACATGATATTTATTAAGTATGAGCTGGTGCCTTAGGCGGGCCTTTTTTGCGTCGATGGGTAAGGTACGATTGTCGCTCATAAATTTAATTAAATAGAAATCATCGACGGCATGCTCAAAAGCTTTGTAAACATCATCAAGGCTCCAAATGTTAATTCCATTGATGCTCTCAACCGGCCTGCTTCTAAAATCAGCGGCATAAGAGTTGACCTCATCGGGCATTATTTCTGCAAGGACTATGTACTCTTTGCGCTGACGGTCTGTATTGAGCTGCATCGAGTTTCTAAAAAGGTATCGCAGATAGTGCGGGATATTCGCCCGCCAATCACGTCCCCAGGTTTCGAGGTAGTTTCGTGTTAACGGAACAAACGTAAGACCGGCAAAACACACATAACGTGGAGGACGATCATATTGGCGCGCCTGTTCGAGAATCGGCCTGTTCAATGCCACAGTTGCGACCTTTTTCATTAGTTTACCATTGCGATAGAAAGTCAGTTCTGCCGTTTGGCCGATGTGTTTGGTTTCGATGACCTCAGACATATGCAGTCTCAGGCCGTATATTTGAACTAATCCGTCATTGTCGATGTTATAATTATCGATTCGTGTTATCACATCATCAGCCTGAAGTAACGATTCGACCGAGCTGTGCATCATCGTAGCGACTACTATGATACCATCCTCACGGGGCGGAACCTGAAGGTAATCCTTATAGCTGGCACTGTGAAGACCCGGATACATCAGGACACCTAAAGTTCCGAAACCATCGTATTCGCCGTCCTCTATATCAACGAGAAAGTGACTGATAACAGTTGTGGGAATCATATAGCCTATATTTTCAGCCATCCGCAAACCCTGGAAAGCAACTCCAACAACTTTACCGCTTTGCGTAACCGGGCCGCCGCTGTTGCCGGGATTAATAGATGCGTCCGTTTGTATAACCAGGTGCCCATCGGCTCCACTGTGTACATACGTATCCGTCTCGATGCGCGAGACCACCCCCTCAGTAACGGAAATGCGGTTGCCTCCCACCGGAAAGCCGTATGTTGACACCGTGCTGTTTACCCTCGGGATCCCTGCCAGCTCTAAAGCAACAGTATCATCGAAAAAACTCTCATCGTCGGGAATTAACGTTGCAAGGTCGCAATCGTGACCTACAAAAGCAACCTTGGCCGGATAGCGTTTAGCGACATTCTGCTTTTTTAATTCTATGTATTTACAGTTGCTGACGTTATGGGCGTTGGTAAGAATTCTATTTCCTGCTATTATAAATCCTGACCCGATAGTTTGAGTCATCGCTTTCTGTTTCCATGGTGTAACGTAGTCGAAGTCCTGATGAACACTTCGGATTAAAACCACTGACTTTTCAAACTTCTGCTGTTCGTTGCTTTGAGATGCATTCAGGTTGCCGAAAAACATCGATACCGCAACTGCCATAACCAATATCCACTTCTTAAAACACATAACCTCGGACTCCGAAAAAACACTTTAACTGCCTCGCCGGCCCTGATTCTATTTTAACGGAAATATCTTCCGCTATATTAAGCTTTTGTGCGAAAAATTGAAAGAATATTTCAAAGCTAATCCTCAGATAAGTGCGGAAGATGCAATAAAATATCCACTTCCGGTTTCCACAGCACGGCAAACGAGTAAAAATCTGTCAAAAAGATATAATTTGCCCTCTGATAGATTGATAATAGTGTATAATAGATTGGATTTGGGAACTCTTTCTGCAGGTTCCGGAACCGATTATAGTACACGATGTTCTAAAACTAAAGAACATATACGGAGGGCACAATCATGGAAGAGGAATCTTACAACGTTAAAACCTTTCAAGCGGTTCAGACAATAGCAAAGCATATCTCAAGGAGGCTGGTGATTGGCGGATTAGCCGCAATAATATCCCTTGTTTTTGCTGATAAAGTTTACGCAACATATTACCGTTTAGACTATGCTCGCGCTGCTTCATATATTGATAGCCGGTGGTATTATTTCTTAGATTACGGGCAATATTACTACCTCGATAGAGGACAGTATAATTTGATTGGAAAATTGGGTTATTTTCTGGGGTATCCTTTTTATCCGAAGCTGTACGATAAAGAGTTAGACCGACCAGTCGGATTTACAAATATAGTAAATAAAGGCCGGTTTGTTTTTTGGGGTGAGCAATTTCCAGTCAGTGAGTACGCCGTACGGAGTAGCTATTATATTAACACCGAAGATTTTATCTATAGGCGTTATTATTTCTCAGATAAGGGACACATGAATTATCTTGAGAAAAGACAATATAATTTGTTGGGGGGATTGTACTATTCGTCTGGACGCCCCTTTTATCATAGACAATTAGAAGTTGCAATCGCAGCAGTAGAGGTAAACGCTGTTCCGGAACCTTCAACGATTGGATTTCTGGGGCTGGGAGCATTAGGAATTGTGGTATTAAGAAAAAAGAGAATGACCTCAGTAGCAACCTGAATTTAATGTTTTTTTCAGTAATCCTTAAACTTTCTCATCCACTGAGGCCAGTCGCCAGGCACAACAGCCCCGGCTTTGGTCCACGGATTACGAATATCGAAGCTGCGGTGCCAATTTAATGTCCAAAGTTCCTTCAGACCTGCCTTGCGCGTTGACCAGTCCATAAAGATTATGTTTACCTCGCCGTTGTGCCGATTCGTGCAGACACGTCTCATACCGCCCCCGAACGCCCAGAGGAATTCTCCGTCCTGGTTCGGGGGTGGGTCTAACGGCTCGGACCGGACCAGCATGAAACCGTTGTCCATTAATACAGGAATCATACTTGCATTCTTTTGACCGGCTCGTCGCCATTTGTTCTTAACATCATGTGCACCCTGAACCAGGTCACTGTCATTGATCCACCAGTTAATCCCGTAGCTGCCTACCTTGTATATCGGGTCTCTGAGATAGGAAAAATCATTAGGATTGGTTTTACTAACGTCCCAGGCCACCCAGGGCATTGTGCCGCCCTCTTCGACTGTGCGTTTGGCCTTGGGACAAAGGCGAATGACCGGCTCGTTGTAATAGGGAATCAGCGTATATATCCATGAGTATTGGCCGGTTGACCAATCTTCATCGATACCCGGCATAAACCTTCCGTCATAGTCGGACGTGTACATCATAAAACAAATGGACCATTGATGCAGATGGCTCTTACAGATTACCTCCTTAACCTGCTCCCGGGCCAGTTGAAGGGCCGGCATTAATATCGCCATCAGTAATGCTATAATTGCAATTACCACCAGAAGTTCTATCAAAGTAAAACCTTTTTGCTCGCGCATGGCTTTTACCTTTACCCGGATAAAGATTCAGTTTTATTGACATGCCTGCCGGCCATGATTATAGCATATCCTAACACTGTGATGCAACTGTATCGGCCCTTAAAGCCTTATTCCCGAAAAACAGCCATTTACTTAAAAAGGGGATGCTTTTAATTAAAAGAGCGAGCCATTTGCGTTGTTCGAAAGTGCTTGTGGTTTAAGGTATTTACAAAAAGTGC
>CAZZAX010000115.1:0-16254 GCA_964653075.1 uncultured Pirellulales bacterium
TTCCTCGATAAATTCCGATACCGGCTTCGAAATCTCCCGAACCGTCGAATTCAATCGAATTTCCCTGAGCATGGTCATATAAATACCGCCTCTTCCGTATGACAAAAAAGCGAGACAAACAATACTGATACGGCCAGAACATAAATAATGATTTTGCTGACTTCCATAAAAATCTCCCTTCCAAACTTTTCTTGCTGCCAACGACAAAACTCACCGGCGGCGATGGAACGCAGCGGAATTGCCGTCCGGTGCAGCGCCTTGTTAGGCGTCTGCGTACCAAACTGAAATGTAGAGTTTAGTATCCTGTAAGCTCCCGCCGCTTGCCGACTGCCTGATATCAATGATCTTGATTTTTGGATGTTGTTCCAGCCAGGTGTTCACTTCTTCTTCTAATCCGAATACTTTCTTCGAACCTTCTTTTCCAAACAGTTTTATCTTCATTTTTTTCTCCTTCTGATTTTGTGTTAACGCCTGACTACTGATCATTAGGACGTCAGAGAACCTTCATATTTAGTTCTATAAGTTAAAACGTCTCGACTACTGGAAATATTCACTGGAAAATCAGGATTTACAAGATAAAAACCAGTGCACAAAAGCATAAGTCATAAGTAAAAAGTAAAAAGGATAAGGTCAGGAAAGCGGCTTTTTTATGCATTAAAACGGGGAAATAGCCGAAATCCTCGGCCACAAACCAAATTTGGCTAAATATATCCTCTCCCCTTCACCCTGAGCGCCAGACGAAGGGCGACCTTCAGACGAAGCATTGAGTTCACTATACGTTCTCTTTATTCTTGTAATGTGACACATTCCGGCACGCAGATAAATCGTGCAGTAACTTAAAATCACCATGAAACAACGCTTCCTTTTTGGCATGAGACCAACCCTTAATCTGACGTTCTGCCTGAATGGCATCATGGTATGTCGAAAACCCATGAACATAAACCAATTCAACTGGCAGTCGTTTAGATGTATATCCTTTGAATGTCCCGTTTTGATGTTGGGCTATCCTTTCTTCCAGTTTTTGCGTCTTGCCGGTATAGTAGCTGGCATCGCTGCATTTCAGAATATAAACCCAGGCTCTGTCCATCCTGTGTTCTCTATTCTAACGTTTCCTTACCTGCCCCCTTCACCCTGAGCGCCAGACGAAGGGTGAGCGGAGACGAAGGGTGAGCAAATCTCCCTCTTCACCCTGAGCGCCAGACGAAGGGTCAATTCTTCATTCTAAATTCTAATCGTCTGCTTCTCTTATCAACGCATAAGCTCTACAGGTAAGATCTTAAGAAGCACCAGAAGAACGCCAAGGCCAATAACAGCCGCCATAAGAGCAATCAGAACGCCCTCTCTGCGCTGCGTCCGGTCGCCGAACACTACAATCAGAGCCAGCGCTACCGCAGACATAAAAATCACACCGATCAATGCGATCGCATTACCGATAGCCGTTGCTAAAAGCAACATTATAAACATCACTGCGGCTATAGAAGCATACGATTTGTCCTTACCTGAAAATGCAGTCATGTTTGTTCCTTTGTACCTTTTATTGCCCAACTAATGATTATATCGTTTCCGTATAAAGAAAAAGTTAAACGGTCTCTATTCTCGCTTTCGCAGAAAAGCATGGCAGACCGTCAGATTTAATCGTCAGATTTTTCTTATCTTTAAAATATTCACGAACGTAATTTTCTACAATACTTTTACCGTACTGAAATATTTCATCTTGATTATCGAGTTTACCAACGTAGTTAATAACAAAAAGAATATGCACATCTTCCGGCCCGCTCTTTCCGTGAGCATAACCCCAATAAAGGAAAATCCCATGTTTCTTGGGATTTTTAACAGGACCAAAATTAGGGAATTTCTTTGATATCTTCTCTATAAATCCATCGTTCAAAACATTGGTTACTATTTCTTTTGCAGTTTCAATCGATGTCACTTCGGGAAGCTTAATGCGACCACGGTAACTCTTCGAAAAGGTACACGAGCTGAATAGAAGCATCGTAAACATTAACAAAAACAATAATCGTTTTAACAATGGTATCTCCATATTTTTTATACGAATCCAACTACTCATTATATCGTTTCACATAACGAAAAACTCATTACGTATATTGCTCTGGAAACCGATTATTACAGATAAGATAGCTGCCAGAAAAAAAGACAATTTTAAGTACTATCCAAGAGTATCAAGTGGATTGTTTCAGACGGGAGCAAATTCTTCTAAGAAGATACCTGTGATCCCAGGCAATAAAGAGAAAACAAAGAATATGATATTTACTTTTTTTGAAAACAATCCAAACTGCCCTTTACTACAAAACAGTTCTACAATAAACCGCTATTTCCCATATACACTTCACTAAAACATTTCCGCAAGCTTCAAGTTACATAATAATATATTTCATCTCAATATCAACAATATTCCGGTAGGTTCAACATGCTGTGCTACAAAAAATACCGCTATCAAACAAGCAATCCATATAATTTTGATTTTTGAAATTTGATTTCTACATTTCTTCCCGGCTATGCCCGCAAAAGCCGCATATCCGCCACAGCCTGTGCCCGCGAAGGCTGGGAGCAGGAATCCACACTCTCTTTCGTCTTGTGTCTTGAGTCTTTTTTCAATAATCAATCATCATTTATCACTAATCATTTGAAAGGGTCGAAAGGGCCTCCTTATTTTTGCCTTTTCCTTTTTCTTTTCAATTCTCTAATCTTGCCTTTAATCGATAACTGTCCGATTGCTCGTTTAAATATTACGAATAGGCCCTGTCAATAAGTTTCAAAATAAATTCACTGTCATATTTTCCTTTTACTTCTAATTTGCCGAATTCAGGAGTAGATTTCTTAAAAGTATTTAGTGTTCTTTTGTCGGGGCAGCCAGATGAACCTCCAAGGGTTCTACAAGCAAATGCCGACCATACCCTCGCTTCTTTTATTGCATTAAAAAAAGATCCAAAAGTCAATTCTCCATCATTATACAAATTTGCAACCAAACCCGCCCCAAATGCATCACCAGCTCCGGTAGAATCAACGAAATCAGATAATTCAAATGGCCAAAAAAATATAATACCATCTTCTCCGTCTTTGAAATTTGCCACAGCTCCGAATTTGTCAAGAGTTATCAAAGTAGTGATTTCATTACTTTTTAAAAACTCGATTATTTCGTATAAAGGAATAATATCTTGCACTTTTACATTTTTTTTATTTGATAAAAAATTTCTGATTTCACTTATTGAAAGCTGAAAAATATCAATGTCCCTTATATATTTCTCCCAAAAACTAAACCCATGTTTCAATTGACTATTACCAAAATTAACATAAATCAATGCCTTATTGTGAAATTTATCAATAATTGTTTTTGTTATTTTCCCAGGTTCTTCAAGTTTTATATTATTTTCAGGATCATCTGCATATATATGACCTATCATTACCGCACTAATTTCTAAACTTGGAATCTTTTCAATATTTTCAATTTGTTTATTTACATAATCACAAAAATCATAATCTCCGCTCAATTCTTCCGTAAAAATTGTTCTATCTTCTCCGCTTACTATAATTGTGCTTTGAGGAGTTACTAGTTTTTTGCATTTAAAATCATCACTTTTAATTAAAGAACTTAGTATTTTATGTTTTTCATATTTATTAACTTCTTCACATATTTTTTCTTGAATCTTGTCTCCCAAAGGGTCGTTGCCAATGGATAGTATTGGAAACACTATGTGCTTAGTATTTGATAATCTTAAAGTATAATTAACTCCACTTCCACCTAATAGTTCTTTTCTGTCTGCAATATGTTTCTTACCTATTTGCAATTTCGTCGGAACGGGTAATTGGTAGATGTTTTCTAAAACACCACTGCCAATTATTAAAATAATCTTTATAGGATTTTCATACTCTTTGATGATATCCTTTAATTGAGGTAATATTTTAGTTTCTAGAGATGATTCAAACTTTTGTATTATCTCATCAATAATTTTTTCATCTCCTCCCAAAATAAGACTTTCAAGAGTATTACCTATAAAAGGTATATCCTTTATAATTGCATTTGGGAGATTTCTGCGCTTAGCAAATTCAATAAAATCATTGATTACACGTTTTGCTCTATCCATCTTTTGACTTTCTGTTTAAAAAATATTTCTTTTTTTAGTTCGTAATATCCTAACTAATGATGATATCGTTTCCGTATAAGCACACCCATATCAGTATCACTACCCGCATAATGCGCCTTCTTTAATAAAAATAGTTTAATCTCAAGCTATTAATCTATGATGTTTTGCTTGCTCGCTCATCTAAGGAATAATTACACTATCGATGTAGAACTTACAAGATAAAAATGGCTGTTTTCTTGTGTTAAAATAGGCAACATAGCCTAAATTTCCCCAGCTATCTGCATTTGAGTGCATAGGCAGTAACCATCCTGAATCGAGGATCCCATAATGCACCTGTTTTGTGCTGACTGCGGTTCGCACTAATTTTAATCACTCCAGAATTTACACAGAGTTTATCCCCGGGTTCTGCTCACCTGACTCGCAACAGGGGAATATTAGCCCACTTGCTTTGGAGTTTACCCTTGGTGTTAGCTTACTTGCTTTTCTGCCGGGGGTCGGGGGCTTCGTGTCTGCGTGAATGTATGATGTTCATGCTGGCCTCCGGTAGAAATGCTATATACCATTTCATCCTGAGCGGAGACGAAGGATAGCTTTTTGAATTTTGATTTGTAATTTTGCTATTTGCATTTTAACTTTTGATTTCTAATCTCCAATTCCCTAATTCGCTTATCTTCTACTTCCCACCCGCGCTACCTGTCATTAACAGGTAGTGGACTAATGATGTCTTCCGGTCTCACCAGTAACCAGCTCAATCCAATAAAATTCTCCGTTCGTGGCCAATTCTACATTCTAAATTCTAAATTCCACATTTTCCATTACCTCCCCATCCCACCTAACCACTCCCCACCACCAAACACTGCAACGTCCGATAATATTTATCGCTTGCCATAACTACTTATCTTACCCAATCTAACATAATGTTAACCTATTAAAAAGTGCCGATTTCCTGCGATTTTCTGCCAATTTCGACAAAAAACGCTGGTAATTTTCAACAAATTTCAATTTTTCTAAAAAATTTTTTATTCCTTTATATATAAACACTTATGCACCGGTAGCACCCCTAAAATCCCCAATTTTTCGTATCAAACACGCAGGTACGTCTAATTATAGGGGGACTGTTTTTTTACTCTCCTGAGTTTACCCCCGGTGTGTGCTTACTAGCTTTCCTGCCGGGTACAATATGAAATATGAAATCCGCAATATACAATACGCAATACGCAATAAGATATACGAGATACGAGATACGAAACACAATCTACGAAATATTACGTACGAATTTATAAGCAAATTATGCAAAACAAACCCAATTCACCAAATGTCCAAATGAACGTTACTTTCTTTATAACAATGATTTATACAATTTTTATCAGTCTGACAGGAGTCAAAAACAAACCCAATCAAAGCCAATACAAAGCCAATACAAAGCCAATTGCTTCAAAGGCCAAAATTGATGCAAAGTATTCATATACAAAGGATTATGAAAATATTTCCCGCTCGCTGCTCCGAAAAAACAAACCCAAACAAACCCAATTTCAAAACCAAAATATGATGTCAGGATTGATTCATCAATTTAATAAAATCATCGAAAAGGTAATTCGAATCGTGCGGGCCGGGCGACGCCTCCGGGTGATACTGGACGGAAAATGCTCGCTTGTCCTTGCAGCGAATCCCTTCGACCGTATTATCGTTGAGGTTCAGGTGCGTCAGCTCGACGGTTTTTTCGTCCAGCGAATCCATATCGACACAGAAGCCGTGGTTCTGGCTGGTTATCTCGATCTTTTTCGTCCTGAGGTTCTTAACCGGATGGTTCGCCCCTCTGTGTCCGAATTTGAGCTTATATGTTTTTGCCCCGAGGGCAAGTGCGAGAATCTGATGGCCCAGGCATATCCCGAATGTTGGCACCTTGCCAAGAAGCTGCCTGGCGGTCTCAATCGCATAGCTCACCGGTGCTGGGTCGCCCGGCCCGTTACTCAGGAACACACCATCCGGCTTTCGTGCCAGGACCTCTTTGGCGCTGGTTCCGGCCGGAACGACGTAAACATCGCAGCCCTGAGATCGAAGCAGCCGAAGGATATTCAGCTTCATACCGAAATCGAAGGCCACGACCCTGTACTTTTTCGGCGGTTTTATTTCCTTGTCTTTCAATACGTCGATTACGCCCTTGTCCCAATCGTAAGGTTTCCTGACTGTTACGTCTTTGACAATGTCTCTACCGACAAGGCCGGGATACTTTTGCAGTTTTTTCTTCAGGCTCGTTATCCCGAATTCGGCCGAGGATATAATACCTCTCATCGCTCCGGCTGTACGGATATGCCTTACCAGCGCCCGGGTGTCGATGCCTTCGAGACCGACAATGTTATTGGCCTTAAGATATTCGCTCAGCGATTGCTTGCTTCGCCAGTTGCTCGGATATTCGCAGTTCTCCTTAACAATAAAACCACGGGCGAAGCTCTTTCGCGATTCCCAGTCGGCCTTGTTGGTCCCGTAGTTGCCTATAAGCGGGTAGGTCATTGTAATTATCTGCTCGTTATACGATGGGTCCGTCAGTATCTCCTGATAGCCGGTCATGGCAGTATTAAAGACAACTTCTCCGCACTTCCAGCCCTTGGCGCCGAAAGAGGTGCCTTTGAAAACAGTGCCGTCTTCGAGCAACAATATAGCTTTCACCGGTTATTTCCCTTTTTCTCGATAGTACAACTGGATGGGCTTTACGCCGACTTTTCTTTGCTTGAGCGCTTCGATGGCCTTTGCCACGGCCACGGCGCCCCGTATTGTTGTTACATAAGGAATCTGCTTGTCCAGGGCGTTTCTCCTGATCGAAAAAGAATCCTTTATCGACTGTTTGCCTATGGTAGTGTTTATAATCAGGTCTATCTCGTTATTTATTATCGAATCGACTATGTTGGGCCGGCCTTCGGTGATCTTCAAAACAAACTGCGAAGGGATGTTATTTCTGATAAATTCGATGCAGGTGCCCTTTGTCGCGATAATCTTAAAGCCCATCTCGTACAGCCTGCGTGCGACCTCGACTGCGCGGGATTTGTCGGCGTCTTTTACACTCAAAAAGACATTGCCGCAAGTCGGCAAAGTGTTTCCCGCGGCTATCTGCGATTTTGCGAATGCGATACCGAAATCGTCGGAAATGCCCATAACCTCGCCCGTCGAAAGCATCTCCGGGCCAAGCAGCGTGTCTATGCCGGGGAATTTC
Source organism: uncultured Pirellulales bacterium (assembly GCA_964653075.1). Taxonomy (GTDB): domain Bacteria; phylum Planctomycetota; class Phycisphaerae; order Sedimentisphaerales; family Anaerobacaceae; genus NIOZ-UU13. Next base: position 7,312 of record CAZZAX010000115.1, read on the forward strand.
AAAAACGGAAAGACAGCTTCTTTTACGGCAAAGTGACCGCGATGAATCTGCTCGGTAAATTGCAGCTCATCAAGTGTCATCCCCGTCATTACCTTGGCGGCCAGTTTGGCCAGAGGCACGCCGATGGATTTACTGACAAAAGGGATAGTCCGGGAAGCCCGCGGGTTGACCTCAAGAATATAAACCTGCTCGTCTTTTACGGCGAACTGGATGTTTATAAGGCCCTTGACTTTCAATTCGAGGGCAAGCAGTTTTGCCTGTCTTTTAATTTCTTCAAGGACCTTTGCACTTATCGAAACCGGCGGCAGCGAGCAGGCGCTATCGCCCGAATGGACGCCGGCTTCTTCTATATGCTCCATAATTCCGCCGATGACAACTCTTTTGCCGTCGCTGACGGCATCGACGTCCAGCTCCGTAGCATCGTCGAGAAACTTGTCAATCAGAATCGGATGCTTGCCCGAGACCTCAATCGCCTCTCCGACACAGGCCTTCAATTCCTGCGGGTCGTAAACAATCTGCATCGCCCTTCCACCGAGGACAAAGCTGGGTCTTATCAGCAAAGGGAAACCAAGTTTTTCCGCTATCTTTACCGTCTGGGCATAGTTCGTGGCCGTGTCGCTGAAGGGCTGGCGAAGTTTGAGTTTTTCGACGAGCTTATTAAAGCGTCTGCGGTCCTCTGCACGGTCGATGCTGTCGGGGGACGTGCCTATAATTTTCACTCCGGCCTTTTCAAGCGGCACCGCCAATTTCAACGGTGTCTGGCCGCCGAACTGAACGATTACGCCGTCGGGATTTTCCTTCTCCACGATAGACATAACATCTTCGAAGGTAAGCGGCTCGAAGTAAAGCCTGTCCGAAGTATCGTAATCGGTACTGACAGTTTCCGGATTGCAGTTTACCATAATCGATTCGATGCCGATTTCCTTCAGTGCGAACGCCGCATGTACGCAGCAGTAATCGAACTCGATACCCTGGCCGATGCGGTTCGGCCCGCCGCCGAGAATTATGACCTTTCTTCTGTCGGTCGGGTTCGCCTCGCAGTAGCTCTCGAAAGTCGAATAAAGATAAGGGGTGGTCGCCTCGAATTCCGCGCCGCATGTATCGACGGTCTTGTAAACGGCATTTATGCCAAGGGACTGCCGGTGTTTGCGAAGCTCCTGCTCTTCTACATCCAAGAGAGATGCCATATACTTGTCGCTGAAACCATATTCCTTGGCCTTTTTCAAGACCGCAGAACCCAGAGCCTCCATGCCGGAGCGTTTAAGCGGGGATTTTGTCTTTTGCTTTATGTCCTGTATGCTCTTGAGCTTTTCCTCGAAAGTTACAATATCCTTGATGTTGTTGAGGAACCACGGATCTATCTTCGTGAGGGTGAAGATTTCATCGACCGGCAGTTTTCTGCGCAGGGCCTCGGCTGCGTACCAGATTTTATCCCAGCAATTCGTTCTGAGCTTTTTCTTCAAATCGAACGTCGAAAGAGAGACTTTGATATGCCGGTTGTCGAGAGAATAACGGTCTATTTCCAGCGACCTGATTGCCTTTTGCAGCGACTCCTTGAAGGTCCTGCCGATAGCCATCGCTTCACCGACCGATTTCATCTGAACTGTCAGCTCAGGATTGGTATTCGGGAATTTTTCAAATGTGAATCGCGGCCACTTCACAACGCAATAATCGATGGTCGGCTCGAAACAGGCCGGGGTCTTTTTGGTAATGTCGTTCGGGATTTCGTCGAGGGTGTAACCTACGGCCAGAAGCGAGGCAATCTTGGCGATGGGAAAGCCGGTCGCCTTGGAGGCAAGGGCAGAGCTTCGCGAAACCCTCGGGTTCATCTCAATTACATAGAGCTTTCCGTTATCGGGATTGACGGCGAATTGAATGTTGGAGCCGCCGGTTTCTACGCCTATTGCCCTTATGATTTTCAGCGAGGCATCGCGCATTATCTGGTATTCTTTGTCGGTAAGTGTCTGGGCCGGGGCGACGGTTATGCTGTCGCCGGTGTGGATACCCATGGGGTCGAGGTTTTCGATGGAGCAGACAATGACGACGTTGTCCTTCTTGTCTCTCATAACCTCAAACTCGTATTCTTTCCATCCGACGACGGATTCTTCGACAAGGACCTGGCTGATTGGGCTCAAATTCAGGCCCCAGTGAATGAATTCTTCATATTCCTCGTGGTTATATGCAACGTTTCCGCCGGTGCCTCCCAGGGTATAGCTGGGGCGGATAATGGCGGGGAAGCCGACGTGCTCGATGATTTTTTTTGCCTCATCCCAGGTATGTGCAAATCCGCTTTCGGGAACTTCAAGGCCGCAGCCGGTCATTACCTTTTTGAAGCGGTCTCTTTCCTCGGCTTTTTTGATCGTTTTCAGGTTTGCGCCCAGCATGCGGACATTATGCTTTTTCAATACGCCGGACTCGGCCAGGGCGACGGCGGTGTTAAGGCCGGTCTGTCCGCCCAAAGTGGGCAGGAGACTGTCGGGCTTTTCTCTTGCGATTATCTTGGCGACAATCTCGGGCGTGATAGGCTCAATATATGTTCTGTCCGCCATTTCGGGGTCGGTCATTATCGTGGCGGGATTGCTGTTTACAAGGACGACCTTGTAGCCGGCCTTTCTGAGGACCTTGCAGGCCTGGGCGCCGGAATAATCGAATTCACAGGCCTGGCCTATGACAATGGGCCCGGAGCCGATTAGCAGTATTTTCTTTATAGACTTATCTTTCGGCATTACGTTTTCCCGAATAGTCTTTATTTACAAGATGCCTGCGGCAGCAATACCGCTAAGAGCACCTAATAAAATTACTCTGCATTCAAACAACTTATTTCGTTTCTGGCGGCGTCAGGCTCCATCAACAATGCTATAGATTGCCTGCTTCGCCTTTCTTGCCAGAAACGAAAACTCCTGTTTTCAGTGCCACGATTAATTTTGTTAGGCACTCTAAATATTCCTGCACTGATTCCCCATTTAACGACATGTTATATCGTGGAATCCTGAACACTATACAGACCGAGGGGCAAGTTTGCAAGTGAAAAGGAAAAAAGAGATTGGCGAATTAGCCCTTCGACCCATTCGACTACGCTCAGGGCAGGCTTTGCTCAGGATGAAGGCAGGGATTGGAGATTAACAGATGGGCGAGGGAAGTAAGAATTTAGAATGTAGAATTTAGAATATTTAAGAATAAAAAGTTTTGGAGCCCATGCTGTAAGACATTATTTTGCAACACAACTCATTCGCAAAGGCGTTTCTATATACAAAGTATCAAAGATTCTTGGCCATAGCAGCGTCCAAATCACAGAGTCCACCTACGTTCATCTCATGCCAGTAGATTTATTGGGAATTACAGACGTTTTGGATTAGCCGACAATGTAGTAGTGTATAAATTTGATTTTACCTCTAATATAAGATTAACCAGTTTGGCAAATTTCTTCTGGTCGAAACCCTTGAAAATGTTATAGAGTTGTTTCCATGATTATGCCGGCCTCCTTGCTGAAAGCCCGTTTTTTCCATTTGTATGTATGTATCTAAAGTTTTCAATACGCCTTTGGACACTGGCAAGAGCTATTATTTTTTCAATATCCTTCTTTTTATAATTTAAGTCTTTATCTTTATGTTTAGCTATATAAAGAGTAACAAGATTGTCTTCAACACGCCAATTACGCCGAGGACGTTTCTTACGCTTCTTCATAATGTTCTCCTGTGTTATTTTACATACTTAACAGCAGTATATATCAATTTCCACAAATATAACAGGGCATTATATTTATCATCTAACAAGCACACTTCTTTATAAAATTGTATTTTGTAGGGAATTTTCATTGACAAACTTGTTTTAGTAGGCTACTTTCAAAATAAGAAAGCGAAGTTCTGTGGTCTATGTCGTTTACACGCTTTGGTTATGCGTCAAGTCTTTCTATTCCTGGCAGAAGAAAGGAGGTTTATTATAGTTGATAAATAACTATTAAATTGGAATAGCGGATTTAAATAGTGAAACCAAGCGTTTGTTCTGGAAATGTTGGGGCAGAAAACTTTTTAAAGGAACGCAAAATGAAAAACAAGAAAGTAATATGTTTGTTGCTTTTGTGTAGTCTGTTTGTGTTAACCAGTTCAGGTTGTTGCTCAATTTTTTCGGGAAGCACACAAAAAATAACAATAAGTTCTACACCACCAGGAGCAAAGGTGACCGCTGACAACGGTACTTCTATTATCACACCAGGTTCTATCGTTTTAGAAAGAAAATCAAAACATACATTGGTTGCTGAATTAACCGGACACGAATCGCAACAAGTACAACTCGAACAAAGGCTGAATAATTGGGTCTGGGCTAACATATTGATTGGCGGGTTAATTGGCCTTGCTATAGATATGGTATCAGGTGCAATAAATGAGTTGCATCCGCAAGAGGTAGATTTCAACTTCGAGGATGCTCCTGATGGAGATGCAAGTGCTGCAAATACCTCGATACTATACCAAGACATGTTATTTAGGAGGGAAAACGCTTACAGTTTATCGCGAAAATACAAAACCGCAGCTTGAATAAACCCCATACAGAGGGCTGCGAGTTCAATTCTTGCAGCCCTTATTTTATGACTTTAACAAACGTTAAGTAAATATAATAGGTTATTAAATTGTCGGTAAGCTGCAAAATCAAAAGCAAAATTTAGAATACCAACTCTGTCACTGATTTATTTCCATTTTTCAAATCGTAAGTAAGGTGCAAAGACTTCCTTAAACTTTGGAAGCTCACCTATTAATTCTCCAAGCAAAAGAGTTTGTTTTCTGCAGAGTTCAGAACGCTCTTGGCCACGAGGAAGAGGCTTAATCATGCTTGCTACGGTGCTTAACTCTAATGATTTCTTGTCGATGTCATCAATATATTGGCGAATTTATTTACCAAAGAGAAATGTTGAGTCTTGGGTTTTTCGTCTGAACTCAATAAGCGGGTCAAGGTTATGCTCGCCTTCTTTAAAAAGGTTAAGCTTGCCTTCTTTAAATATTATCGTTAGCAATTCTTGTACTCCTTTATATACAGCAAATCGTTTTTCAAACATATCGAGTTTGAATTTCTCTTTAGCAAGTTTATGTTGTTGATATCCTGTCCATGTGACTATTGCAACCAACAATACACTTGTTGATGGAATTAATATCAGTGTAATAAATTCATACTTATTCATACTTTAATTTTCCGCCTTTGTGGATTCCATTATGAAAGGGATTGCCGTCTAAGGCAAGCAAAATAATTCAAAATTCAATACGTTGTTTTTTGAGTAGTTTCTGCGGTTTCCACAAATATAACCATGCGTTATATTGCTCATCTTAAAATGCAATCAACGTAAAATACGTTAATATTTCATTTCAAAAGTACTTCTTGACAGTCTCTGGTCGGCTATTCTATAATTTTAACAAAGCGGTATTTTATCTATGCAGAAAGGAGTTAATAATGGAAGCCTTAATACGATTTCTTCAGAATAACCCAATAATCATATTAGTAATGTTTATAATCTCAGTCTTGAGTGGATTAATGGGCATCATCCTTGGATGGAAGAAGTTCAATGAAGATTTCTTGTCTAAAAGCATAACATTACCTGTCTATGTATATCTAATCATTCTTTTCGTTGTGTTTTTGGCTATCATATTTTGGCCAGCAATTAAAAACCGACCCAAGCCGCTTCGGACCATAAAAGGTGCGTCATTTGGTGTGCAGCGGATTGTAGTAGACGGAAAGCGTTTCGTGAATTGTACATTCAGGAAAACGGAGTTAGTTTTTAGGGGAGAGGCCGGTGTTGGGTTCGAGGGTTGCAGTTTAACAAACCCTGGATTTACTTTCGATGGACCTGCTGCAAACACTGCAAAAATCTTAAAATTATTGTACACAATACCCGAGATGCGTCCCCTTATTGAGAACACATTTGAAGCTATCAAGAAAGGAAAACTTCCCAAAGCAATCCCTCCATCAGATGCTGCAGAAGGCTAACATGAGGAATACCCGCCTTTTCCACAAATATAATCAAAGTGTTATATTGTGTTCATCTCAAGGTTGATGCAGAAAGGCGGTGTAACCTCATTTGCTACACCGCCTTTGATGATTGCCGATTGGACACCGGTTTCAATACTGATAAGGTAGCAAGGGTGGAGGCATTCCGGGATTGTTTATCTGAAACATTGCACGATCGTTCGCATAAGAGGGATTCGTAAACGTGTTAAGTGTTGTTTGTCCAGGATAAACGGGTTGGTGATACCAAGAAGTTTGATTACCCTGTTGATACATATGGTCAACATGAAGACCGTTTTGAGGAGACCAATGAACTGGGCTTATGGGGTTCATATCTTTCACCGCCTTTCATTTATACACAGCAACCACCAATAATTCAATCTTTAGATAATACGAATTACAGTAAACATTGGTTCAAACAAAATGATGTAAACGACCGCTATCCGCCTTTCCACCAATATAACTAAATATTATATCGTGGAATCCTGAACACTATACAGACCTTGCAGAGAAACTGCAAGAAGAAAGAAGTGCAAAATTCGAAATTCGAATCCTTCGGCCTTGCTCAGGACAGGTTACGAAATCCGAAACAGACACGGATAATATTAAAAATAAAAATGCAAATAGCAAGATTACATATCAAAATTTAAAAAGCTTTAGTGCTGCCGGAGGCCAGCATGAGAAACATACAGTATTACGAAGTCATATTAGGGACGTAGTAAATAAAAACAGTACCGAACCAGAGGCAGCACAAAAAAGGTGCATCATGAGATGAACGATTTTCGATGAATGGACGGGTAAATGTTTGATGTGTTGATGAGAGGGTAGTATAATTTGAGGCGGCAACGGTGAGCGAGGCTTTCAAGTGATTATTGATTAAGGATGATCCCTTGGGGATAAATTGATTATTGACTCCGCCATAGGCGGAGATGCGGCTTTTGCGGGCTAATGTTTTGAGAATCAGGTGTGGTGTATATTTGATATTTACTGTCCTGAATTTAAGAAAGAACATGGTAAATGACATGAATATGGATGATACAAAAGCCAAGAGGGGCCTTCGGAGGTTTAATAACAAGGGATATTCCAGAATACTTAGGGTATGCGTAATAATAGGTTCTTGTGCCTTTATATTATATTTATACATAGTAAATATTACCAATAATAATGATTATAAACTTCTTAAGAAGTCATTAACTGTGAGTGGTATACGTAAGGTCCTGGATCCTGCCAGGCGGAAGGAAGCAATTGAAGGCAGACTTGATGATAAAGACAATTTGGTATTATGTGAAGTGGTTCTAAGCTCAAACATTAGAAGGGGTTGGCAATATAAGTTAATTGATTCTCCTGATGATGGTTTTTTCCCAAATGATGCTGACGGCCTGGTGGACAAGGTAAGTAAGAGGGATATTTTTAGCCGCAGGGATATGTGGAGTAAGCGTCTTTATAGTCGTACACCTTGGACTAAAATGCCTTTTGAACCAGAGTTGTACGAAATAGCTACCGAAAGGTATAAGGAGGCGACTGCTAAAATAAATTCTTCTCCAGGCTCAGAATTAGGTATAAAAATAGGAATGTGAATTTTTTATCAATATTTTTCAACTCGGAAACGCCTTCATTAATTAGAGGAGGTGGAAGTAAGCTGATACTCTTGTGTTCGACGAGGCAAGCCTTTAAATGATTATTTGACCCATAAGGGGTGAATTAAGGATGATTGATTATTTTTTTCGGCGGTTTTTTTTAGTACGGCTCGTTGAATCTGCCGGAATATTGTTGATATTGAGATGAAATTAAGTTATTTTGAGACTTAATTCTTGCGGGAGTTTTTCAGTAGTATATATGCGAAATCCCGGTATAATATTCCCCGAGGCTGGTGCGATTGTCCTAATTTGGTTGATATAAGCACCTGAAATGCGATGAGCGACATATTCATCAGTTATTCGAGTAAAGACCGAGCCAGAGCCAAGGTCCTTGCCGGTGCACTTGAGAGTCAAGGTTTGTCGGTTTGGTGGGATCGAAAAATCCCTCCCGGTAAGCAATTCTCGAAGGTAATCAAAGAGGCCATGGATGAGGCAAAATGTGTTATCGTTCTGTGGTCAAAGGAGTCGGTAAAGTCGGAATGGGTACAAAATGAAGCATCCGAGGGAGCGAGCCGAAAAATCCTTGTGCCGGCTTTGATTGACGATGTAGAAATACCCTTTGAGTTCAGAAGGATTCAGGCAGCACGGCTCGTTGATTGGGAAGGAAAATCACCTCATCCGGAATTCGACATATTATTGGAAGCTGTTCGTGCAATTACCGGTCAATCTTTGTCGCCGCAGCGAGACAGTGAAGTACCGCCGAGAGCGGCCTGTACCATCACGGCCTCGGGCGGCGCCGGCGGCGCGATCAGTCCGTCCGGCGAGGTTCCCGTAAACTCAGGAGCAGATCAATCCTTTACGATAACACCCGAGGACGGCTACCAGATCGATGATGTCGTGGTCGACGGCAAAAGTGTCGGCGCTGTGGCCAGCCACATCTTTACCAACGTCACGGCCGAACATACGATCGATGCCAGCTTTGCCATCAAGACCTACAGTCTGACGGCCACTGCGGTCGACGGCTCCGTCACGAAGAGTCCAGATAAGGCCAGCTACAATGATGGCGATGAAGTCACGTTGCAGGCGGAGGCGGACGCCGGGTACACCTTCACCGGCTGGTCGGGGGATCTGGCCGGCAGTAGTAATCCCGCCACACTGATCATGGACGCCGACAAGGCGGTCACGGCCAGCTTCGCCGTCAATGTACTCGTCCACCCAAAATCAACGGGCGTGGAAACCCAGAAAGGAGGGGGCAAGCGTCAAAAGACTATAGTGCTTGCCGCTATTTGCATTGTTGCGCTGATTGTCATTGTTTCGATAGCATTCTTCTTCAAAGAAGGGAAGGACAGTCAACCTAAGACCTACAGTCTGACGGTCA
>CAZZAX010000115.1:16354-18303 GCA_964653075.1 uncultured Pirellulales bacterium
CCGCGGAAGACAGCGAGGGCAAGGTGTTGAAGGATCCCAATCAGGCCAGCTACAATAATGGCGAGACGGTGGAGTTGAAGCCGGTACCAAATCCGGGGTACAGTTTCACAAAGTGGTCGGGTGACATCAACCACAGCATGAATCCCGCCGAACTGGCCATGGATGCAAACAAGTCGGTGATTGCTCACTTCGTCAAGACCTACAGTCTGACGGTCACCGCGGAAGACAGCGAGGGCAAGGTGTTGAAGGATCCCAATCAGGCCAGCTACAAACATGGCGAGACGGTGACTTTGGAGGCGGTACCGAATATGGAGTCGGGGTACATTTTCACGAATTGGTCAGACGACCTGTCCGGAAGCGAAAATCCCGCCATGCTGGTCATGGACTCAGATAAGTCGGTGACCGCCAGTTTCGCCCTCAAGACCTACAGTCTGGACACTCCCCCTCCCGCGGTAAGCGGCTCTGTCACGAAGAATCCCGATAAGGCCAGCTACAATCATAACGAGACGGTGACTCTGGAGGCGGTACCGAATACGGGGTACATTTTCACGAATTGGTCAGGCGACCTGTCCGGCAGCACCAATCCCGCCACGCTGGTCATGGACGCGGACAAGTTGGTGACCGCCAGCTTTGCCCTCAAAGCACCCGATGTAATAACCAATTCCATCGGAATGAAACTGGTCTATATTCCCTCCGGTGAGTTTATGATGGGCAGCGGCAGTTCAGCCGCACAGTTGGCCAGAGAATACGATATACAGGAGGAGGTCTTTGCGGACGAATTCCCTCATCATAAAGTACACATATCCGAGGGCTTCTGGATGGGTCAGACAGAGGTAACCCAAGGCCAGTACGAGTCAGTTATGAATGCCAAGCCGTGGTCTGGAAAGAGCTTTGTTCGGGAGGATGCCGACTATCCTGCCGTATATGTAACTTGGGAAGATGCAAATGACTTTTGCAATAAACTGAGTCAGCAGGAGGGTAAAACCTACAGGTTGCCCACCGAAGCTGAGTGGGAGTATGCCTGCCGGGCGGGTACAAAAACTCGGTTTAGCTTCGGCGACAGTGACTCGTCCCTTTATGACCATGCCTGGTTTTGGGACAATACCTATGAAAAGGGTCAGGACTATGCTCATTCGGTAGGACAGGAGAAAGCCAACCCCTGGGATTTGTATGACATGCACGGCAATGTTTGGGAATGGTGCAGTGACAGGTATGCTGAGGATTATTATGCCAATGGCCCGAGCGTCGATCCTAATGGGCCTTCATCCGGCGCTACCCGCTCTTTACGTGGCGGCTCCTGGGCCAACACCGAGACCTATCTGCGCTGCTCTTGTCGCGACGGGTACGATCCAGACGTTGTCCGCGACAGCGTTGGTTTTCGCGTAGTTTGCGAGGAATAACTATAAAAGCCTGTTGCTTTTGTCGGCTATTTTCTGCTAATAACAAATTGACTGAGGAAAAGTCAAAATTGGTCATGTCCGGGATTAAGGATTTTCCTTTACGAAACAAAAATACTTGTTTCTAATCATATTGAACCTGCTGAAAAAGGTCAGGGATCTTGAAAAGTAATAAATAGGTTAGAATTGTGAATTTTTAAATTAAGATTTACTTTAGCCTCCCTAACAAACAAAAGGAGAATTAGAGAATGGAAACAGAAGACTTCCAAAAGTATCTAAAGGAGCGATACGAGCCCCAAATCAACTGGTATGACAAGAAATCTATGTGGAACCAAAAATTGTATCGACGTTTTCAATTGTCTGTAATCATCTTAGCTGCTATAACACCTGTGCTTGTGGCCATAGATGTTGAAGTGATACGCTGGCCAACAGTTTTTATTGCCGCCCTCGTGGCCATTGGAACAAGTATGCTTAAGACATTCAAATACCAGGAAAACTGGATTAACTATAGAACCACCTGTGAGACTCTGAGGAAGGAAATCCATTTCTACA